>JANOBH010000381.1:0-2898 GCA_031411535.1 Chthoniobacter sp. | reverse complement strand
CGAGAGCCATTCGGTGGTGGCCGGCTTGCGCCCGCCGTCCGCGCCCTCCCACGGTCCGCCGAGCGCCAGCCCGCGCGCGTCGAGTTCCCGCCACGCGAGCCACGCCGGTTGCTGGCGGCGCTGCTTGCGGCGGCGCGCAGCCTGTCCCAGCCAGTCGGGGCCGAACCAGAAAACGAGGCTTTTCGCCGTGTCGCGCAGCGTCCATCCGTGCAGCGCGCGGAAGCAGCGCGCCTCATGCATGGCGCCCGCGAGCTGGCCTCGCGACAGCATCCCGAGCAGGTGAGGCCCGAAAAACTGCGGATAGCTCGCGAGCTGTTCGTCGCCGCCCTGGCCGTCGAGCATCACCTTCACGCCCTCCTCCTTCACCCGCTGGAAAAGCGAGTACTGCGAGAAGACGCTGGCGTTGTTCACCGGCTCGTCCTGATGCCAGATCATTTTGTCGAGCGCCGGCAGCGCGTCCTCGCCCTTCGGGAAAATGCGGTGCGCATTCACGCGCGTGAAATCCTCCACGGCCTGCATGAAGGGCCGCTCGTCGCAGCCCGGATCCTCGAAGCAGCACGAGAAGGTGTTCTGGATTTCGCCGCGCCCTTTGTCGGAAAGGATGCGGTTCATCGCGCACACGATCGCGCTGGAATCCATGCCGCCCGAGAGACACGAGCCCAGCGGCACGTCCGAGCGCAGATGCAGCCGGATGGTTTCCAAAAACAGCTCGCGATACCGCTCCGACGCCTCCTCAAACGTGCCCTCAAACTCCGCCGCCGGGCACAGCGTGTACCACTGCCGCACGGGCAGCGCCTTCCACGTCCCCGCCTCGACCGTCGCGCACTGGCCGCCGCGCAGTTGCATCACGCCGTCCCACATCGTCTCCGCCGTGTGATCCTGCGCACCGTAGGCGAGGAACTCGACGACACGCCGGTAGTTCGCCTTTGCGCGGAAAGCCTTCAGCCCCGCGAACTGCTTGATCTCCGAGGCAAAGGCGATGCCGCGATCCGAGATGAAATAGTACAGCGGCTTGATGCCGAAACGGTCGCGCGCGACGAAGAGCCGCCCCCTTTCCCGGTCCCAAAGGCAGAACGCGAACATGCCGCGGAAATGCGTGAGACAATCTTCGCCCCAATGATCGTAGGCCGCCGGAATCACCTCCGTGTCGCCATCGGACTGGAACTCGTAGCCCGCCGCGGCCAGTTCCTCGCGCAGCTCGCGGTAGTTGTAGATCTCGCCGTTGAAAACGACATGGTAGCGCCCGTCGCGATACGCCATCGGCTGGTCGCTGCGATGCGAGAGATCGAGGATGCTCAGCCGCCAGTGCGCCAGTTCCACCTCCGCGCCGCCGTGTGTGAAAAGCTCCACGCCGCGCCCGTCCGGCCCGCGATGCGGGATGTCCACGAGCCGGTCCTCCGCATGCCGCTCGCCGAAGAAAGTCCAGATGCCGCACATGCTAGCGCGCGCCCTCCGCCAGCTTCTCCATCATCCCGTGATGCCGCCCCGCCATGCCGGCCGACGCCCACCACGCGTGGATGTCCCGCGCCGACGCGCCCCAGCCATTCTGCCCGTGGATGTACGCAAGCAGCCGCGTGTAGAGCGCGAACCAGTCCGGCAGCGCCGCCTTCTCCGGATGCCACAGCAGCGTCACCACGCCGCGCGTATCGGCCACGCGATCGATGACCGTCTTGCAAACCGCAAACGCGCTTTCCAGATCAAGATCGAGATTGTCCGGGCGCAGCAGCGCGCCGTCATGCAGCACGAGCGGGATTTCCACCAGCGCGAGCCAGTCGAGCGCCGCGGCGTCCCACATGCGAAAGGGATACGACGTGCCCGCGCGGAAGCCGATGTCGCGGTTTGAGCCGAGCGTCGAGTCCACCTTCAGCCCCGCCCTTTCCAAAAGCACCGGCGTCCGCGCCGCGTCGAAATGCAGATTGTGCTGCCGGCTGGTGACGACGGTCTGGCCCACGGCCTTTTCCACGTCCTCCTTCTGCTCGGCCAGCATGTCGTAGCTCATCGGCGACAGATAGCTCCCGTGCAGCCCGATGTCCCAGCCGCGCCGGTGCAGGTCCCGCGCGATCTCGCGCACGCTGCACGTCTCCTCGCGATACGTCGTGCGGTCGTCCCAGCGGTACACGTTGTCTATGAAGTGCCGCTCGCGGACGCGCGTCGGGAAAAAAAAGAACGACGAGCGGAAACCGTGGCGCTGCTCCGCCTCGACCCACGGCGTGAAGACGTCGAACTTCCGCGGCGCCTTGCGCAGTCCCACCGCACTGCCGAGGTGTTTCAGCTTTTTCCCCGCCCCGTGCGCGTGGCGGAACTGCAGCGCGATCGTGCGCGCCAGCTCGTACCGGCTGTCGATCTGCACCATGTCCACATCGTGGCTCAGGCATGCGGCGAATCGCTTTCCCTCCGGCCACGCCACGCTCCCGCGCCACTGCGGAAACTCGCGGTGCAGCGCCTCATCCGCCACCGGCCGGTAGAGCGAGGCGTCCCAGCGCCGCGGGCTGTGCTGCGTCTCGAAATTGCCGATGCTGTCGCGCGCTCCGCCCGCCTCCTCGGCACGCTGGATCAGCTTGAGGATGGAAAAATCGTTGTCGGGAGGAACGGGCACAGGCCGGTGAATGTGCAATCCCCCGGCGTGAAAACCAGAGCAAAACCAGCCGCTCTTTGCCCTTGCTGCCCCCTGCCCCGGTTCCTAGCTTCCGCCGATGATCGTCGCCGCCCACGGCACCACGCCGCGCCTGACCTGATGAAGGTCGATTACCTGATCGTGGGCTCCGGCCTGACGGGCGCCGTCATCGCCCGCACGCTCGCGGACGCCGGGCGCGAGGTGCTGATCGTCGAGCGCCGCCCGCATCTCGGGGGAAACGTGCACGATCACACGCATCCGAGCGGCATCCGCGTCCACACCTA
>JANOBH010000380.1:0-4712 GCA_031411535.1 Chthoniobacter sp. | reverse complement strand
CGCCTATTACCTCGCGGAAAAATGCTTCGGCTTGGAAACAGGATTCACGCCCTCGCCCAACGATTTTGTGCGCTGGGTGGAGCGTGCTCCCGACGAACTCTGGGCTGCGCCGGAGAATGCGCTGCTGCACGACGCGCTCGTTTCCCGCCAGTCGCTCGCGGTCCTCCAAAACCGCCGCTTTTCAAAAGCATGACCGGCCTTCTCGCCAGACTTACCGGATCGATCCGCCGGGCGCAGAGCGCAAGCCGGCTCCGCTCGCTGCGCCACACGCGGATAGGCCCCGGCTCGTATGTGGACATCACGGTGCAGGTCTATGGATGGAAGAATGTGCAGATCGGAGGAGACACGATCCTTTGCGAGGAGACGCTGATAAACGCGATGAACCGCGAGACGTCGGACATCACGCTCTCGATCGGCGACCATTGCTTCATCGGGCGACGGAATTACTTCAACACGGGCCGCGACATCCGCCTGGGCGACTATTGCCTGACCGCAAACGACTGCCAGTTCCTCGGCTCCGATCACAACATCCAGTCGCCGTTTGTGCCCTACCTCGCGGGCGGCGCGGTCACGGATCAGTCCATCGTGCTCGGCCCGAACTGCTGGCTCGGTCAGGGCGTGACGCTGCTCAAAGGCGTGAGCATCGGCTACGGCTCGGTGATCGGCGCGAGGACGGTGGTGACCAAAAGCGTCCCGCCGCTCAGCATCGTGGTCGGGCATCCGGGGCGGATCGTGAAGCGTTTCTGCCCGCGGCGCGAGGCATGGGTCCGCGCGGAGGATTTCACCGCGGAGGATGAGGCGGCGCTCCAGCCCGAGGAGGAATACCTCGCGCAGCTCCGGCGCACGCATCCCGCGCTGCGCGGCCCGCTCACCGGCAGCAGCCGGGCGTTCGGCGATTTCTAGAAGGCCATGCTCAACCAAAGATGGTTCCGGAACAAATTCTGGAGGCGGGTCCTCGAACTCGCCACGCCCGAGGGCGCGTCAACGTATCGCGACTTCGCTTTCAAAAACTGGTGCCTGCGCCTGCTCGGCGCGCGGGTGGGTGAGAATGTCGCCGTGGGGCGCCGCTTCGATTGCTTTCTGCACCTGATGGGCGCGCTCCAGATCGACAACCACGTCAACATCTCCAACGACGTTGCCATCTACGCCTTCGGCAAAGTGTCCATCGGTTCCTTCACGGCCATCTCCTCGCATTGCGTCTTCACGAATGGCACGCACGACATCTCATCGCATCTGCCGAAGGCGGGCCGCCTCGTCATCGGGCGCGGCGTTTTCATCGGGCTGGGCGCGCGAATCATCGGGCCGGTGACGATCGGCGACAATGCGCTCATCGCCGCCGGTGCGACGGTCATTTCCGATGTCCCCGAGGGCATGGTCATGGCGGGCAATCCGGCGAAGTGCATCGGCCGGCGCCCGCTCGCCAAGCGCATCTGGCATTTCCCGGATCTCTGGTACGATCCCAAGACATTCGAGCTGACCGTCGCTCCGGCAGATGGCGCGCGACCGATTTCCTAACGCGATGAGCGAAACGCAAAAGCACGGTGTCATCCTGAGCGGAGCGGAGGCGGAAAGGCGGGCGCAGCGCAGTCGAGCCGAGTCCGCGAGACAGCCGAGTGGGCGGAGGAGGGGAGGCAACGATCCCCGCGGATTCACGGACCGCGTCGCACGGAATCGCCGGGGTCCTTCGACTCCGTTCCGTCCCGCCGTTGCCCACGACGGAATTCCGCTCAGGATGACATTGCTTTGAAAGTTTCAGCACACTTTTTGGGATGAGCCGTAAGAAGATCGTCATCATCGGCAATGGGAAGATGGCCGTGGACTGCGCGCAGATCATCCTCCGGGAAATCGCCGCCGAATCGCCGGACTGGGAGCTGGCGTTCGTCGTCATCGACAGCTCGCGCGCAGACTCGACGGAGGCGCTGGAAAAATTCTGCGCGGACGCCGCGCTCCCGTCGGCGCGCGTGGCGAAGATCAACGCGCCGGAGTTCCTCTCGCAGATGCGTGCCCTCGCGCCGGAACTCATCTTCAGCATCAACAATTTCCAACTGATCCGAGAGGGGCTGATCGCTGTGCCGGGCCGCGGCTTCATCAATTTTCACAACGCGCCGCTGCCGAAGTATGCCGGTTCGAATGCGCCGACCTGGGCGATCTTTCACGGCGAAACGACCCACGGAGTGACATGGCACCATGTAGATGCCGGGATCGACAGCGGCGACATCGTGGCCCAGACGCGCTTTGAAATCCCGCGCGACTGCACAGCTATCCGCCTGATCATGACCTGCCTCGTGGAAGGCGCGCGGCTTTTCGCCAAGACGCTGCCGGCCATCCTGCGCGGGGATGCGCAGCGGCTGCCGCAGGACCGTGCTGCGCGGAGTTTCTTCGCGATGAAAGACGCGCCGAACGCCGGCCGGATGTCGCTGGACTGGGATTTCGCCACAATGTCGCGCTTTGTCCGGAGCCTCCAGTTTCATCCCTTCGGCAGTGACCTGCCGCTCCCCGCGATAGGCTGCGAGGGGCGGCTCTTCCGCGTGGATGAAATCGCGCATGTGGCTGCGGAGCGGCGCGGGCAGCCCGGCGAAGTGCTGGAGATCACGGATCGCCTCTGCCATTTCCAGTGCGGCGATTCAGTCGTCGCGCTCACCAGGGTCCGCGACCTCGCGGGCCGGGCGCTGAAATTTCAGAACCTCGCCGACGACTACGCCGTGCGCCGCGGCGCGCTGCTCGCCGGAGCCGGCCGCGAATCCCGCCCGCTGACGTGCAGCCCGCAAACTTGAATCATCCATGAAAAACCCAACCGAAAGACTCGCCGAGGTGTTCATCAGCGTCCTCGCGCTGCCGCCTGCGACCGATCCTGCCAGCATCCGCCGGAGTTCCACCGCATCGTGGGATTCGCTCGTCCAGATCACGCTGATCACGGCCGTCGAGACGGAGTTCGACGTGATGTTCGACGCCGACGAATACGCAGCCATGACTTCCTTTGAGAGCGTGGCGGAGCTGCTCGGGAAAAAGGGTCTGCTCTAGCCGCCCGCGCGCCCGCCATGAATATCACCGTCTCCCTTCCCGCCACCCTCGCCGAAGCGGACTTGGACAATCTTCAAAACCTCCTCGGCTACGTGAGCGAGGATGTCCTCAGCTTCCGCATCGACCGCGCGGCGGGCCAGGTGGAGCTTTCCGTCCGCGAGACGGCCGACCGCCAGGTTATTGAGGAAAAGGTCGCGCAACTCGTGAGGAAGGTGCGTCCGCTCCGGAAGGTGCAGGAAGCCAGCCATGTGGCGGACCGCCTCGCGGAGACCGCGCCCTGCCAGGACGATGTCTTCCGGCAGCTCGTGGAAAGGCGCGAAGTCATCGAGCACGCACCGGGCGTGTTTTCACTCCACGGAAAGCTGCAGCGCATGTTTCGGCGGCTCGATGAGAGCCTGCGAAACTACGCGCTGGAGGAGGGTGCGGAGGAGGTGACCTACCCCGTCACGATCTCCCTCGGCACGCTTCAGAAGAGCAAGTTCTTCTCGCACTATCCGCAGTTCGCAAACTTCATCTCGGTGCTGGAGTCCGACACGGACAACATCTCTGCCGCCGCGAAGAAACTTTCGTCGGCCGAAGCGCTCGACTTTCTGGAGCATCTGAAACGCCCCACATGCATGTGCCGCTCTGCGGGCTGCCTGCACGCGTATCCGTCGTACGAGGGCCAGGTCTTTGCGCCCGGGCAGGCGGTCGCGATCACGATGATCGGCCGCATGTTTCGCAATGAGGCGGCGAACATCCACAGCCTAGAACGCCTCCACGAATACAGCATGCGCGAGATCATCTATCTCGGCTCGCCGGAGTTTGTCCGCGCACGGCTGGCCGGCTGCATCGAGTGGTGCAAGGCGTACCTGCTCCACTTTGAAATGCAGGGCGTCATCCAGACGGCGAACGATCCCTTTTTCGCCGACAACCTCGCGGCGCTCCAGTTCTTCCAGCGCTCGGAGCAGAGCAAATACGAGTTCCGGCTGATCAACCCCACGACCGGCAACAGCGTCTCCGTGGCGTCGGTCAACATGCACGCCGAGCATTTTTCAAAGGCGTACGACATCAAGTTTCCCGGCGGCGATTACATCCAGACCGGCTGCTTCGGCGTCGGCTTCGAGCGCATCCTTTTCCTGACCCTCGCGCAGTTCGGCTACGACGAGGCAGGGTGGCCGGAGGCGCTTCGCGAGTTCTACTTTGGGCCGGTGGTGCGTTCGCTGCCGTGAGCCGGGACTGACTTCATGAAGACTTTGATTCAGCGTTTGAACGACCGGCTCGGCCAGTTGGACTCGTGTGCGAAGGGCATCGCGCGCCTGCTGCGCGTCGGCCTGCGGATGCAGGAGGCCATCGGGCGGATCGAGGCCCGGCAGCTTGCGGCGGCCGGTTCCCCGGAGTTGGCGGCGAATGAATTCCAGGTTCACTCGCAATGGGGAGAGGACGGGATTTTGCAGCATCTTCTCCGGCATGTGCCGGTGGCGCGAAAGGTTTTCGTGGAGTTCGGAGTCGAGGATTACACGGAGGCAAATACGCGCTTTCTCCTCGCCCAGAACAACTGGAGCGGGATCGTGCTCGATGGCGGCGCGGAGAATATCGCGGCGATCAAAAAGGATCCGATCTACTGGCGGCACAATCTCAAGGCGGTGCGGGCTTTCATCACCCGCGAGAATATCAACGGCCTGCTGCGCGAGAACGGGGTGGGCGGCGAG
>JANOBH010000379.1:0-4844 GCA_031411535.1 Chthoniobacter sp. | reverse complement strand
GATCACGGCGCGGGCGTTCTCGCCGTTGCGCATGATGACGATGCCGCCCACGACTTCGCGGCCATTCACATCGAGCGCGCCGCGGCGGAAGTCGCCGCCGATCTGCACCGTCGCCACATCGCGCAGGTAGATGGGTGTGCCTTCGCGCTGCCCGAGGACGGTCTGCTCCAGATCGCCCACGGAGCTGACGAGGCCGAGGCCGCGCACGACAAACTCCATGCCGTTCTCCTCGATGACCTTTCCGCCGACGTTGAGATTGCTCTGCCCGACCGCCTCCATGACCTCCTGGAGCGACACACCCGCCGCGCTCATTTTCAGCGACGAAACCTCGATCTGGTACTGCCGCACGAAGCCGCCGACGCTCGCGACCTCCGCCACGCCGGCCACGGCATTGAGCTGGTAGCGCACGAACCAATCCTGCAGCGAGCGCAGCTTCCCGAGGTCGTAGCCGCCGTCGGGCGTCTTCGCCGGGTCCACGTCGAGGTAGTATTGGAAAACCCAGCCGAGTCCCGTGGCGTCGGGCCCGAGCTTGGGCACGACGTTTTGCGGCAGCAGATCGCCGAGATAGTTCAGCCGCTCCAGCACGCGCGTGCGCGCAAAGTAGTTGTCGATCTTTTCGTCGAAAACGACGGTGAGCAGCGAGAAGCCGAACATCGAATTGGCGCGCACGGTTTTCACCCCGGCGAGGCCCTGGAGATTCACGGAGAGCGGATAGGTGATCTGGTCCTCGACCTCCTGCGGGCTGCGGCCCGGCCAGTCGGCGAAGACGATGACCTGGTTTTCGCTGAGGTCCGGGATGGCATCGACCGGCGTGCGGCGCAGCTCGAAAATGCCGACCGCGATGATGACGAGGACGCCGCACGCGACGAGGAAGCGGTTGCGCAGCGCCCACCCGATGAGAGCGGGAATCACGGCCGGACCTCCGTTCCGCATTCGAGCATCTCAGCACCGAAGAACGGATTCCGCAGCGGCCCGCCAGCCTGCACCCAGCGGCCCTGGTTTGTCTCCGCGCTCGGCACGGCGCTCTTTGCCATCGGGCATTCAAAGATCTTCACGCCCGTGATTCCGCCGGGCTGCCGCCGGCCCTGCACGGCGAGATCCGCCACGGCCATGCTCAGCGGGTAGAACTGCTTTCGCGCGGCGGTGAGGTCTTTCGTGGGGCCGACGTGGGCAACGGTGGAGAGCCGCTTGCCGTGCGCGCCGAGTTCCGTGCCGGCGGCCACCGCCGTGGTGTGCAGCGCCTCGATGCGCTCGTTGTGAGCGGACAGGTCATCGGCGGCGAGCGCGTCTGCGACGGCGGAGGCAGCGAGGAAGAGTTTTTCCGCAGCGGCACGCTGCGGGTCGGAGAGCGGTGCGGCTGTCTGCGGTGGGGCCGCGCCGTGCGACGGCATGTCGAGCTGGGCCTGCGCGTCGATTAGCAGATTGCCCGCGGTGACGACGCGCTCGCCTTCCTGCAAGCCCGCCAGCACCTCCCAGAAATTATCGCCCGCGCGGCCGAGCGTGATGCGCCGCGGTTCGTATTCGCGCTCCGCTTTCGCCACATAGACGAGGGCGTCGCCGCCGGGCGAGAGCACCGCGCTGCGCGGCACGGCCAGCACGGGCTCGGTGTCCACGCGGATGCGCCCGTCGGCGAAAATCTTGTGCAGCAGCTCGCGCCGATGCCCGGCGGCGCCGGGGACGAGCGGATTGTCCAGCACCACGCGCACATTGGCGGTGCGCGTCTCCATCATCAGGTTCGGGTCGATGAATGTGATCGGCGCGGTGAAGACTTTCCCCGGCACGCTCGGCGTCGTGACATCGACCTGCTGGCCGGTGCGAATCCAAGCGAGGTCGCGCTCGTAGGCGGCGAAGACGAACCACATCTTCGAGAAGTCCGCGATCTCGAAGAGCACGTCGCCCTCCTTCACGTACTGGCCTTCATAGACCATGCGCGAAACGACGGTGCCGGAGATCGGCGCGACGATCTCAAAGGTGTCGCCGGTCTGGCCCGGCAGTTTTTCGATCTGCTCCGGCGTGAGGCCGAAGCGGCGGAGCCGCTGCGTGCTCGCGGCGATGAGGCTGTCCCGCTCTCGGGACGGCGGCTTCTGCGCGGCGATGTTGTACTCGCTGCGGGCCACGATCAGCTCCCGGCTGAAAAGCGACGCGAGCGGCTGGCCGGCGGTCACCTCGGCGCCGACGTAGTTGACGAAAAGTTTGTCGATGCGGCCCTCGACGTAGGCCGAGAGCCGGCGGTGTGCCGACTCGTCATCGTCGATGCGCCCGGCCACGCGGATCAAGCGCCGGAGCGGCTTGCGCTCGACCGGCGTGGTCTCCACCTGGATCGTGCCGAGGGTCTGCGGGCTGAGCTTCACCACGGGTTCCGCCGTGGCGTCACTGACGGGATCGCCCTCGAAGACGGGCACCAGTTTCATGCCGCAGATCGTGCAGTTGCCCGGCTTGTCGGACTTGATCCACGGGTGCATGGGGCTCTGGTAAAACAGCACCTTGCGTTCGCCGGGGGCGCCCGACGCGGGGCCGGAGGCGTGCTGGCTGCCGAGCCGCCAGCCGATGGCTGCGGTCGCCGCGCCGACGGCGATGATAAGGAAAAATGTGAGGAAAGTTCGGTTCATGAATCTGAGAGTTGGGTTGGATTGAAAGAAGGGGGCTTCCCGGAAATGGGATGCCGCCACGAGGCGCGTGGACACACCACGCCTGTTTCAATGCCCTCTCAGATCAGCCGGATGCAGGTGCGGGCGAGCCGTGGAGTCACGGGCATCCGCGCCGCCTGCAGCTTGTGGAAAGCGGGACGCTCCGCGGCGGGAGCGGGGACGACGCCGAGGAGCGTGAGCGCCGGCGCAGCCATCTGCCGGCCTTCATCGCCAGCCGGCGCGGTTTGAGCCGGCGTCGCCGGGACTGGTGCGGAGGATGCCGTGCAGCAAGCCGCCGCCGGGTCCGCGCAGCACGAGTGGCAGGTGCTCGCGTCCGCCTTTTCGCCGCAGGCCGCCATGCCGCGCACCGGCCCGATGGCCAGGCTCAGGACGAGCAGGAGGAGAAATGTGAGACGCGGGATCATCTGCCAGCCATCATTCGGCCGGGTCAATGGATGCGTCAACGGCGCCGATTGTTCAAAATGAACCGGCGATCGGCCGGTGCGGTAAGAGGGCGTCTAAAAACTCCAAAGCCGCGGTCATCCTGAGCGGAGCTTCGGCTTTGCGAAGCGCAGTCGAAGGATCCCGTGGTGCCACGAACGGCGTCATCGGAGATTCCACGGGGTCCTTCGACTGCGTTTTGGTCGCAAAGCCGACCAAAACTCCGCTCAGGATGACTCGCAATTTGAGCTTTTAGACGCCCTCTGACACCGCAGCTCGCCCTGTCCTGCCTGGGCGGGGCTGGCTTTGAAGCTCGGACGCACTTCGGAAAGCGGCGCTATGGAGCCTTTCCGGCCGTGGCGGCGGGCAGGTGCTGCACCTCGACGCGCAGGATGAAGAGTTCCATCGACCCGGGCGGATCGGTGATCTTGAAATTGCCGATCAGCTTCCGCTGGCCGCTCTTGAGGGTGAGCGAGGTCGTGACTCGCAGGCTGCTGAATACCGGCTGCTCGACGGTCACTTCCTTTCCGCTGTCCCCATGTTTGATCGTCACGGAAGCCCAGCGGAGGAGCCGCACATGCCGCGGCAGGATGTACATGTCCACGGTCTCGCCATCCGGTGCCAGCATGGGGTCTATTTCGAGAGTCACCCCGGTATTGCGCGTCTCGAATGACTTCGGCACCGGGTCGATCCCATCGGCCTGAATCTTCGGCTGCACTTTGATCGTATCTCCCTGCGCGGAGACTGGAGCGGCTGGGAAATGCGCCGGGCAGAAAGGCGAGGGGGGAGCGTCTCATGGAAGCGGAGCGTAGGCGGCGGGCGCGCCTGCGGCAATGACGCCGCGCGGACGGCGATTTTGATTTTCAAGCAGGCGGTGAAGCCGCACACATGGGGCGAAAGAAAACCCCCGTCATGGCTGCCGACTTTCTCCTCATCGACAACAGCAATTCGTTCACAAAGTTCGCGCTCGGGACGCGGAAGGATGTGGGGCCTTCCCGCAAGCTGGCGACGCGGACGCTTTCCGCGGATGCGATGAAAAACGTGCTGCGGAGCTGGGAGTGGAAGACGGCGGTGATGTGCTCGGTGGTGCCGGAGGCGGGCGAGCGGATCGCGGAATTCCTGGCGCCGAAGCCGGTGTTGCGCGTGACGGCGAAGCTGAAGCTGGGCGTGGGAATCGACTACCCGAAGCCGCTGACGATCGGCGCGGACCGGCTGGCGAATGCGGCGGGCGCGTGGGCGCGCTACGGCGGGCCGGTGGTGGTGGTGGACTTTGGGACGGCGGTGAGTTTCGACGTGGTCTCGGCGGAGGGGAAATATGTGGGCGGGGTGATCGCGCCGGGGCTGGAGGCGATGACGGACTACCTGAATGTGCGCACCGCGCTGCTGCCGAAGATCACGCTGCTGGAGCCGCCCTCGGCGATCGGGAAAAGCACGAAGCACGCGATGCTGGCGGGCGCGGTCTATGGCTACCGCGGGCTGGTGCGCCAGATTTTGAAAGAGATCGGGAAGGAGCTGGGCACGCCGCACAATCTTCCGGTGGTCGCGACGGGCGGCTACGCGGAGCTGATCGCGGCAGGGCTGCCGGAGATTCGCACGGTGCAGGAGGATCTGACGCTCGACGGGCTGCGGATCATCGGGACGCTGAACGCGTGAAGGCGGCGGGTGCCGCTCAGACGCTGTGAAAAAAGTCGTCGGAGCGTGCTCTACCCAGGCGGTGGTGGCGCACCAGCCCGCGGTAGCCATAGACCGCGCCCGCCAGCATCGCGTGCTTCGTGC
>JANOBH010000378.1:0-6862 GCA_031411535.1 Chthoniobacter sp. | reverse complement strand
GATTTCGGCGTCGAGCTTCTCGCCGAAAAGGCGGCGGCGGACGGTTTTGATTCCGCGGAAGAGGAGCCAGTCGGCGAATTTCTTTCGCACGGGCAGCGAGTCGTGCGGGAGGGTAAAAGCGTAGGGCGCGGCGTCGTGCGGCGCATCGAGCGCCGGGCGCGCGGCATCGGCGATGGGGGCGAGGGGAAAGCCCACGTCGTGCAAATCCTGCATGACGGCGGCGGCAGGCTCGGCGCCGCCGAGCGGGCCACCGAGCAGCGAGCCGAGGCGGGAGCGGGTGTCATCGGCGAGGGTGCTGCCAGCGAGGGCGAGCGCAGGCTGGAGGCGCGCGGTTTCGAGCGCCTTGAGGCTCTCGCCGGTCTTCATCCACGCGCCGATTGCGGCGCGCATTTCCTTTGTCACGTCGGCGAGTTTGCCGCGTGCTCCGCCTTCGGCGCGCTTTCCATTCTCGTCTTTCACGGGGGTGAAAGTGGCGGGCCAGTCCACGGCGGCGAGCCGCTCGATGGCGGCGAGGCGTCCGTCGAGGCTGGCGATTTCCTTTTGGAGGGCGGCCTGGATTTCGCGAAGCTGCGCGACCTCCGGCCCGTCGGCGACGGCGCGCGTCTCGGCGCAGAGCGTGTGGCCCTGGCGCACGCTGTCGCGGACGAATTCCTGCATGTATTCGCCGCTGTCGAGGTAGTCGGTGAGATCGGTGAGGAAGGCGTCGAATGGTGCGCGCTGCGGCGCGGTCTCGGCGGGCGAGCTGCCATTTTGCAGGATCGCAGACGCGGCGCTCATCAGATCGATGGCATGGATGCGGACGCGCTTTTCCTCCCACGCCTGGCGCAGCGGGCCGGCCATGCTGAGCGTGGTGAAGGCCTCGATGATGCGCTCCGGGTGGGCGCTCTCGGCGCTTTGCGCGAGGGTGCCGTCGGGCTGGAGGTCGCGCTTTGAGGAGTCGAGATTGATGACGAGGAAGATGCGGGAGAAGAGGCCGAGGAGCTGGTTGAACTCGGTGAAGACCTGCTCGAGGAAAAGGTTGTCGGTTTTCACCACGAAGACGGCGCACGCGGCGCTGTCGCGAAACTCGCGGGTGAGCACGTCGTAGCCGAAATTCATGCGCGAGTAGAGGCCGGGCGTATCGACGAGCACGGTGCTGGACTCGGAGAGCGAGGGGACAGGCAGCTTCACGTCGATGCGGCGGATGGCCTCGGTGAAATGGGTGCGCGGGCAGAAGGTGACGCCGTTTTTTTCCGTCTCCTGGATCTGCTGGGCGAGGGCGATGTGGCTGTCGGCGACGACCTCATTGAGCACGCGGCCATCGGCGAAGACGGACTCGCGCCCGTTGTAGCGCGTCACGGAAAAATGCGGGTGCTCCGCGTGGCGGACGAAGACGAGGCAGGGGTAGCCGGGGAGCGAGGTGACTTCGCTGACGTAGCTGCCGCTGATGGCGTTCATCAGCGTGGATTTGCCGCTCTTCAGCGGGCCGAAGATGAGGAGGTAGGCCTGCTGGGAGGCGAGCTTTTCGGTGAGCGAGCGGAGGCGGGCGCGGATGTCATTGAGCGTGGCGAGCGGGGCGGTGAGGAGCGCTTTCTCGCGGCTGCTGTCGAGCGCATCGGCGGCATCGTGAAGCGCGGGCGGGAAGGGGAACAGGGAGCGGAGGGCGGCTTCGCAGAAACGGGTGATCTCGGTTTTCATCGCGCACCCAGCGTTGGAGTGCGCAAGCGCGGGGTCAATGGCGGAGGTGCTAAATCGCGACCAGGAGTGCGGGTGCGACGATCCAATCGCGTGTCATCCTGAGCGCAGTCGAGGGACCCCGTACGTTCACGGGCGGCATCGCACGGTATCGCCGGGGTCCTTCGACTGCGTTCCGTTCTCAAAGCCGAACGGAACTCCGCTCAGGATGACTCGCGGTTTTAGACGGGGGCGGGAGGGCTGCCTTCCGGGTGGAGTGCCTCGCGGAGTTGCGCGGGCGTGATCTCCTTTTCCCAGCGGCTGATGACGACGGTGGCGACGCCGTTGCCGATGAGATTGGTGATCGCGCGGCACTCGCTCATGAAGCGGTCGATGCCGACAAGGAGGGCGAGGCTGGCGATGGGGATGCCGGGGACGACGGCGAGCGTGGCGGCGAGCGTGACGAAACCGGCGCCGGTGACGCCGCTGGCGCCTTTTGAGGAGATCATGGCGACGAGGAGCAGGCCGAGCTGGTCGCGCAGATCGAGGGGGGTATTGGTGGCCTGGGCGAGGAAGATCGCGGCCATGGACATGTAGATGTTCGTGCCGTCGAGATTGAAGCTGTAGCCGGTGGGGATGACGAGTCCGACGGTGGATTCCGCGCAGCCGAGGCGGCGCATTTTGTGGATCATGCCGGGGAGCGCGGTCTCGCTGGAGCTGGTGCCGAGCACGAGGAGGAGTTCGTCTTTGATGTAGGCAAGAAAGCGCAGGATCGAAAAGCCGGCGACGCGCGCGATGGAGCCGAGGACGACGAGGATGAAAAAGACCGCTGTCGCGTAAAAGCCCGCCATGAGCTGGAGGAGATTCGAGAGCGAACCGAAGCCGTATTTGCCGACGGTGAATGCCATCGCGCCGAACGCGCCGAGCGGGGCGAGACGGACGAGCATGCGCAGGACATTGAAAAAGATCTCGGAGCTGAAATGAATCGCGCGGAGGACAGGCGCGCCGCGCTCGCCCATGAAGGAAATCGCGAACCCGATGAGCGTGGAGACGAGCAGCACCTGGAGCAGGTCGCCGGAGCCGAACGCGTCGAAGAAAGTGCTCGGGATGATGTGCAGGAGGAAGGCGACGGTGCTGAGGGACTGCGCCTTCGAGGTGAAGGTCTCGGCGGTGGCGAGGTCGCCCGCGCTCGGGCTGTAGTGGAAGCCGGCGCCGGGTTGGAGCACGTTCACGACGACGAGTCCGATGAGCAGCGCGAGCGTGGAGACGACCTCAAAGTAGAGGAGCGTCTTCATGCCGACGCGGCCGAGCCTTTTCAAATCGCTCATCGAGGCGATGCCGTGGACGACGGTGCAGAAGATGATCGGCGCGATCATCATCTTGATGAGCTTGATGAAGCCGGTACCGAGCGGCTCGAGCGAGACGCCGAGTGCCGGGTAGCGCCAGCCGATCCCGATGCCGAGCGCGACGCCGATCAGCACCTGCAGGTAGAGGATGCGATACCAGGGCTGGCGGGTGGTTGGCGGATTCATTGGCGGTCCAGCACTTGCCAGCAAATCGGGCACGGCGGCAAGCGCGGGCGGAGGCTGTGGGGTTTCGCGGCGGGAAAAATCACGCTGTCATTCTGAACGGAATTCCGGGATCACAAAGTAGCTTGGGCTTCAGCCAAAATCCCCCGCCGACTTTGGGCTGAAGCCCAAGCTACTTTTTCCCACCGCCTCCGCCGGCGTGGCGTTTTTCGCCGCGGGAGTCCTCTTCAAAAAACAGAAAGACCACCGGCGCTGAGCACCGGTGGTCTTTGAAATGAACGGGG
The DNA here is from genome assembly GCA_031411535.1 of Chthoniobacter sp. GTDB lineage: Bacteria > Verrucomicrobiota > Verrucomicrobiia > Chthoniobacterales > Chthoniobacteraceae > Chthoniobacter. The sequence goes on along the minus strand of JANOBH010000378.1, from coordinate 3,396 downwards.
ACGGCGGGCGGTTACTTGGCAGCCTTCAGGAGCAGATCCTTGAACTGCACGATCATCGCCGGGCCGGCGTGGATCTGGAGGGCGAGGACGCCGGTCTTTGCGCCGACTTCGGTTTCGTCGGTTACATCCACGGTCTGCTTGCCATTGATGAAGTGCTGGAGGTGGCCGCCTTTGGCGATGACCTTGAAGTCGTTCCAGTCCTCGCTCTTGATCGCGGCCTGGATCTCGTCGGAGTTGCCTACGGAGCCGGTGACTTCGACCTTCGACTTCTTCGGATCGGCAGGGTCGGCCTTGATCAAGGTTTTTTCGCCGCGCTTGGCGAGGATGCCGCGCGCTCTCTCCTCGTAAAGGATGCCGCTGTAGGTTTTTCCGGCCTCGAAGTCGGCCTGGTAGCCGCTGATGATCGGGCCGTTTTCTCCGGCTGGCAGCTCCTTCGAGCGGTACTGCACTCCGCTGTTTCCCTTCTCGATGCGGTATTTGAAGGTCAGCTCGAAATCACCCACGGTGCCGCCTTTCCACACGAGGAAGGTGTTGTGCTTGATCTTGGCGTCGCCCTCGTTGGCGGTCTTGCCGGTGATCGCGCCGTCCTGCACGGACCAGAGCTTGTCGTTGCCCTCCCAGCCGGTGAGGTCTTTGCCGTTGAAGAGCTGTTTGTCTTCCGCCTGCACGAATGCGGTGGCGGCGAGGGTGAGGAGGATGGGGAGTAGTTTCATGGTGGGTTAGGAGAGGACGGAATTACGGAATTTTACAAAATTAACGGAATGGGATTGGAGGTTGAGCTTGGGATTCGAGGAACCTCGGAATCATTCCGTTAATTTGGAAAAATTCCGTTAATTCCGTTTCAAGAAAAACCTTACTTTTTGCCAAAGAGCTTCTTCATGTTCGCCAGTCCCTTGACGGCGATGTCGTCGCGCTTCGGCTCCATCTTGCGCCAGATCGCGGCGGCGCGGGCGATGACTTTCACGTCGGTCGTGAAGCTCTCGATGACTACGTCGCCCTGGTAGCCGATCGTTTTCAGCGCGGCCACAATCGGTTTCCAGTCGATGTGATCGCCGCCCGGCGTGCCGCGGTCGCAGCCGCAGGCGTGGAAGTGCGCGAGATGTTTGCCGGCCTTGAGGATGGCGGCGGCCTGGTTCTTTTCCTCGATGTTCATGTGGAAAGTATCGAGGTGCAGCTTGAAGGCTTTGCTGCCGACGGCTTTCACGAGCTTGAGCCCCTGGTCGCAGGTGTTGAGGAAGTCGGTCTCGAAGCGGTTCAGCGGCTCGACGCAAAGCTGCACGCCTTTCTGCTCGGCGTATTTCGCTAGCGGCTTGAGGTTTTTCACCACGAGGTCGAACTGCTGTTTTTTCTCCGCGTCATCATGCGGCCCGATGAGCCCGACGACGGAATAGAGCGGCCCGATGACCGACGGGCAGCCGAGCGCCACCGCCTGGTCGATGAGCCCGCGCACGTATTCCGACGCCGTCTTCTGATCCGCCGCGCTGCCGCGGAAATCGCGCCCTGGCCCCATGCACGCGCAGATGCTGCCGATCTTGAGCCCGGCCTTGTCGGCGGCGGCCTTCACCTTCGCGGGGTCGATGTGCTCCAGCGCCTCGACGGGAATCTCCACGGTTTCAAAGCCCCACTTTTTCAGCTTCGCGAAAAGTTTGGGCGCCTGCTCCGTGGTGAAGGGGCTGGCGTAGAGGAAGGTATTAAGACCGAGACGCATGGTGAGTGAGGAGGGTTGAGGTTGGTTTTGGGAGCGGGCATTTCGCGCAGTCGGCGGGTGGTAGTCAAGCGCGGCCCTTCAGGTCACGACCGCCGCGACGTAATCGGACTGGCTGGATCAATAACGCGCATGTCCCCCCACGCCGCGGTGGCCACCGCTCGCGATCAGGCCTTGCTCCGCCGCGGACGACGCACCAGGAAATGCATGGCGGCCATGCCGAAGAGGAGACCGCTTGCCGGTTCAGGAACGGGCCCGGCCCAGTTCGTCCCCTGCGCGCCGGTGGCGGTGTAATCCTCGGGCGCCACCGTCGTGCTGGTGGTTGTGTCCTGGATGGAGGTGACCCCATTCCAAGTGAGCGTATTGGTGGCGTCGTGGCGGATGGTGCCGGGATCGCCGTAGTTGCCGACCGCCACATGGGAGTACATCCACACGCCCACGTCGAAGGCGGTGCCGAAGGTGAAGCCGATGGAAAAGGTGAGGTCGTTGTTCAGGCTGATCGGGGTGCCGCCAAACCAGTTGTAGGTTTGCCTCGCGTAGGCCCCGGCAGTCGGTTCGCCGATGGCGAAGCTGGCTGAGCCCATATCGCTGGCGACGGCCACGCCGAAGAGATTGTTATAGACCTGCCCGGTGACCGCTTGCTCCATATGGATGTGGATCGAGCCGGTGAAAACCCCCTGATTCCCGGTGCGGGAGGGATCACTGATGGTGATCATGTCTTGGAACCCGCCGGCGGCGATGCTTTTGGATGTGCCGTTGGTCGTGCGGACGACTTCGTTGAAGAGCTTCACATCGCCCATGAAGGCATTAGTGGAGAGATTGTGCGCTGCATTCTGGTGACTGTAGCTCGTCTGGCCCACGGCGGGGGAGCCGTAGTTATAGCTCCCGAACACGTAGCCGGTGGCGGGCGTATTGGTGAAGTAGTACCCCGAGGCGGCTGCGCCGGGATCGAGGGTGGCATGGGCCGGGATTGCAGCGGCGAAGAGGCCGGCGGCGAGGACAGGGATGAGGCGCGTGAGCACGTGGCTCTGCCTGGATTCAAGGATGGGTGACATGGTTTTATTCATGGGACGGATGGGGAACGGATGGGTGGATGTGAAGAGCGGCTAGCACCGAATGGCGCTGTGCGGCCAAGAGGCAAACCGATGAAGCCCGAACGGGCATCCACGCCTGGCTGGTTGAACAGAACGGGCGGACGCTAAGGGCAGCCCACCGTTTGTCCATGAGCGTTTCAAACTATCTCCAGTCCCCTCGACGGCCATGGACTCACACGAATCAAAGCGCCAGGCGACGGCCGCGAGGTTTTGGAGTGCGCCAGTGCTCTGGCGCTTTGGCAGGAGCGGAGCGACGAGGCAGGCGAAAGCGGCACGGCCATTCGCCAGCGTTCCCACCCCGGCTTCGCCACCTCCACAAAGCGCCAGGGCACTGGCGCACTCCAAAACCTCGCGGCGCGGAGAGCTGTTCGCTCGACAGCGGGCGCGCGCGATGGAAAGTGTCCGGGCCATGAACCGCCGCCACTTCCTCCGCACCGCCGCCGCCGCTACGCTCGCCGTTTTCACCCTTCACAGCGCCGCGCTCGCCGCCGGGCCGAAGCGCAAGATTCTCTTCTTCACGAAATCGAGCGGCTTTGAGCACGACGTGATCAGCTATAAGAAAGGCCAGCCGAGTTTCGCGGAGAAGGTGCTCACGGA
>JANOBH010000377.1:0-9149 GCA_031411535.1 Chthoniobacter sp. | reverse complement strand
GTGATGGGGTTGGCGATGAGCATCACATCGCACCACTCCTTCGGAAAGGAGTGGAAATTCGAAGCACGAATATCGAAATCCGAAACATTTGAGGCGCTGTCGCGCACAGGATTTTTTGGATTCTCGCCTTTCGGATTTGTTTCGGATTTCGGATTTCGGATTTCGGATTTTTCCCCGGCCCACTTGTCGGTGAGCGCCAGCCCACTTAACCCCGTGCCGCCCATCGGGATGCCGGGCGTGCCGGGAAACTCGGGCGCGTAGCTTTTCCACTGGCGGTCGGAGCAGCCGGGGTAGTTCGCGTATTCGTGGAAGGGCATCACGGGGTAGCCGAAGTCGTTCGCCTCCTGGATGAAGGCCTCGCCTTCGCCGTTGAGCACGAGGCCCCAGATGTTGCACGGGCCGTTGCTCGTGATGTCGAAGCCGGAACCGTCGGGGCGGAACTTCGCCATGCGCGTCTGGTCGAACTGCACGGCGTTCTTCTCGTCGCCGGGGCGCGAGACTTTGCTGTAGTTGAACGCGCCTTGCGCCATCCAGATCCAGCCGCCAGGCGCGCGCATGAACTGATGCGGGAAAAGATGCGAGTCCTGCACGCCGAAGCCGGTGAGGATCACGGTGCGCTTGTCGGCTTTGCCGTCGCCGTCGGTGTCTTCGAGAAAGGCGATGTCGTGGCCGTGCTGGACGTAGCAGCCGTTTTTGTAAGGCAGCACGCCGAGCGGGATGGCGAGGCCCTCGGCGAAGACGCGCGCTTTCGCCGAGTAGCCGGTGGGCGACTTCGGATCGCGGTCGAAGATGAGCACTTTGTCCTTCGCCTAGCTCGCGTAGAGCGCATCGGCGGCGGCGGGGTTTTCGTTGCCATCGACGGGGTATTCGAGCGCGGTCGTGGTCCAGAGCCGGCCCTGCTGGTCGAAGGCGATGGGGACGAACTTTCCAATGCCCGCGGCACTGTCCTCGGCGGCGACGAGTTCGATTTCAAAACCGGGTGGGAGGGTGAAAGTGGCGCGCTGCTCCTCGGGCGAAAGCGGCGACGCCTTCGCGCTTTTGCCCGGCTCGGGTGCGCCGATGGGAGTGGGGCGGGCCTCTGGCCCTGCGTTGGGTGGGACTGCGGGCTGGAAGCCCGCGCTACTTTGCAATTCCTCGATGCTGATGTCCTTCACCTGCACCAGCGCCTTGCCGCCGCCGTGGACCTGGATGCCGATTTTCCCCGTCTGCACGATTTTTTCATCCGCCTCGGTGTAGTCCACACCTTGCACGCCATTGATCCACGTCTGGATGCGGCGTCCCTCGGCGTGGATGACGTATTCGTTCCAGTCGTCGCGCTTGATGACCGGCCGGAGCGCCACCATGTCGGACGGGGCCATGAGCTTGTTTCGGCGGGATTCGTCGTAGATCGCGCCGTACCAGCTCGGCTCGCCGTAGTCGCACTGGTAGCCGGCCATCTCGGAGTTGTTCGGCACGCGCTGGCTGCGGATTTGGAAGCCGCTGTTCACGAAGCCGGTGCCGGTGAGCTTGATTTTGAAACGCACGATGAAGTTCCCGTAGTCCTTCACGCTCGCGAGAAATTCATTCTGTTTCACCTGCTCGGTCAGCGAGCCGCCACGAATCTCTCCCTCCTCCGCGCGCCACAATTTCGCGTCGCCCTCCCAGCCGGTGAGCGTCTTGCCGTCGAAAAGCGGCGTCTTCTTTCCCACCGGCGGCGGCGGCCCGGCGTGGGTGAGCGTGGTGAAGGCGAGTGCGGCGAGGGCGAGGAGGCGTTTCATGGGGTGCGCGTGGTCTGGCAGGGGGAGAACCCGGATGGTGCGGGTTCTGTTTGGAAATGTCAGCGGGGGTTATTGGCCGAGCTTGAAGATGTCTTCGCGGAGCTGGGCGGTCCATTTCGCGAGGAATGCGAAGCGGGCCTGGAGGGTGGCGAGCGTTTCGAGGTCGGCGGGGGTGTGGGACGGCCAGGCGGTGTCGAGGGCGTGGAGTTCGGCGAGGGCGGTGTCGTGCGCGGCGGTGAGCTGCGCGAGGGCGGTGTCGAGGTCGAGGCGGAGGGCGGACTGCTCGGAGGCGAGGAGGGCACGGGCGAGCGGGCTGGAGGCGGCGGAACGCTTTTGGAGAAAGGTCTCGGCGGCGCGGCGGCGGGCGGCGAGCTGCATGAAAAGGTCGCCGAGCGCGGGCGGGATGACTGCGGGACGTGCGAGGAGGGCGGGCGCGGCGAGCTCGATGAGGTGGCGGAGGCGCGGGGCGGGTTCGCGGAGGGTGGCGTAGGCGGCATTGAGCGCGGCGAAGGGCTCGTCGCCGCCGCCCGCGGCATCGGGGTGATGCTGTGCTGCGGCGCGGTGAAAGCTTTCGCGCAGCGCCTCTGGATCGAGCCACGGACGGCGCGGCTGGGCGAGGGTGGCGAAGTGGTCCGGCATGGGGCGGGAGTGCGCGCAGTTCCCTCCGCGCGGGGCAAGGGGAATTTTCCCGCAGGGCGCGGAAATGGGCTTTGCCCCCGGGGCGCGGTGGGCTATGGACGTGCCCCGCCCGCCTTATGAAATTTCCCGCCATTCGTCACGCGCTCGCCCTCGGGCTGGCGTTCGCCCTTTTCGCCTGCCAAAAGCCGATCGCGGACAAGGCGGTGCTCTTCGGGGCGATCCACGAGAATGTGCATGCGCTGGAGAAAAAGGACGTGGAGACGGTGATGGCGACGATCCATCCGCAGAGCCCGGCGTTCGGGGCGACGCGGGATGCGGTGGCGGAGATGTTTGCGGCGGTGGATCTGAAGTACACGCTGAGCGAGCTACGGGTGGTGAGCGCGAGCCCGGAGGAGGTGAAGGTGAGCTTTGTGCAGCGGACGGAGAAGGTGGGAGGCAAGGGGCAGTTTGTGGACAATGTCGTCGAGGGCATCCACACGCTGCGGCCGGACAAGGGGACGTGGAAGATTTTCAAGACGCTGCAGACGAAGATCACCGATCTGAACGGCAAGCCGCTCTTTTCGCCGGACGCGCCGCCGCCGACGTCGCCCATCCCGCCCGCAGGTCAGGAGCCGGCCGCGCCCGAGGCGCCCGCCGCGGCACCTGTCGTGCCCGCCCCGGCGGCTCCCGCACCGGCGACGCCGCCGGCCAACTGACGCCGCAGCGGCGCGCGGCATGAATGACCGGCTGATCCCCGACGCCCGCGTACGGGCTGCGCTGGTCGCGCTCTTTTTCGGCTCGGTCATCTGCCTGGCGATGCTCGCGAGCCGGACGGCATTCGCGCAGAGATGGGAGCTGGGCTTTTACCCGTGGAATCTCGTCCTCGCGTGGGTGCCGCTCCTGCTCGCGCAGCACATCTACAGGCTCCGCGCACGCCGCTCGCCGCGCGCCGGGCTGCTCGCGCTCTGCGCGGTGCTGTGGTTTTTCTTTTTCCCAAACGCGCCCTACATCGTCACCGATCTCGTGCATCTGAAGACGCGGACGCCGGTCCCGAAGTGGTTCGACCTCGTGATGATGGTCTCCTTTGCCTGGACCGGGCTGTGCCTCGGCTACTTCTCGCTTTATCTCATGCAGGAGGTGGTGCGCGGCTGGCGCGGCGTGCGGTGGAGCCGGGGTTTCGTGGTGGCGATGCTGGCGCTGAGTTCGTTCGGCGTGTACCTCGGACGCTTCGAGCGGTGGAATAGCTGGGACGTCGTCGCGCGTCCGCTCGGGCTCGCGGGCGACGTGATCCGGCGGATGGATTTCGCGGGCAATCCCGAACTGTTCGCCTTTTCGGCCACGTTCTTCGCCTTTTCGCTGCTCTCTTATTTTCCGCTCTGCGCGCTCATCCATCTCCACGGCGAGCCCAGGGTGGAAAGTGGCGGCGGATGACCCGGGCGGCTGGCGGCCGGGAAAAGCGCATTGCCGCGGCACGGCTATTGCGTTACTGACCGCGCACACCAAACCAAACCATGGCACTCATCCGCACCGCATTCTGGGGTTCGCTCTTCGTCCTCTCGACCTTCGCGTTCACCGTGCTCTTCGAGCACGGGCCGATGAATTACTTTGAGAACGCCAAGAAGGAAAAGGACACGCTCGCGGCGATGTTTGGGCAAAAGGTCGAGCGCAAGGGGGACGCCAGCGACAAGCTGACGCCGCCGCTGCACTAGCGGACTCCACTCGCTTTTGCCCGCGAGACGGCGGGCGAATGCTGACAGGCGGGGAGTGATCGGGCGGATATTTCACGCATCGCCTGCACCAGGCATTGTCAAAGCGGAACCGGGAGTGTTATTTTCCGCGACCCCAGATTTATGCCGATCCAAACCGAAAAGGAACTTCCCGACAACGCCCGCACCCTTTGGCTGAAAGCCCGCAGCGCCGTCGAGCTGCGAAACCACGGCTACGCCATCTCGCTCATCCAGGCGGTGCTCAAAGACAACCCAGGCTTTCTGGACGGGAGAAAGCTGCTGCGCCGGGTCGAAATCCTTTCGACCAAGGGGAAGAAGGCCTTCCTCTCCGGCCTCTCCACCGCCTCGCTCCGCGGCGCGAGCGTGATGAAGAAGGATCCGAAAGCCGCGATGGAACTCGCGGAAAAAAGCCTGGAGACCGACCCGACCAACTCGCAGATCAACCACCTGCTCAAGGAAGCCGCAAAGGCCGCGGGATTCCCGGAGATCGCCGCCTTTGCGCTGGAGACCATCGTCGAGTCCGACCCGAAGGACACCAAGACGATGCACGAGCTCGGCGAGCACTACCTCACGATGGGGCTGCCGGACGAAGCCGTCGCCATCTACAGCAAGATCGCCGAACTCAATCCCGCCGACCTGACGGCCGTCAAGCGCAGCAAGGACGCCGCCGCGACAGCCTCGATGAAGAGCGGCGGCTGGGAAAAGGCGCAGAGCTACCGCGACGTCATGAAAAACTCGGAGGAGGCGATTTCCCTCGAACAAAAGGGCCGCGTCGTCCGGAGCGCGGACATGATCGACGAGCAGCTCCACGAGCTTTACCCGCAGTGGGAGGTCGCGCAGGACAATGTCGATCTCACGCGCCGCATCGCCAAGCTGTGGGAGGACCGCTTTGTCGAGAAACAGGACACCGAGAGCCTCGACGCCGCGCTTTCCTACTACAATCACACGAACACCCTCGTCAGCGGCAGCGACCCCGCCGTGGCGCGCAAACTCGGCGACCTGCACCTCAAGCAGCTCGACCTGCACATCAAGCAGCTCGATGACTGGTTCACCTCGGGCGGCGATCAGCACGAGGACGCCGCCACCTACCGCGCGGAACTCGACGGGCTCAAAGTCCAGAAGGCCGAACTGCTCGTCGCCGAGGCCAAGAAGCGCGTGGAGCGCAACCCGACCGACCTGCAACTGCGCTTTGAACTCGGCGAGCAGCTCGTCATCGCTAAGCAGTACACCGAGGCCATCCAGGAACTGCAAAAAGCGCGGCAAAACCCGAACGCGCGCCTCAAGGCGATGAACCTCCTCGGCCAGTGCTACACCGAGAAAAACATGCTCGATATCGCCGTGAAGCAGTTCCAGGACTGCGCGAGCGAAATCCTCGCGATGGACGCGACGAAAAAGGAAGTGCTCTACAAGCTCGGCCTAGTCTTCGATCGCATGGGCAAGAAAGAGGAATCCCTCAAGTGCATGAAGGACATCTACGAGGTCGATTACGGCTACCTCGATGTCGCCAAGCGCGTGGAGCAGTCCTACGGCTAGTTGTAAAAATCCCCCGCCATCCCTGAGCCGGCGCCATCCGAGGAGACGCGCGCGATCGCGGGCGGAGGCGGATTCGAAAGCGTAATCCCGATGCCCACCCCGCCGGCTTGCCATCGCGCCTGCCGCACAGCACCGTTGCGCGCCTTTACCTCCACGCCCCTTTCCCGCGCCTGACCGCATGCCCTGGTTCAATTTTCACATCGACGACTTCGCATTCTCGTTTCTCAGCGTCCTGTTCGAGGGCATCCCCTTTCTCCTCCTCGGCTCGCTCATCTCCGGCCTCGTGGATGTCTTCGTCTCCGCCGAGCGCATGCAGCGCCTCCTGCCGAAAAACCAGGCCGCTGCCATCAGCATCAGCGGCCTCCTCGGCCTCGTCTTTCCCATGTGCGAGTGCGGCAGCGTCATCGTCATCCGGCGCTTCATTCGGAAAGGCCTCCCGCTTTCCTCCGCGGTCACCTACATGCTCGCCGCGCCCATCGTCAGCCCGCTAGTCGCGCTCAGCACCTACGCCGCGTTCAAGGGCCAGAACCCGCTGATGATGACCTCCCTCCGCCTCAGTATCGGCTACTTCCTCGCCGTCGGCGTCGGCTTCATCGTCCACCGACTGCCTGTCGGAGCGATCCTCCGCGCCGGCCTCGATGCCGCGTCCGGCTCCCGCCGCCGTGCCGGCCTCAGCGTCTCCACGGCACCGGAGGATGGGCAGGATTTCTCCTCGCTCGTCGCCACCGCCAGCCTGCCAAAAAAGCTGCTCCTCGCCGTGCAGAGCGCGACCGCCGACTTCCTCGACGTGGCGTTTTTCTTCATCATCGGCACCGCCGCCGCGAGCGTTTTCAACACCGCGCTCAACCAGCAGGTCATCGAATCCCTCGCCACCAATCCGCCTGTGGCCATCGCCTCGCTCATGGGCCTCGCCGCCATCCTCGCCGTGTGCAGCACCACCGACGCCTTCATCGCCGCGAACTTCAAAGCGTTCTCCTTCGCCGCGAAGCTCGCCTTCCTGCTCTTCGGCCCGGTCTTCGACCTGAAGCTCTTCTGGCTCTACAGCCTCCTCTTCAAGCGCCGCTTCGTCACCGCCCTCGCGCTCGGCCTTTTCCTCGTCATCTGGCTCATCTGCTGGCGCGTGTCCGCGCTGCAGTTCTAGGTAAAACGCCGCGCGCCTCTTGCCGCGCCCGCTGCCCCGCATATCGTCCCCACCATGAACAAGCTCTTCTCCCGCTGGCTCCCCTGCGCCACACTCGCCGCGTGGAGCGCCATCCTCCTGTTCTTCTATTTCAGCGGACGCATCGCCCCGTATCTGCATCCCACCTTCCGTCCTTACGTCGTCATCGCCGGCTTCGTCATGGCCGCGATGGCGCTCATCTTTCTCATCTTCCCTGCCGATGCGAACTGCTGCGCCTCCGCCGAGTGCGGCCACGGGCTCTCCCGCCTCGCCACCGGCAAAATCCTGACCTTTCTCATCCTCCTCCTGCCCGTCACCGCAGCCGCCATGTTCTCGCCTGACGGCTTCGGAAAGACGGCGATACTCAACCGCGGCATCCAGACCGACATCACCGGCCTCCGCCCGCCGCCGAATCTCAAGCTCGCGCCGCCGGAACTCCCGCTCCCGACCGCCGACGCCTCCCCCGCCGCCCCGGAACCCGCCGCCCAGCCCGCTGCCGCCGCGCCGCAGGACTACCTCACCCGCACGCCCGACGGCCGCATCGTCGCCGAGGTCCTCGACCTCCTCTACGCCGCGCAGGACAACGCGCTCCGCGCGGACTTTGAAAACAAGGCCGTCGAACTCGTCGCCCAGCTCATGCCGGACGCCTCGAACAACGCCGGCGGAAAACGCTTCAAAGCCGTGCGCATGTTTATGACCTGCTGCGCCGCCGACGCGCGCCCCGTCGCCACCCTCGTCGAGTGCGAAACCCTCCCGGACCTCCCCGAGATGACCTGGGTGAAAGTCACGGGCACGGCCACCTTCCCCATCGAAAACGGCCGCCGCATCGCCGTCCTCAAAGCCGATCGAGTCGAAAAAAGCAGCCCGCCCGACGAGACGATGCTCTTCTGAGCCGGCGCGCGGTTTTCTACCGCGCGATCACCGTCACCTCGCCGGCGAACAGCGTGGTGAGCGAGCCGTCCGCGGTGCGCAGCAGGAGCTGGCCGTTTTCGTCGAGCTGCTCGGCCATGCCCTCAGTCACCACCTCTCCCGCGCGCACCTGAATCCACCGCCCGAGGAGAAAGCTGCGCGAGCGCGCCTCCGCGATCACGCTCTCGAAGTCCCCGCCCAGCAGCGGCAGGCGCGTGTCGAGCGCGCGGAGGATGGCGGTGGCCAGCGCGCTGCGGTCGATCACCGTGCCGGTGTCCTCCCGCAGCGACCCGGCGAGCGCCCGCAGCTCAGGCGGAAAATCGCCCGCGGTTTGATTCACATTCACGCCGATGCCGACGACTGCGAACGGGCAGCCGTTCGTGTCCGAGCCGCTCTCCGCGAGGATGCCGGCCACTTTTTTCCCGCCGAGAAAGACATCATTCGGCCACTTGATCACCGCCTTCGCGCCGAGGCTCTGCTCAATCGCCGCCGCCACGCCCACCGCCGCCCACGTCGTCAGCCGCGCCCAAAGCGCCTCGGGCAGCGCCGGCCGGAGCAGCAGGGAAAACCACAGCCCGCAGTGCGACGCCGACGCCCAGCGCCGGCCAAAGCGCCCGCGCCCCGAAGTCTGATGCTCGGCGAAAATCGCGAGCCCGCCCGGTGCGCCCTGGCGGCCCAGTTGCGTGCCGACTTCGTTCGTGGATTCGGTCTCCTCAAAGACCACGATCTCGCGCGCGATCCCGCACGGGCCGAGGCGGGCGGTGAGATCATCCGCGATCAGCCGGTCCGGCGCGGCGGTCAGCAGGAAGCCGAAGCCGGGACGGTCCTCGATTTCAAAACCCGCAGCGCTCAGGGCAGCTAGCCGCGCGAGGATCGCATCGGCGCGCTCGCCGAGCTGCCCGGCGAGGTCGCCCGCCGGCAGATGCACGCGCGTCTCGCGGAGCGCGCGGAGGAGGCGGACATCGAGCGGGATCACGGCAGCAGCTCCAGCGAAAAGTCGATCGCGGGCGCGGAGTGCGTGAGCGCGCCGACCGAGATGAAGTCCACGCCCGTCGCCGCGATGCCGGCGACCGTGGCGAGCGAAACGCCGCCGCTCGCCTCGAACTGCACGCGCCCCGCGCCGAGCGCCACGGCTTCCGACAGCTCCGCGCACGTCATGTTGTCGAGCAGGATGACATCCACGCCGTCGAGCGCGAGGAAGCGCCGGACCTGCTCCAGCGTGTCCGCCTCCAGCTCCACGCGCAGGCCGGGATTCTCCCCGCGAAACCTGCGGATGGCCGCCTGCAAATGATCCGGCGGCGTTCCCGCGGCGAGGTGGTTGTCCTTCACCATCACCATGTCGTAGAGCCCGAAGCGGTGGTTCACGCCGCCGCCCGCGACGACCGCCGCCTTTTCCAGCGCGCGCAGGCCGGGTGTCGTCTTGCGCGTATCGAGGATGCGCGCGCG
>JANOBH010000376.1:0-31665 GCA_031411535.1 Chthoniobacter sp. | reverse complement strand
ATATACACGGCTTCCTCCATGAGCTTGAGCGAGATGCCGGGGAGCTTCAGGTCGAGCTGGAAACCGGTGACGCCGGTGTCGGTGCCGCAGAGTTTGAAGTCCATGTCGCCGAAGTGATCTTCGCTGCCGATGATGTCGGTGAGCATGGTGTAGCGCTCGAGGTGGCCGCCTTCGCTGAACTCGGTGACGAGGCCGCACGAAATGCCGGCGACGCTTTTCTTCAGCGGCACGCCTGCATCGAGCAGCGCGAGGACGCCGGAGCAGACGGACGCCATCGAGGTGGAGCCGTTGGACTCCATTACTTCGGAGGAAACGCGGACGGCGTACGGGAAATCCTGCACGCTCGGCAGGACGGGCGCGACCGAGCGCTCGGCGAGAGCGCCGTGGCCGATCTCGCGGCGTCCGGGCGAACCGGTGCGGCCGGTTTCACCGACGGAGAACGGCGGGAAGTTGTAGTGCAGGATGAAGCGCTTGGATTTCTCGCCGCCGGTGTAGCCGTCGAGGTCCTGGGCTTCGTCGGAAGGCGCGAGCGTCACGAGTGCGACGGCCTGCGTTTCGCCGCGCTGGAAAAGCGCAGAGCCGTGGGAGCGCGGGAGCAGACCGACTTCGCCACTGAGGTCGCGGATCTGGTCGGCGCTGCGTCCGTCGCAGCGGGTCTGCTTGTCGAGAATGGAGACGCGGAACGCCTTTTTCTGGAGGTAGTCGAAAGCCTGGCTGACTTCGAACTTCGAGGCCTCGGGAAACTTCGCGGTGATCGCGGCAGTGACCTCTTCCTTGAGCGCGGCGATGGCTTTCTGCCGGGCGACTTTGCTCTTGTTGTAGATCGCGGATTCGATGCGGTCGCCGGCGACGGCGTAGGCGACTTCCATCAGCTCGTCCTTCACGGTGAAGAGCGTGACCTGGCGCTTGGCCTTGCCCACGCGGGCGGCGAGGTCGATCTGCGCGGCGATGAGCTTGGACGCTTCGCTATGCGCAAAATGGAGCGCTTTCACGAACTCCTCTTCGGGGAGCTGGTCGGCGGCGCCTTCGATCATGATGACGTCGTCTTTCGTGCCGACATAAACGAGATCGAGGTCGCTGCGGCCCATTTCTTCGTGGGTCGGGTTGGCGACGAATTCGCCATCGACACGACCGACGCGCACGGCGGCGACGGGGCCCGCGAAGGGGATGTCGCTGACCATCAGCGCGGCGCTCGCGCCATTGATGAAGAGCATGTCGGGATCATTCACCGCGTCCGCGCTGAGGAGGACGCCGATGATCTGCGTGTCATAGAGGTAGCCCTTCGGAAAGAGCGGCCGCAGCGGACGGTCGGTCATGCGGCACGTCAGGATTTCCTTCTCGGAGGGACGGCCTTCGCGCTTGAAATAACCGCCGGGGAACTTGCCCACGGCAGCGGCTTTTTCGCGGTAATCGACGGTCAGCGGGAACCAGTCCTGGCCTTCCTTGATGGTCGTCGCGGAAACCGCGGAGACCATGATGATGGTGTCGCCCGTGCGGACGGTGACGGCGCCGTCCGCGAGGCGGGCGAGCTTGCCGGTTTCGATGGTGATGGTGGTGGCGCCGATCTGCGCCGTGACGTTTTGGATACTCATTTTTCTATGTGGTGTGGATGTGGCACCGACGCGGCTGCGGAATTCCGAATGTTGAATTCTAGATTCTGAATGGCCTGCGGGCGCTGGTGCGCCCGGCCTGTTCAAATTCCAGAATTCAAGATTCAAGAATTCCCGCGAGTCGGCGGTGCCGGTTTTGTTTGGGGTTGCAGTCCGTGCGGCGGAATTGCCACGCGGAAGATGGGTTGAAAGAGTTCGCCCGCGAGAACATCGCGGGCGAACTTTTCCGAAAATCCGTGGGAGCTACTTGCGCAGCCCGAGTTTCTCGAGCGCGGCCTTGTAGCGGTCGAGCGAGGAGCGCTTGAGGTAGTCGAGCAGCTTGCGGCGGCGGGCGACCATCAGCAGGAGCCCGCGGCGGGACGCGTGGTCCTTGGCGTGCGCCTTGAAATGCTCGGTGAGCTGATTGATGCGCTGGGTGAGGAGGGCGACTTGCACGTCCGCGCTGCCCGTATCCTTATCGTGCATGCGAAGCGCCTGAATGTCTTTAACGTCGGTCATATCTTCTTGTTTTTGTGAGGGGCGAACTATGGGAAAGAAAGCAGGCGTGGCAAGTGTGAATTCCAACTTTCTCCCAAGGCCGGCGCGCTGCACGGCATTGCGGAAACTATAGATCGCGCGCTCCGCTGGCACCGGGCGTGCTTATATCGGGGCATGCTCACTTTCGCCTACTCCGCCCGCGACGCCGCCGGCAAGACCATCTCCGGCACTCAGGAAGCCCTCAATGAGGACAACGCCATCAACACCCTGATGACGCGCGGCCTCATGGTCCTCTCGATCCAGCAGAAGGCAGGGTCCAAATCGATGGCTCCGCGCGGCAAGATCACCGAAACCGATCTCGTGCTCTTCACCCGCCAGCTTGCCACGATGGTCGATGCCGGCCTCCCGCTGGTCTCCGGCCTGACCGCACTCTACGAGCAGGCCGACCCGAAAAAACAGGCCGGCCTCCGCCGCGTCGTCGGCGAAGTCAGCGCGCTCGTCCAGCAGGGCGACTCCTTTTTCGAGGCCATCTCGAAACACCCCAGCGTCTTCAACCGGCTCTATACCAGCATGGTGAAAGCGGGCGAATCCGGCGGTCTGCTGGCCGAGATTCTCGACCGGCTCGCATGCTTCCTGGAATCCGCCGCCCGTCTCAAAAAGAAGGTCAAGTCCGCGATGACCTACCCGGTCATCGTGCTCTTCATCGCGATTTCGATCACGACCTTCCTGATCGTCCGCGTCGTCCCGGTCTTCGGCGAAATCTTCGCGGACTTCGGCGCGCAGCTCCCCGCACCCACCCAGTTCCTCCTCGATCTCAGCTCCATGATCCGTGGCAACTGGTACTACATCGTCGCCGGGATCGGCGCCGTGGTCTTCGGCATCAAAACCTTCCTGAAAACCGAGCGCGGCCGGCAGACTTGGGATCAGTATAAGCTGAAGCTCCCGATCTTCGGCCCGCTCGTTCACAAGATCTGCCTCACCCGCTTCGCCCGCACCTTCGCCCAGCTCATCCGCGCCGGCGTGCCGATCCTTGAGGTCATGTCCATCGTCGGCGACACCTCCGGAAACTACGTCGTCGAGAAGGCCATCAAGAATGTCTCCGGCGACGTGGAAAAGGGCGATCACCTCACCAGCGCACTCAGCCGCGAAGCCATCTTCCCGCCAATGCTCGTCCGGATGGTCGGAGCCGGAGAGCAGACCGGCAAGATCGACACCATGCTCGAGAAAATGGCCGACTTCTGGGACGAGGAGATCGAGGCGACACTCAACGCGCTGACCTCCCTCATCGAGCCCCTCCTCATCGTCGTCCTCGGCACGATCGTCGGCGGCATCGTCATCGCGATGTTCCTGCCCATCTTCAAGCTGAACGACGTGGTCTCGAACGCGAAGTAATCTTCCGCGCCTTCTACGCCGGCTTCCCGTAAGTGAGCGGAAGAACCAGCAGCAACGCTCCATAGGCGAGCCCGGCGAAAGCCGCGGCTCGCCAGCGTTTTTTTCCCCCGGTGATCCATGTGATCTGGTCCCGCAGCGTGAAGGGCATCCCGACCCAAAAGAGCGCGAAGGCCACCCACACATAGACCAGCGACACCAGGAAAAGCCGCGACATTTCCGGCCTCAGGAACGCCGCCTCCAGCATCGGCTCCGCCCCGAGCAGCACCAGCATCCCGAGCGCGCGTGCGGCCAGGAATTCATCCACGTATTTCCAAGTCAGGAACCACGCGACCGGCGTGCCGATGAGCACCCGCGTCCGCCAGTTGGAGAACTCGCCGAGGTCCATCGTCCACACGAGCCAGAAGAACCACACCGCCGCCACCGTCAGCAGCGCGATGCCGAGCGGCTTTGACCGCGGCAGCGCGCGGAGCCAGTCCTGCACGGCCGTCGGTTTGAAAAGCGCGAGCGCGTGACCGAGGAGGACGAGCAGCCCGGCGAGATAAAGTGCCGTCTCCAGCTTGAGGGAATAAATCATGTGCGAGGGCGGGAAGAGAACGCCGCCCGCGCGCAGCGCTCAAGCGAAATGTCTCCACCGTCAGGCCGTTTTCAGCCCGTCATCCCGCCTCATGGCGCTGCCTTTTGAACCTCGGGATGGCTGAGCAGAAAGGCGCGGCGCTGCTCCGCAAAGACGCGCAGCGCCATCGCGCCACGCCGCGGTGCCTCACCCGCCTCCGGGGCGTCGGCGGTGAGCGCCTCAAAAGCCGCGTGCGACGAGAGCTTGCGAGTGTCCGCCTCGATCTCCTTTCCGATCAGCCGGCGATACCCCGCCACGACCGGCCCCAGCTTTGCCCAGTCCAGCGAGTCCTCGGCGATCGTCCGGACGTGGGCGAGGTAGCGGGCGCGCAGGGCCGGCACCGCCAGCAGGCGGGAGCGTAGCGGCTTCTTCGCATCATCCAGGCCGACGAGCGGATCGAGTTTTGTGCCATCCGCCCGCGGCATCGCAGGCGCACCCGGCGGAGGAAATGCCGGCGCTCCATCCGGTCGCGGTGGCGGATTCTCCTGCGCGGGCGCCGGCCCAGCGCCTTCGCGCGGCGGTTCGCCCACCGCTTCCGGCGCTCGGGGACCACGCCCGCCACCCCGGCCAAATCCCGGCCCGCCGGCCTGCCGGAAGCCCTCGTTCATATCGCTCGGGATGACGTGAAACTTCCCGGCCTTGTCCCGGTAGATGCTGTAGTCGCTCGCGCGAGTCCAGTAGCCGTCGCTATTCATCAGCGCGCAGTCGAGCGCGAGGAACCACAGCGCACCGTCCACATCCAGCAGCGGCTCCAGGGCAGCCTCCAGCTTGTCGGGCGGCGTCTCCGTCAGCGTCTTGCACAGCGCGATGAGCGCCCGCCAGTCCTCGTCGTCGCCGGCCTTCTGCTCGTAGCGCCGCTTGTATTCCGAAAGGTCCTCGCCCACGTAATCGAGCCCTCCTTGGCCGTTCGGCGAGCCCGGCACCTTCCAGCGCGCGCCTTTGTCGGTGCGGAAGTTTTCCTGCACGAAGTCCTTGTTGAACTGCTGCTGGTTCACATACACGCCCCAGCTCTCCCCATTGATCACCACGCGGACGAAGTTCGCCTTGGGCGCCGGGATGTATTGCCGCGCGATGTGCGAGTAGAGCACGGCGCTGAGAAAGGTGTCGTCGCCATGCGAGTTCAGCAGGTTCAGCGATTTGTAGCCGTCCAGCCGCTGCGTCTTTTCGGTAAAGTCCACGGTCACATTCAGCGACCGCTTTTGCCCGGCCCTCACCATCATGTAGCTCGACATCCCGCGGAAATGCAGGCCCACGCCCGGATACTTCACACCGTCCACCGTCAGCGTCGCCGGCACCTCCACATCGGTCCCGTGAAACTCCTCCATCTCCGCCTCCCAGTCCTCGTTCTCGAAATCGAAGAACAGCGTCCGCAGCGTATTCGGCGCATAAAGCGCGGCTGCTCCCTCGCGCTTCACATCACCCGGCGCGATCCGCAGCCCGGGCTTCGCCGGCTCCTCCACGCCCGGTCCGCCGCCCCGCGGGCGGCCGCCGCCAGGCCCGCCGGGTCCCCGCTGGACGGGATTCGCCTTTAGAAACTCGCGCGCCACCGCCCGCTCCGCCTTGTCGAGCCGCTTGTCACCGTCCTTGTCAAACTGCGCGACAATCTTCCGCTCGGTCCTCATCGGTCCGCCCGGCCCGAATCCGCGCCCGCCGCCTGGCCCGCCCCCCGGTCCGCCAGGCGGCGGCTCCTGCGCGAGAGATGTCATGACGAGTGCGAACGCAGCGGTGGCGAGTGTCGGGATGGATTTCATGGCTGAGTCGGGAGAAACACCATTTGCGGAAAATCCGCCTCAATCTTTACCGAATCCTAACACTTTTCTTTCCGCCCCGCGGGCGCCGCCGCTACAGCACCGCCGGATCCGCGTACAGCGAAAAGCCGCTCGAATGCTCGATCCGCACATCGAAGACCTCCCCGATGTGCCGCTCGCCGCCTTCGAAAATCACGATCTTGTTTCCCGGCGAACGTCCCATGAGCCGCTCCTCGTTCGTCCGGCTGCGGCCCTCGCACAGGATCTCCACCGTCTTCCCCACGAGCGCCTCGCCCTTCGCGATCGCCAGCGCATCCACCACGCGGAGGATGTCCTGATTGCGCTCCTCCTTCACCGACTCAGGCAGTTGCCCGTCCATCTCCGCCGCAGGCGTGTCGCGCCGTTTCGAGTAGCGGAAGACAAAGGCATTATCGAAACCGACCCGCTCCACCATCTCGCGCGTCGCCGCAAAGTCCGCGTCCGTTTCACCCGGAAAGCCCACGATCACATCCGTCGTCAGTGCGATGTCGGTCCGCGCCGTGCGCAGCCGCTCCGTCAGCGCGAAATACTTCTCCGCCGTGTAGCCGCGATGCATCGCCTTCAGCATCCGGTCGCTCCCGCTCTGCATCGGCAGATGCACATGCGGCATCAGCTTCGGCAGCTCCCCAAAGGCGTTCACCAGATCCTCGCGAAACCCGATCGGATGCGGCGACGTGAACCGCAGCCGCCGCAGCCCCTCGACCCCGTGCACCGCCTCCAGCAACTGCACGAACGGCGACTTCCCGCCGACCTTCTCCAGCTCGTGCCGCCCGAAAAGATTCACGATCTGCCCCAGCAGCGTCACCTCCTTCACCCCGCGCGCCACCAGCTCCTCCACCTCCCGCACGATCTCCGCGATCCCCCGCGACCGCTCCGACCCGCGCGTGCTCGGCACGATGCAAAATGTGCAGTGCATATTGCACCCCTGCATGATCGAGACAAACGCCGTCGCCTGCTTCGGCTTCAGCACATGCTCGCGGATCATCTCCTGCGAGCCCGCCTCCTCCTCCACGTCCACGATGGAAAAACGCGCGTCATCCATCAGCCGCTCCCGCATCGACCGCTTCCGCTCCAGCAGCTCCTCCACATAGTCGGCCACCTTGTGAAACTTCTGCGTCCCCACCACGAGATCCACATGCCCGATATCCCGCACCAGCTCCTCCCCGCGCGACTGCGCCATGCACCCGAGGAAGCCGAAAATCATCTCCGGCTTCGCAGCCCGCAGCCGCCCCAGCAGCCCCATTTTCCCCAGCGCCTTCTGCTCCGCCAGATCGCGCACGCTGCACGTATTGAGCAGCACCACATCCGCCTCTTTTTCGCTCGGCGTCATCTCATGCCCGCGCGCCACCAGCATGCGCGCCACCTGCTCCGAGTCGCGCTCATTCATCTGGCATCCGTAGGTCTTGAGGAAAACTTTGGGCATCGTGGGAAAGGGCGCGCAGCATAGCCGATGATCCGCACCGCGCAACGCCGTCGCCGGAGACGGGGAAATGACGGGAGACGGCGCTCGAAGGCCGGAGGGTTCGCCGAATGTCCGGCCCTTCGTCATTCGGGTTTCATTCGTCATCGGTCATTCGTCATTTCCCCCCTTCCCCTCCCCGCCCCGCGCCGCTACAAACCCCGCCCATGCCCGATCTCCAGCACCTCCTCGAAAAAAACCGCCGCTGGTCCGCAAAGATCCACGCCAAGGATCCCACCTTCTTTTCCACCCTCGCCCAGCAGCAGTCCCCCAAATACCTCTGGATCGGCTGCGCCGACTCCCGCGTCCCCGCCAATGAGATCGTCGATCTCCGCCCCGGCGAACTCTTCGTCCACCGCAACGTCGCCAACGTCGTCGTCCACACCGACCTCAACTGCCTCTCCGTCCTCCAGTTCGGCGTCGATGTCCTCAAGGTCGAGCACATCATCGTCGTCGGCCACTACGGCTGCGCCGGCGTCGCCGCCGCCCTCACCCAGCGCCGCATCGGCCTCGCCGACAATTGGCTCCGCCACATCCAGGACATCCGCCTCAAGCACGCACCCCACCTCGACGCCCTCCCTGACGAGCGTCGCGCCGACCGCCTTTGCGAGCTGAACGTCATTGAGCAGGTCGTCAACGTCGCCATGACCACCGTCGCCGAGGACGCCTGGGAGCGCCGCCAGCCCCTCACCATCCACGGGTGGACCTACGCCCTCCAGGACGGGATCATCCGCGACCTCGGCATGACCATCGCCACCTCCGCCGACCTCATGCCCACCTACAAGCGCGCCATCGGGGCGCTGAGGTAAAGGCCGACGCGCCATCTGGAGGGCATCGCGCCGTCGATGCCGTGGTCCATCGTCGCGCTGAGATAGAAAGGCGCACGCGCCATCCGCAGCCGAGGCCCGGGTTGAAAGCCCACGCACCTTCCGGGTATTGTCCCGGCGTGTTCGACGAGCTTCCCCCAAAAGAAGGCGCATGGCTGCGCACACTCGGCGGACTCATCCTCGCCGTCGTTATCGCCGGCCTGCTGTTTCCCGCCGTGTCGATTCACTCAGGCGGCGGCGATCGGAAGACCGAAACGAAGACCGCGATTTCCCACCTCACGGCTGCGCTCAAAGCCTATTACACCGAATACGGCAAATGGCCCGACTTCACGGGCGACGGACTTTTCCTCGATGAAAAGCGCCAGGCTCAACTCATCCGAATGCTTTGCGCGAAAGACGAAACGAACAACCCCCGCCGGATCGTTTTCATCGAGGGCAAGACAGCCGTCAAAACATCCGACCCGACCCGCCCGTATCACTCCGGCATCAGGCGTGAAAGCGGTGCCTACTTCGACCCGCGCGGGAATCTGTATCGGATCGTGATCGATTCCGACTACGACGGGGAAATCGCCAACCCGTACACCGACGACCCTTACAAAGTGATCCGTCTCCCCGTGCTCGTCTGGTCCCTCGGCAAAGACGGCAGGCAAGGCGCACCCTCAAACCCCCGCACCTCCAAAGGCTCCGACGACGTCCTGTCGTGGCAATGATCGCGGGACTCCCGCAAAGCCACAGCGCGCCCGCTCCTGCGAAGCCTCCAAAAACCACGCCGTCATGCTGAACGGAGTTCCGGGAGGCTTTGCGACCGGAACGCAGTGAAGCATCGCTGAAAGTAAACGGGCGGAGGCGGCGGGAGCGATGGCGCGCACATCCCGCCCAGCCGCCTCCGCCCGCGGAGAGTCAGCGATCCTTCGCTCCGTCCCCATCGCAGACTCCGGGAACTCCGCTCAGGATGACCGCAGGATTTTGGACGCTTCGCAGCAGCGCGTGCGCCGCCCGCCGCTCACCACGCGATCGCCTTCATCCGCCGCGCCACCTCCTCCGCATTCTCGCGCGAATTGAACGCGCTGATGCGGAAGTAACCCTCGCCCATCGCGCCGAATCCGCTGCCCGGCGTGATGACCACATTCGCCTCACCCAGCATCCGGTCGAACATCTGCCAGCTTGTCGTCCCCGCAGGCGTCGAGACCCAGATGTACGGCGCATTCACCCCGCCAAACACGCGCAGCCCCACCGCCGACGCCGCCTCGCGCAGGATGCTCGCATTTCCCATGTAGTGCTCCACCAGCGCGGCGATCTGCGCCTTTCCCTCCGCCGAGTACAGCGCCTCCGCCCCGCGCTGCACGATGTAGGACACGCCGTTGAATTTCGTCGTATGCCGCCGCGACCACAGCGGATGCAGCGGCCGCCGCTCGCCGCCCGCCGTCGATGCCATGAGTGTCTTCGGCACCACGATGAACGCGCACCGCGTGCCGGTGAATCCGCCGTTCTTCGAGAAGCTGCGAAACTCGATCGCACACTCGCGCGCGCCGGGGATTTCGTAGATCGAGCGCGGCACCGCGGGATCGCTGATGTAAGCCTCATAGGCCGCGTCGAAGAGGATCACCGACTGATGCTCCCGCGCATACGCCACCCACGCCGAGAGCTGCTCGCGCGTGGCCACCGCGCCGGTCGGGTTGTTTGGAAAGCAGAGGTAGATCACGTCCGCGTGCTCGCTCGGCGGCGCGGCCACGAAGCCATTTTCCGCCGTGCAGTCCAGATAGATCAGCCCCTCATAAGCACCGCTCGCATCCGCCTCGCCGGTGTGTCCGGCCATCACGTTCGTGTCCACATAGACGGGATACACCGGGTCGGTGATCGCGATGCGGTTCTGCGCGCCGAGGATGTCGAGGATGTTGCCGCAATCGCACTTCGACCCATCGCTCACGAAGATCTCATCGTCCGCCACCTCGATTCCGCGCGCGCGGAAATCATTCTCCGCGATCGCGTGCCGCAGCCACTCGTAACCCTGCTCCGGCCCGTAGCCGTGAAAGCCGCTCCGCGTCGCCATCTCATCCACCGCCGCGTGCATCGCCGTCACCACCGCGGGCGGCAGCGGCTCCGTCACATCGCCGATCCCGCAGCGGATGATCCGCTTCGCCGCATCGGGATTCGCCTCCGCGAAAACCCGCACGCGCCGCGCGATTTCAGGAAAGAGATAGCCTGCTTTGAGCTTGAGATAGTTGTCGTTGAGGAAAGCCATAGGGGCGGACGATGTAGCGGAGGACCGCACGCCGCTCAATGGGGAATCGCGACCCCCGATTTCACAGCCCCGGCTGGATCGTCCACCACGCTGCGATCGTCCGCCGCAAGACCTCGCGCGCGTCACCTTTGATCCCGTAGCCCTGAAAGCCAACCGGCCCCGTGTATCCCACCTCGCGCACTTTCGCCAGAAACGCCCCCACGTCATAGCTGCCCGAGCCGAGCGGCTGGATGAGCCGGTCCCAGCCCATCTTCCGCGTGTCGCCCGTGTCCGCGCCATTGATAGTCACAAACATCAGCCGCGCGTCCGCCGCCTTCAGCACCGGCCCGGGGTCGCGCTCGCTGCCTTCCACCTTCAGCCAGTGGCAGAGATTGAAAGTCACGCCCACCGATGGGCGATCCGCTTTCTCCGCCACGCGGATCGCATCCTCCACGCGCTCCAGCCATGTGCCGGCGTGCGGATAGAGCGCGATCCTCACCCCCAGCGGCCCGGCGAAATCCGCCAGTTCCCGCAGCGCCGCCACGACCGTCGCATCGCCATCCGCCGAGGAATTCGCGAACGCCTTCCCATCCTGCGTCACCTTCGGGATCGTCAGCCAGAGCGCCGCATCATGCCCGCGCAACGCCTCAAGATTTCGCCGCATGACATCCGTCAGCGCCGGCTGCCCCGCGTCGAAACTCGCGCCCGCATACGCATTGAAAAAGCGCAGCCCCGCACGCTCCAGCGCCGCAGGCATCGCCGTATCTCCCGCCGCCCCGCCAAGCCCGGAGTAACCCAACTCCTTCAGCATCGGTGCCACCGCATCCGGCCCGCCGCGCGCGATCGTGTCCATCGCGAAAAAGTCATTCGTCTCCCCAGCCTCGGCAGCGCCCGGCCAAAGCACCGCCACGATGCCGAGGGCGGCTGTGAAAAAACGGCGCATCATCATTCCGCACGATGTAATCCACAGGCGCACCGCGCTCAACGGAGAACGCAGCGATTGCCTGCCGACTGCGCAATGGACAATCAGCAACTCGTCAGGCGCGCGATGGAGTCGCTCCCGGAAAAAGCGATCCTCAAACTCGGCCCGGACGAGGATTTCCGCGACTGGGTGGTCGTGCGTGTGGCGGATGAAGTCCTCGTCGATCTGATGATCGCCGCCTGCGGCATCGAGTATCCCGAAGCCGTGCTTGAGAGGCAGGTGTTCGACATCGACGGCGTGCCCATCCCCTTCGCCTCGCCAAAGCTGCTCCTGCGGATGAAGCAAATCCACCGCGCCAAGGATGAAGAAGACCGCATCTTCCTCCACCACAAGATCGCCGAGGAAGAAGGCCGCGCCTGATCCAGAGATTCAGTTTACGATTGAGGCAAGATGCCCACGACACTCCCCCGAGCGCTATTCGGTCTGCTACTCACTCTGCTCACACCGCTACGGAGCCCGGCAGAAGCAGCCGACGGGGATCGGAAGCCAGACTTGATACGCCCTCAGTCTGCGGTTGTCTCTCTTCTCACCAAAGATCCGATGGACAAGGACTCCGTGCGACACGGCACGGGGTTTTTCGTTTCGTCGGATGGATTGGTAGCCACAGCCCGGCATGTTGTGAACGGCAGCGCTCGCATGGGAGGAGTGACCAGTGATGGCCGCGCATTTTCCGTCCTTGGTGTCGTCGGCGAGGATCCAGTCCATGAGTTGATCTTGCTGAAGACAGACGCCGGAAAGGTTCCTTTCCTGCACCTCGGTTCGTCTGCCAAACTCAAAGTGAATCAGAGAGTCTGTGTGATCTGCGATGAGTTCGGTTTCAAGGGAAAGGCCATCAAGGGAATCATCTCAACGGCCGAGGATTTTGCGGACGAGTACCGATGGTTTGTGGTTGAGGCTCCAGTTGCCAAAGGCAATAGCGGCTCACCTGTATTGAGCGAAGCAGGAGAAGTTGTGGGGATTCTCGTCGGCCAGCTTCGCTCCTTCACCCAAGGATGGTGTATTCCTTCGGATGACATCGGGCGTTTACTCGCCTTGGCCGACGACACCAAAGTCACAGAACTAGCTGCGCTTAAAACACGAACCTACGACGACCTTTTTAAGGATTTAGACTTCCAAGGGGCACTGGCGGCAGCACACCGCCGGGACAACGTCGATGCCATCAGGATGATGGCGCTTGCATCGCAGCGCTTCCCGAAGAGCGGAGCATGCCTCGTCCTTCTTGGAAGTTATCATTCCAACCAAAAATCGTGGAAAGAAGCCGAGTCTGCATACCGCGCCGCCATCAAACTGAAACCGGACTACGCACTGGCATGGGCCTTTCTTGGAGCGGTCTTGGAATTACAGGGAAAGCGGAGCGACGGTCTCGACGCGTGCAGGAGAAGCATCGCGATGAAGCCCGAGCTTCCCGAAGGGTGGACGAATCTCGCCGGTATCTACATCTCAAGCGGGGACTACGCCGAAGCGCGGACTGCCATCGAGAAACTGAAGGGCATGCACACAAAGGCGGCGGATGATTACGCCGCGAATCTGACCAAGGGCTTGGATAAGGCGGTTTCCTCAAAACCGCGGGTGACCCCATGACCCATCCCAGCGACTGAATCCCATTCCGACCAATCCTCTTTGGCCGCAGACATAGCTTTCGCGGTTTCCGCCCACGAGAGCTTGGGCTGACTGGCCCGACCGGGGCGCAGGACGATTTCGTTTGTCAGTTCCTCGGCGATGATCGTGTCGGTGATGTGATACTTCCGCAGCATGCCCGCAGGCAGGCGGATGCCGCGTGAATTGCCGATCCGGGAGACTTTGAGCACGACGGTTTTCATTCGTAAGCACCGTAATAACGCGGCGGCGGAATCGCCACGCCAATTTTCAAGCTGCTCCGGGTCGGACCAGTTTCGCGTTTACTCGCGCTGCGGTTCCGGATATTCGCTTCGCCCCGATGTCACCGCTGCTCGACTACGTGGCCACGCACAGTTCGCGGGAGTTTCCCGCGGGGGGCATCGTCATCGAGCAGGGAGAGCGGACGGGTGAGCTGCTGGTGCTGGTTTCGGGCGAGGTGGAAATCCTGCGCGATGGAGTGCGCGTGGCAAAGGCCGGGGAGCCGGGCGTGGTTTTCGGCGAGATGTCGGCGCTGCTCGGCGGGCCGGCGACGGCGACCGTGCGGGCGCTGACGGACGCCGTTTTCTCCGTGATCGAAAAGCCGCGCGAGTTCCTCATCGCGCACCCGGAGGTGAGCCTCTACGTGGCGGAGCTGCTGGCGCGGCGGCTGAATGCGCTGAACAAATACCTCATCGACGTGAAACGGCAGTACGAGGGCCACGACCATCTCGGCATGGTGGACGAGGTGCTGGAGGCACTCATGCACCGGCCGCGCCCGCGGCAGACGCAATGACGCCATCGGCGAGCGCGAGTTCTTTCGTCACGTCTTCCTCCACCGAAACCCAGCGCGCGCTCATCTTCTCGAAATCGAGGATCACGTAGGACGGTCGCGGGCCGATCTGCCGGCCGGGGTTGAGCACCCAGGTTTTTCCGAGCCGGTCGATCCACGCGCCGTCGGCGTAAAAGGGCGCGTTGTGGATATGGCCGGAGAGCACCACGTCCGGGGCGAAGCGCGCGATCCATTCGGTCAGCACTTCGTCGCCGGCGGACTTCATTCCCGTCCAGCTCACGGGGGAGCCGTCCGGCGGCGAATGGTAGATCCAGATCCATTTCCGCTTTTCCCGCAGAGCATCCCGCGCAAGCAGTGCCTCGACTTCCGCGCGGGACTCCGCGCCATCCCACCACGGACAAATCGTCACGAGCGTCCCCTCGATCTCGACGCTGTCGCCATCCACATACAACTGCCCCTCCTTCGCCTCGCGCAGCCAGCGGCACACGGACTCCTGCGCCGCGGTGCGCC
This sequence comes from Chthoniobacter sp., assembly GCA_031411535.1. Lineage (GTDB taxonomy): Bacteria > Verrucomicrobiota > Verrucomicrobiia > Chthoniobacterales > Chthoniobacteraceae > Chthoniobacter. The sequence goes on along the minus strand of JANOBH010000376.1, from coordinate 17,401 downwards.
CGTCGCCGTCATGATTGCCGGAGCTGACGAGCAGCCGGGTGCGCTCGGCGATGCGCCGGAGATATTTTTCGACGACCACGATCTGCACGTCGAGGTCGAGCGATGAGCCGAGGTCGAGCAGGTCGCCCGCGATGACCGTCGTATCGCAGTCCGCTGCGTTCGCGATGAGCCAGTCGAACTGTTTGAGTCCGTAGTGAAGGTCCGCGACAAAGAGCATTCTCATGGCGCGCGGCGAAGCTGTCCCACTGCTCCGGCAGGGTAAATACAAAACGCCGCGTCCCGTTCACCGCACGGCGTGCCGGACTCAGAATCCGAACGTCTGCCGCACCGCCTGCACCGTCTCCCTCTGCTCGAAGTAATTCGTGTGATGCACGCTGCGCGAGTCGCCAAAATCGTGCGCGATGCTCGCGATCAGACTCGGCTCCGGCTGCGTCCCGGCGCGCTCGCCGGTCTGATCCATCGAGTCGAGATCGACCACGAGATCGTTCGCGCCGGGAAAGACGCAGTCCGCCGCCGTGTCCAGGAGGGACGCGCCCGGCCGCGCGACGAAGGACTTGATGAAACCCCACGCGCCGGACTCGACTGGCGCAAAATTTGACCGGATCACCCAGTAGCGCACGGGGCTGGCGGCGGCGGAAAAGTCGAATGCGCCCGTATTCACCCGCAGCGCGCGCAGTTCGGGATTCGAGCCATGCCGCGACTGCGCGGAGAGACCCGGGATCATCGCCACGATCGCATCCGCGAGCGGCGTGCTGAGCGCCCCGGTCACGCGTGCGAAAAAGCCCGCGAGCGAGCCCGCGAGCGTGAGCAGGACGCCGCCGCCGAGCCCCGCGGCCAGTCCGATGGCCTCCCCGGTATTCGAGAGAAAATCCATCACCGCCTTGATGCGCGCGGGCGCTGCGAGGCTCGTGCCCGCGAGCGGCGCGCCGACCATGATCACACGGCAGCGGGTCTGATCCTGGCGGAACCCTTCGCAAAACCACCGGGCCACCAGTCCGCCGCGACTGTGCGCGATCACGTCGAGCGTCTTCGGCGTCCCATGCGCGAACTTCGCCGCGAGGTCGAAGGCATTGAGCATCGGGCTTTGCGCCAGCGTGGGATGGTCAAATGCAAGCACGAGGTCGTAGCCCTTCAGTGCCGCCGAGAGCATGGCGCGGCCGCCCGGCGCCTTTTCCAATCCGCGCATCACGGCGTCGCTGTTGCTGAATGTGCCGTGGATGATCAGCAGCACATTCCGGCCTACGAGCTTCGGGAGATCGGCGATCTCGAATGGCACGAGCTTTCCCGCCTTCGTGAAACGGCGCAGCCCCCAGAGCTGGCCCGCATCATTCCACGCAGGCCGCGAGAGCCTCCGGTCTGCGGCGATGAGCAGATCGCTCACTTTGGAGGTATCCTGCTTTTCAAACAATGTCTGGCTCAGGACGAGGGGTGCCGCGAGCGGTGCGCGGCGGAGTCCCCGCCGCTTCGCCAGCAGGTCGCGGCCCGGCCCCGGCGCAGGCGGCGGACCGATGTGCCAGCGCAGCAGTCCGCCGTGATCGCGCACGAGATTCAGAGCACGGCTTTCCAGCGCCGCCCGCTGCGGCGCGGCCCGCATCCTTTTCGCAGCGACCACGGCCTCGACCGGCTCGCAGCCGAGGCTGCGGAGCGCGTCGCCAGCGATCTCCCGCACGAGCGGATCCTGCGCGCGGGCTTTTGAAACGGGCTCCGTTTTCATCGGCTCAGGCCACGACTCCCTGCGCGATAATCGCGAGCGGGGTGACTCCGCGTTCGCGCGCGGACTGCACGTCGATCATTCCGTCGAATTCCTCGGTGCCGCGCAGATCCTCCAGCAGCCGTCGGGATTCCGTGACGGCATCGGTGTACGAGCGCTGCAGCGGGATGAATGTCCCCTCCACCGGCGTCAGGAGGCCTTCGCGGACAGCGAGGCGGATCGCCGTGAGATGGTGCTCCTCCGCAAACATCCACGGCTCCGCGGTCTTGTGCTCGCGCGTGCCGCCGAGCGCACCGGCGCCGCTCGCCTCCGCGTCGCCGCTCGCGTGGGCGGGCGGTTTCGTCAGGCTCTCGATGAATCCCGAGCGCGCCGTTTCGCTCATCCAGTAGCCTGCGAAGGCGTGGCCGCTGGTGAGGAAGAGCACCGGGAAAATGCCCACGTGCTCCCAGCACGAGGCGAGCAGCAGCGCCAGCTCGATACAGGTGCCGCGCCGGGCGCGCAGGATTTCCTCCGGCGTGCGGATGCGCTGCGAGGCATTCGTGTAGGCCGGCGGCGGGTTCACGTAATCAAGCCGGATCGCGTACTGAAGCGCCGCCCAGATCGCCCGCGCCTGCCACGTCACCGCCTCGTCCGGATCGGAGTCAAAGCCGCACTGGTAGCCGTCGAAGCCAGCCTGCGGCTGGTCGCACAGCGCGCGCAGAAAGGGCTGGGCGGCGCTCAGGATCTCCCGCACCGCCGGATCGCGGGGAAAGACGAAGGACGGGAGAAAGTGCCGCCCCGTCACGTCGTCGCGCCATTCGTCGCACGGCAGGAGCTTGATCGACTTCAGACGGTGAAACACGGGAACCGCGCCGCACTTGACCGAGATCTCCACAGTCCCCAGCAGACTCTCCCCGCGCTGCCGCAGAAGCTGCGAGCCGAGAGGGAGCGTCACGCCCGCCGCGAGGTCCTGCTGCCGGTCCGCCTCCTTCGGCAGGCTGACGAAAAAATGGCACTCCGCAGGGCGATCCAGCCCGGTGTCGAGCCGGACGATCACCTCCACATCGTCCATCGCGCCTTCCATGATTTTGGTGATCGTGAATGCCTTGAAGAGTCCGCCCCGGCTGTTGTGGAGCACGGAGTAATTGAGCGCCTCCTCCAGGTCGCAAATCACCGGCAGCGCCGCGCGGATGTCCGCCGGCTTCGGCAGTCCGCCGTCGCCGGTGCCCTGGAATTCCCCGGCGGTCTCGGGCGCCTTTTTCTTCCCAAAACCTTCGGCAAGCAGACTGGCAGCCGACCACACGGTCACCGTCCCCAGCGCGGCAGGATCGGCCTGGGACTTGTTCGCCTCCAGCCCGGCGCGCAGCGCTCCGAGCACGCCCATGTCCTGCTGCCATGCGCGGTAAAACGCGCCGAAGAATACGGGGACGCTCGCATCCATGACCTCGCCATGAAAACCGATCGCGATCCTCGCGCCGTGCGCCACCGCCAGCGGAGCGAGCCTCCGTCCCGTATAGCACGAGCTGAAAACCACGATCTGCGCGCCGTGCGCCGCCACGGCCTGCGCCACGCGGTCGGTCAGCTCGGTCAGCTCAGCCTCGGGCCGCTTCAAGTCCTTTGCGGAGATGACCGCGCCCCTCTCCGCGGAGTTCAGCACGAGATGGACGACCGCCGGCTGCTTTGTCCTCACTTCCGCGGCGAGTTCCGTCACCGATTTGGCGCCCAGCGTTTGCAGCGGGCTGCGCAGAGCCGCCTCGATCGCCGCCCGCTCCGTGCGCGTGTCGTAGCCCGCCATCTCGGCGCCCTCGCTCACCGCGAATGCCGGCGTGCCGGCAGCCACCTTCCGCTGCGCTCCGCCGGTCAGGACGCGCACCACGATGAAATCCTCCCGCCGGAGCCGGTTCCGCTCCTCCTTTGTCGCCAGCGCCAGCAGCGCCTCCCATGGAAAGACGCGCGCGGCCCAGCCTGCGTCCTCGCGCCTCCAGGCCATCTCCACCTGCACCACTCCGCTCTTCGCCGCCGCCTTGATGAAGCTCGCCGCCTTCACCCTCGACACACCGCCCGCCTCGGCCAGATCCATGATGGCCCCGTGCGCGCTCTTGCGCCACGCGGCCAGCTCCTTGTCCTGATCGAGCATGCGGCCGCGGTCGGACGAAAGCAGTCGGTTCCACGCCAGCGCCCGCGGGTAGAGCGCGCGATCCTCGACCTCGGCGGTCAGCGTCGTGCCGCCGCCTTCGCGCAGCACCACGTCATAGCGCGCGGAGCCGGTGCGTTTTGCCCTCGGGCGTTTTTCCGCCTTCGCGGGTGCGGTTGATTTGGCAGCCATGGGAAGTCTCCGGCCGGGGGTTTACGCGATCCGCGCGGCGAGAAACGCCGCCCAGCCGCCCTTCGCAAAGTCGAGGTTCTTGTAGAGCGGCGAGACCTTTCCCAGCGGCAGATAGATCGAGAGGCCGTGCGAGTTTTTCACCTGGGCGTTCGGCGCGCTGCTCGCAAAGACGCACGCCTTCACCGCGTCCTGCGCCTTCTTCGCCGCCGGACCGCAGGCCGGCCAGAGCGCGGCGAGGCGCGCGCTGAAATCCCACAGATCCACGTAGTCGGGATGCTCGTAGCCCTGGGCCATGCGCCGCGCGACCGACACGGAGCCTTCGAGCGCCATGTCGTGTTTCTTCAGCGCCTTCGCCAGCAGCGCGCCGAGCCCGTCCGCCGCCTTCCGCACCTGCGCCAGCGCGCCGAGATCGAATGCCGACTGCGTCACCGCCTCGGACTTCGGATACGACGCGACGAACTCCTTCACGATCACCTTCGTGAGTTCGCGTCCGTCCATCGCGGGCTTCGCCGCGAGCGCCTTCAGGATGCGGTCGTAGGGCCAGCCGGCGCCGGGCTCGACCTCCTGCGAGCCGCAGAAGACTTCGCCCGCCTCCTCCACCTGAGCCCCCGTTTCCACCATGCTCATCAGGCACGCATCCATGCCGATCACATCGAACTTTCGCTTCGCCGCGACGGCCGCGGCTTTGAAGACGTTCTTCATTTCCACGCTGTCGAGAAAGTCCTGCGCATCGTCGTCGAACGCGATGGCCCGGCGGTTGCCACCTGCCTGGGCCATCTGAAAGGCCGTGATGAAAAACGGGCCGCGGTAGCGCTTGCGGGCGGCACTGCGGTGGACGAAGCCGCCCGGCAGCATCGGCCGACCGCGCGCCCCGCTGCGGCGCTGTCCGCCGGCGCTCGCGGGCCGTGCGTCGGGAGGATTCAGGCCGCGGCGCTTCGCCTCGGCATAGATGTCTGTGTCATCCCAGCCCGAGCCGTGATTCCACAGCACGGCCATCGTCCTCTTTGCCGGATACGTGAGCAGTCCCCATCTCAAAAAATCCGCCAGCACCTTCGGGTCGCCCGTGTTCGTTTCGCCGATGCTTTGCACCACGTCCGCCTCAGCGCTGGTGCCTTTCCGCACGCGGTAGCGCCGCGCCGGCACACCCGCGGCAGCCGTGTCGCGCTGGACGATGACGTGAAGCCGGTCGCTCGATCCGACCTTCTTCATCTCCGCGATGTCATCGCCGCCGAAGTCGTCCAGATCATTGTCCCCGGCCATGTAGATGAGGATGGTCCAGTCCGCCGTTCCGGCGGGTTTCGGAGTCGCCGGCTTTTTGGCCGCCGCGGTTTTCGGTGCAGTCTTTTTCATAGTTGATCCTCCACTCACAACGAACTTGCTCTCGACAAAACTGGATCGCGGCGCGCCCCGCCGCCCGTTACTTTCGGCGCTTTGCCTTTGCCGCGCGCGTCGGCGCCTTTCGGCGCGAAACCGCGGGCGGCGTTGGCGGCCCGGCCTTTGCGGGATCGCGCGGAACGGTGCAGGAAAAGCGCTGCTTTCCCGCGTGATCGAAGACGCTGAAATCAAACTCGCCCGGCTTCGTATCGATCGTCGCAAACCCGAACGGCACCACCCGCTGGCCTTCATAGACCGGCGCGTCCGCATCCAGTCGGTCTTCCTCCCACAGCACGTCGGCGATGCGGCTTTCCACCGCGAGATTCTTCTTCGTCACCGGCACGCCGCCGTGGCCGAGGCATGCGCAAAAACCCGGCGCATCCTTCAGCCGCGCGGTCTTGCGCACGGCCTTCGGCTTATACACCACGCAGCGGTGCTCGTGCCCCCAGATCCACGCGTCGATCTGCGAATACACGCCCGCGGCTTTCAGCATCGCCACCGCCTCATCCGCGTGCTGCGACTCGACCGTGCGCGACGACGCCGGCTGGTGATGCGTGAGCAGGATGCAGCCCTTCGCCTTGTTGCGCAAGCGTGCCATCCACGTCGCCTGCGCCTGTGTCAGCACGCCGTTTTGCCCGCCGTAGTCTTTCAGCGTCGGCTTGCCAAAGACGGCGCTGCCGAGCGACGGCAGATTCCAAGAGGTGTCGAGGCCGAAGACCTGCCAGTCCTTGTCCTCGATCAGGAAAAAGCTCGACGGCTCGCCGTCCGCGTCGCCGTGCCAGCGCAGCATGTAGTCTTTCCGGAGCAGCGTATCGAAATAGCCCGCACCGCCGGAATACATGTCGTGATTCCCGTTCAGGCTCCACGAGCCGGTGACATTGCGCTGCTCCGAAGTGACCGGCCAGATCGGGAACATGCGCTCCCGGTACTCGTCCGCATCGCCGACATAATAGACATCGCCGAGATGGATGACGTGGCACTGCCGCACGTTCCCGGTCGCAGCGAGCTGCTCGCGGATGCGCTGCGTCACCTCGCGCGCCAGGCCGAGTCCGGTGCCCCAGTCGCCAAACACAAACAGGCGGAGCGGCTTTGCCGAGAGCGCGACGCGCGCTGGCTTCGAGTTGAAAGCGCGGCGCTTTGTGAAAAGCGCGCCGAACTTCGCCTTGAACCCGTCCAGCCCGTAGCGGGCATCCTCGCCCTCCACGAATGCGGCCCTCGCGGCGCGCGTGCCAGCGCGCTTCGCGCCAGCCGCGGGCCGCTGGCGCAGCCGCAGCATCGGCGAGGTATCCGCGACCTGTGCGGCCACCGGGCCGCGTCCGCGCCGCATGCCGGCCTTCACCGGCGCGGGAGCGTTGGCCCGCACCATCCCTCCCTCGACGGCGATCTGCGTGAGCCCGGTCTGCAGGCCGCACGTCACCGGATCGTTCGGGATATAGGCCGAGCCCTGCGGATGCTTCGTGTCCTTTTTCGCCCGCACGAGCGCATCGTCCAGCGCAGCGACCGCCCGTGCGAGCTGCGCCGTGGTGACCTTGTGCTTCCGCATCTCGGCGAGCGCGGCCTTGTCCTTCCTGAGCGCCTTCTTTCGCAAATCCGCCAGCCAGTCGCGCTGCGCGAGCGTTTCGGAAAGCACGTATTCCCGGTCCAGATAGTCGGCGATCATAGTTCTTCGGGGGGATTGAAAAAACGACGCCGCGACACTAGCGATCCGGCCGCCCGGAAGTCGAGCGCTCAAGTTTGCGGGCGCGGCCAGCGCGCCCGCCCGCAGCGCCTCGCGGAAAGCAGACGGCGCTGGCGCAATCCGGAACGATCACGGAAAGTCCGCGCAAATGAATGACACCGCGCTGTCCGAGCGCTTGAAAGCGGCAATCGATTTACTGGAGCAGGTCGCCGGCGACCGCTCACTGCTCGCAGACCTGCCTGCGGAGGAGCGTGTCCGGCTTTTTCAGGCGGCGGGGAAAATCCACACGCCAGATCTGGACGCACGCCGGCGGCTGGTGAAGGCCGTGGCCCGCCACAGGAAGAAAGAAAAGATCCAGCGCGACGAGGCCCGGCTCAATGAAACCGGCATCCGCAAGCTGCGGCAGCGCCCCGTTTTCACCACGCCGAACATCCTGCCGCCACCCGAGTTCGAGCAGCAGGAAGTCGAAGGCGATCCCGATTTCCGCGAAGTGCTGGAGCCCCAGAACTGCTACATCTGCAAGCGCGACTACTCGGTGATCCATCACTTCTACGACCAGCTCTGCCCAGCGTGCGCGGAGCTGAATTTCCGCAAGCGCACCGAGACCGCGGACCTGCGCGGACGCGTGGCGCTGCTCACCGGCGGGCGCGTGAAGATCGGCTACCAGGCGGGCATCAAGCTGCTGCGGGCCGGCGCGCAGCTCATCGTCAGCACGCGCTTTCCGCGCGACTCGGCGCGGCGCTACGCGGCGGAGCCGGACTTCGCGGATTGGGGGCATCGGCTGGAAATCTTCGGGCTCGATCTGCGGCACACGCCGAGCGTGGAGGCATTCTGCCGGCATCTGCTGGCAACGCGCGAGCGGCTGGATTTCATCATCAACAACGCGTGCCAGACCGTGCGGCGTCCGCCGGATTTCTATCAGCACATGATGGCCCTGGAGACAGCGGCGGTGGACGAGATGCCGGAAAGTGCGCGGCGCCTGCTCGGCGCGTACGAAGGGCTGCGCGGCTACCACCTGCTGCCGGAGGGCGACGCGATCGTGGCGCAGCGACGCATGACGGAGGTGGGCATGACCCACGCGGCGGAGCTTTCGCAGGTGCCGCTCCTGCCGGACGAGATGGTGGCGCAGCAGTCGCTCTTTCCCGAGGGCCGGCTCGACCAGGATCTGCAGCAGGTGGATCTGCGCGAGCGCAACTCGTGGCGCCTGATGATGGCCGAGGTGCCGTCCGTGGAACTGCTCGAAACGCAGCTCGTGAACGCGATCGCCCCTTTCCTCCTCAACGCCCGGCTGAAGCCGCTCATGCTGCGTACGCCGGAGCGCGACAAGCACATCGTGAATGTCTCGGCGGTCGAGGGGCAGTTCTACCGGAAGTACAAGACCACACGCCACCCGCACACGAACATGGCCAAGGCCGCGCTCAACATGATGACGCGCACCGCGGCGGCGGACTACCACGCCGACGGCATCCACATGAACAGCGTGGACACCGGCTGGGTCACCGACGAGGACCCGGTGCAGATCGCCGCGCGCAAGGTGCACGAGCACCGCTTTCACCCGCCGCTCGACATCGTGGACGGCGCGGCGCGGATCGTGGACCCGATCATCGCCGGTGTGAACACCAGCGAGCACATCTGGGGAAAGTTCCTGAAGGACTACCGACCGACCGACTGGTAGCCGCGCGGTCAGTAAACCTTCGCGCGGACGCCCTTTTGCGGGCCTTGGGTCTTCACGGCGACGCCGGCCCCATGCTGATCACGGTTGCCGATGGAGGTATGCGCCGCGCAGCCGGAGTAGCTGAGGGCGAGGATTGCGACGCCGAGGAGTGAAACAATCGTTTTCATACCTGTCAAATCGCAGCCCGCGCCCGCCCTGCGCTTGTCCCGCCCGCCGAAAAAGAAAGTGGTGGCAACGTGGGGATCGAACCCAGCAGACGGGCTATCATCCGTCAGAACAACCAGCTCCTATTGCCATTTTTTGAGAAAGGGCCGGGAGACTCACGCGGCCCCGGCAATCTGTCAAGCAGGAGGCTTGCCGGGGAATAAAAACTCCGCAAATCGCGCCTCCACTGCACACATCAGCACCTACCCGCGGCGGAAAATGCGCGCGTCGGGAATCGCGCCAAGGCGTGAGCCGAGGGCGCGGAAGCCGCCGCGCGGGGCGAAGACTAGCTTGCGCCCGGGCAGCCTGATTTTCGGCAGCAAACGCGCGACGGCGGCCTGACCGCGCTCGGCGCTCGGAAGCTCATACCATGAGCGGCGGACGCGGAGGCAGAGGACGAAAAGGCGCTGCTTCGGAAAGTGGCGCATCTGCTTTTGCACAAGATCGGCGGCGGCGATGTCCGCGTCGTCAGCGAGCACGGCGCGGAGGTTTCCCAGCTCGGCCGGGGTCAGCGTCTGCGGGATGAACGTATCGCCCGCCGCCACATTGAGGCGTTCGGTGTGCGAGGCGGCGACTGCGGCCTCGTGGCGGTCCAGCCGTGCCTGTGTCTCGCGCAGCCGGTCCGAGCGGCCCGTGCGGCGAAAATGGACGAGCAGCATCTCGCACGCGCCCGGCACGGCGCCCTCATCCGTCTCCATCGCGCGTTCGAGATGCGCTTCGCCGGCCGGGTCGTTCTCGGCGAGGAGGTGGCGGCCGAGGCAGAAATTCGCGCCCGCGTGCTCCGGCCGAAGCGCTAGGAACTGCCGCAGCAGCGGAGCCGCCGCCGCGTCGCCCTCCAGCTTCATCAGCACCTCGGCCCTGTCCCAAAGCCCCTCGGCATCCGACCCGGCAGCCACGGCGGTGTCGATGCGCGCCAGCCGCTCACTGAGCGCGGCAGCGCGGCCGTGCCGGGCACGCCAGTTCTCCGCGCAGTCCTTCCGCCAGCGCGCCTCCACGTCGGCGCGCACCTTTTCCAGCGCAGCGCCGAGCAGCGCCTCGGCAGCGCTCGGCGCGAGCGCAGGCGGCCATGCGGGAAACTCGCCGCGCTCCATACCGGCGGGCAGCCGCGCGACGGCGCGGAGCCGCTCGGAAAGGCACGGATGAGTGTCGGCAGTGCTCGTCGTCCAGCGAAAGGCCTGCTCCAGCCAGGTGCCGGCCTCGGCGGGGGGAGGAGCGCGCAGCGTGTCTCGGAGACGGAGGAAAACGTCTCGCGGCATCTCGGCGGTGCGGTTCGCCTCAAGCCACAGGTCCGGCCAGAACTTCTCCCCGAGCAGCCGTCCGTGCGCCTCCAGCCGGAGCAGCGCGCTGGCGATGTGGTCCGCCCCGGCGAGCCGCGCGGCCACGGCATCGGCCTCGAATTCATTCGCGCGCGAAAGCACGAACGCATGCGCATCGAAGCGCGGCCAAAACCAGTCGATGAACTTCAGCAGCGCCGGCCGGAGCGAGACCGCGCTTTTTACATAAGGCTCGCGGAGCCGCGCAAAGACCTGGTCCCACGAGCGCCGCAGCCGGTAGATCCACTGGCCGAAACGCCCGTGCCGCCCCGAGAGATGAGCGAACTCATGCGCGAGCACCGCGCGCAATTCGCCAGCGGACAGGCTCTCCATCAGCGGCAGGCCGAGCTGGAGCCAGTGCCGCGGCCAGCCAAGCACGCCGAGCCGCGGCACCTCGTTCACCGCCGCATTGCACTCGCCGGTTATGACGACGCGGTGAAAACCCGCCGCACCCAGCCGTCCGCGCAGCTCGTCGAGCATCGCGTGCAGCGCGGGCGCGTCCCGGCGCGTGACGACGCGGCCTTCCGGCGGCGCGAGCCTCACCCAGAGCGTGCGGACGACCGCCACCGTGCCCCCCAGCAGCGCCAGTCCGCCAAAGAAAAACAGCGGCCAGGCATCGCTGGCGGGCAGCGACCACGCCGGCACGAAGAAAACCGCCGCCAGCGCAAAGACGAGGGCGAACCCCGCGAGCAGCCCCGCGTATCCCGCCGCCGCGAGCCACACGAGCCGCAGCCGCAGCGCGAGTGGCCGGCCGCGATAGCGCCGCTCGATCCCGCGGACGTGGACGTCAAACTGCTCGCGGTTCATGGCGCGGCGCGACCTGCTACTTCGCGGCGCTCAGCCGCTGGAGAAAATGGTACGGATACACGCGCGGATAGCTGAGCCGGCGCGCGATGACATTCAGTTCGGCGCGCTGCGCGGGATGTTTCGCGGCGAGCGTGGCGAGGAGGATCGCCTTGGCCATTGAGTCGGTCTTGATCGCTGCCAACGCCGCGACATCCGGCGGCGCAGCACTGCGGACGAGGCCGGCAAAGGCCGTCTCGCTTCGCGAGCTCTCGTCCATGAACTGCGCACCGCGCTCCAGCCACGCATCCGCGGCAGTCGCGTCGCCGGCCTGCCGCAGCGCGAGGCTCACGACCAGGCAGTGCATGGCATCCTCGGGTTTCGCGGAGTCCAGCGGCTGCATCTTCATGGCCTCGGTCACGCGCCCCTCCTCGATCAATGCCTGGAACAGCGCGCGCTTCCCGGCTGGCGAGCGGTCGGGCAGCGCATCCTTTTCCAAAGCCGCGAAATCGCCCGTCGCATAGAAAGCGTAGCGGCGGACGAGCGCCAGAAACTGCGCGCTCTCCGACGGCGGCACCTTCGCCGCAGCCCGGGCAAAATCGGCAACCACCTTGAGCGCATCCGCATCTCTGCCCTGCCCTGCGAGCACCTCGATGAGCCGCTCCGTGGCTCTTATGCGCAGCGGCTCACGCGCGATCTCCGCGCGCGCCTCCGTCTCCAGCGCCCCCGTTTCACCGAGCGCCACGCGGCACTGCCAGAACAGCGAGGCAAACTGCTCGTAGCCCGGCAGCCCCTGCGCAGCGGTGGCGAGGAGCGGACGCGCAGTCGCGAAATCGCAGAGCGCCAGATGATCGTAGCCGAGTGCGAAGCACGCGTAGGGATTCTGCGGATCGGCCCGATGCGCCCGCTCGAACCACGCGTGTCCGTCCGGCCCGAGCCGCCCTCGGAGGTAGAGCAGCGCGGCGTTTTCCGGCTCCGCCTGGACCATGCGGTCGTACTCGGCCGTCAGCCAAGACTCGTCCGCGCGCCCGAGGTGCGTGTTCTGATACTGGCGGTGCCAGCCGATGCGCACCGGCCGGCTGGCGAGCCCGGCCTTCAGCACCCGCTCCACGCGCTCCGCCATGCGGTGCTGCCGCGCGAGCCCGACAAACGCCTCCAGCATCGAGTCGTCATCCGGCTCCCGCTGCACGGCCCACTCCGCGAGGTCGATCGCCTCGGCTGGACGGTTTTCGATGACGAGCTTCTCGATCCACGCCATCGGCTCCTCGCGCGTGAAATCAAGGTGCGTGAGCACGCGCTGCTCGCCCGACTTGAGCTGCAGGCTGGCGGGCAGATCTTTGAAGGGATGGGTGACCTCGGGGAGAAACTCCTGCGTCTTCCCAAAGCGGAGGACGTAGGTCGGTCGCGGCGGATTGTGGCGGTAGGTCACGCTCTCCGCGACGAGCCGCGCCGCGCCCCGGACATTCACCACCCACACGGGATCGCCGCCCCACCGCTCCCAGTAGTCCGTCCGCACATCGAGGTCGAACTCCTGCAGCGCGGCGCCGCCGACGGTGACGTGGTAGCGCCCCTCGGCGACTTCGATCGAGCCGGTGCCCGGCACCGCTCCGGCCTTCCCCTGGCGCACGGCGGCCAGATGCACATCGCGCACCGTCCCGCCGCCTTTCACCACGATCGAAGTATCCGCGGGCGTGGCGTTGACCAAATAGATCGTGCGATGCCGGCGGATGTATTCATTCGCGATGACAAAGCCCGCGCCGATCAGCAAAGCGATGATTCCGACGGCGCCGACGGTGCGCAGACCTTTCACCGATCCGCTGCCAAAAGCGCTTTTCCAGCTCCATTTCCGCTTCGGCAGAAGCGACTCCGCGGGACGCAGCGCCTTTTCCGAGACCTGCACTTTCTTACGGAACGAAACGATCTGCCCGATGGCCGGCAGCCCCGCGAGCAGCCTGCCGTAAAGCTCCAGCGCCGGCGCGTGCTTTCCGCTGTTGCGGTACGAATCACCGAGAATCTCCAGCGGCTCCAGCGAGTAGAGTTGCTCGGCGCCGGGTTTCTCGAGGAAGTCCAGGAGCGCGCGCGCCTCGTCGAGCCGCCCCTCGCGCATGCGCTGGAGAGCCACGCCGGTGCGCGCCTCCGGCAGATCGGGCCGCAGCTCCAGCGCTCGGGCGAAATGCGGCGCGCCCTCCGCGGCATTGCCGGCGCGGGTCAGCGCCTCGCCGAGGTAGGCGCGGACACGGGCGTTGTCGCCGAATTTTTCCAGCATTCCCCGCCGGAACTCCGCAGCCTGCGCGCCCTGGTGAAAGTTCAGCATCGTCTGGTGCAGCTCCATCGCCGCCTCGGGCGTGGGCGTCGCCTCGTAGGTGTCCATCGCGCCGGAGATGCCGAGCTGCTTCTGCGTCTCCCACTTGTCCGCTTCGAGCGCGTAGTGCCTGCGGCAGACGGGGCATTCGTCGAGGATGCGCTTGCGGCCAAGCGGGATGAGCGGGATGAAAACGATGACGAACCACAGCCGCGTGTCATACGAGGCGAGGGTGGTCTGCCGTCCGCACGAGTGGCAGGCGGCGACCCGCTTTTCGAGATTCCGCTTTCCGTAGTAATGTGTTCCGACGCCGTTGTAGGTGGTGGGCATGGCGAGTGGGGTGTTTTTTTCCGGGCGGAAAGTAGCACCCACCACACCCGCGGCGGCAACTCCGAAAGGGCGGAATCAGCGGCCGGTCAGCCAGTCCAGCGGCATGCGGATGAATGAAATCTTTCGCGTGCCGTCGCGCTCGAAAAGGCAGCCGATCTCGGTCGCGGACACCGTCGCGAGGCAACTGTAGGCAAAGCTGCCAGGGTAGATCACGCGCGCGTGCGGCCAGGTCGCGCCGTCGTCGAGGCTCACCCGGACGGTGCCGGTGTCGCGGGCTTTGGCGCTGGCAGGATTGGAGAAAACGAGGGCGCTGCGCGCGGCGTCGCCGGGGAGCGGGAAGCGGAGGAGGCTGGCCTGGCAGGCAGGATCAGGGAGCGCGGCTTCCTCGGCGATGGGCGTCCACGTTTCGCCGCCGTCGCGGCTGCGCGCGGTTTTGCGGAGGCGGGGGCCGCCCTGGTTGCGCGCATTGAGGAGCACGGTGCCGTCGGAAAGCTCGGCGAACTGCACTTCATTCGCGTGGCCGCTCGGCGTGTCCTCGGCGGTCGCTCCGTAGCGCCATGTCGCGCCGCGGTCATCGCTGATGGCGGCGTACACCTTCCACTTTCCGTACGGCCCTTGGTTGAACGGCATGAGGATGCGCCCGGCGTGCGGGCCGCGCGTGAGCTGGATGCCGATGCCGGGGCCGCTGGCCGTGCTGGTGACTTCGGTGGGGCGCTTGACCGAGGCGGTGATCTCCGCGGGCGCGGCCCACGTCGCGCCGTCGTCGTCGCTCGATGTCAGAAACGTGCGGCAGACGCGCGGGCCGTCGAGGCCGGCCTCGGCGCGGTGTTCGTCGAATCCCTGCGCGTAGCGCTGATACATCAGCAGCACGCGCCCAGTTTCGCGGACGAGGACGGCGGTCGGATTGACGATCGCGTTGTCGCCGTCGTCGGCGATGAGCTGGAGCGCGCCCCACGTCCGGCCCTGATCGGTGCTGCGTTTCAGGACGATCTTGTTCTTCGCGTGATCGCTCAGATTTGCGCGCGCCTCGCAGAATGCGAGCAGCGTCCCCTTCCCCGTCGCGAGCAGCGCGGGAATGCGAAAGGCCGGATACTCCGCCCCGCCGCTGAAGACATCGACCGGTTCGGACGGCTCGCTTTCCGCCGCGCAGGCGGCGATGCCGAGGATGAGGGCGGAAAGTACGGCGAGAAGTTTCATGGGGAGAATGGAAGATGCCGGATGCTCACGCGAAAAGCTCGCGGAACAGCACCGCGAGTCCGGCCTTGTCGAGCCGCCGCTCTGCGATGGCGATCATGGCGTCGTAAAGGCGGAGTTGATCGGGCCGCCCTTCGACGCCATTCGCGCGCAGAAAAAGCAGAGCCGCGCCGACAGCGGTGCGTTTGTTGCCATCGAGGAATGCCTGAGCCTGCGCAATGTGGAATGCGTAAGCCGCGGCTACGTCGTGCAAATCCCCGCCGCCGTAGAGCCACGTGTTCAGTGGTGCGCCAAGCGCCGACTGCAAGCCGTCTTCATCGCGCACGCCAAGCGTCCCGCCGAAGAGCCGAATGGATTCCGCATGCAACTCCGCGAGGACTTCGCGGCTGATGAATTCCGGTTCCGCCACCTGCGTCGCCTATTGCGCCAGCTTGCGAAACAGCTCCGCGTTTTCGGAAAAGATCTGCGCGCTCAATTCCCGCGCACGCTCCGGCGCGACGTAGCGCGTGCCTGCATCGGACTCCGCCCCGCGCTCCAGGACAGCGGCTTTGACGAACGTCGCGACGGCAAGCTGTTCTTCCCGCGGCAAGGTCTTGATCTGCTCGATGATTTCAGCGGCGCTCATGCAGGCAGCATAGGCGGGCGGCGGGACCCGGCAAGCCGCGGCTCAGTACACGCCCTCGACGATCTTCTTCTCCATCGCACCGAAGGGCCGCACCTCGGCGACGCCGTCCCATGCGTAAGGCGCGCGGGGTTTGCGGCGGAGCGCTTCGTCGCGCTCCAGGAAGCGCGGCATGAAGAACTCCTTCGTGAGCGTGGTCAGTTCGACGCGGCCCCAGGTGTCGTAGTCCACGGTCTTCGCGGTGTCTTTCGGATCGACCACGCGGAGCACGGCGCGGGGCTGCGGCGCGTAGTAGGTGATCGAGAAATTGTCCTCCGGCAGCAGCGGGACGCTGGCGGCGAGCCCCATCAGCGTGTTGCCGTAGGTGGGGTAAAAACCGATGCGGCCTTCGAGCACTTCCTCGACGATGAAACGCACGTACTGCGGGAGCATCGTGGTGCCGCCGCAGAAGACGCCTCGAATGCCAGCCTCGAAGATGTCCACCTTCTCGGCGAGCGCTTCGAGCAGCTTCGGCGTGGTGAAAAGCCCGCTGACTTTGCGGTGCTTGAGGATGACCGCCGCCTGATCGACGACGTGATCCATGTACTGCCGCGCCACGTCGAACTGCTTGTTTGAGATCAGCTTTTTCACGAACCGCGGGTCGAGGTCGATGAAGTAGCACGACGAGCCGCGCACATTCGCGAGATGCTCGATCGCCAGCCGCAGCCGCCGCGGGCCGGTCGGCCCCATCATCAGCCACGCGCCACCGCGTGGAAAATGTTCGTCGCTCACCTTTTCGGAGAACTCCGAGTAATCGACGCGGAAGTCATTCCAGCCGATGCGCTGCTTCGGCATCCCGGTCGTGCCGCCGGTCTCGAAAATGTTGAACGGCTTCCCTTTGAACTCCGCGGGCACCCACACCTCGGGCTGGAGGTCGCGCAGCCATTCGTCCTCGAAATGCGGGAACTTCAGCATGTCGGCGGAGGACTTGATCTCCGCGCGCGGGTCGAAGTTCTGCTTCGCCCAATCCAGCCAGAACGGGCAGCCGGTCAACGGCGAGAAATGCCAGGCGATGATCTCCTGGAGATGGGCTTCGAGCTGGGCTTGGGCTTGGTCGGGAGTGAGTGGAGTCATGGGCGTTGGAATTTGAAAGCCGGTTTGGTCATCGTGGAAGCGTAAAAAATGTCGGCTCGCGGATCCCACGCAAAGTTCGGGCCGACGCGGGCGGTTTTGAAATCAGGGGGCAGCGGGGCGGCGGACTGCCACGTCACGCCACTATCCTTCGTCTCGGAAAAGCCGCTTTTGCCGACGACGACGAAATGCTGCGCGGTGTCGAAAAACGGTCCATGCGTCGCATCGACGGGCGTGCCCAGCGCGCGCCACGTCGCGCCCTTGTCGCGCGAGACGAGCACGCCTTTGCCCGTGGCCCAATAACCCGCGCCCTCGAAAATCACCGGCACGGCAGCAGTCGGCGTCTCGGGGAAAACCTGCGTCCAAGTCGCGCCCGCATCCGCGCTGCGAAAGATGCCGTGCTCCTTTTCCTTCGTCGCGACGAACGTCGCGTGGTCAAACACCCCGCATCCGCTGAAACCTTTTTCGAGATTCGTCCACGTCGCGCCGCCATCGTCGCTGGTCGTGAGCACGCCGCCACTTTCATGTCGGATGGCGAGGAGGCGTTTGCCGGTGTCCGCCCAATCCACCGCGCCGAAATCGAGGTGCGAGGTTTTGAATTTCGCCCACGTCTTGCCTCCGTCCGCGGTCATCGCGCTGTCGCCGTAGATCATGAAGCACGCGAGCCGCTTTCCCGCCGGATCGGCCTGCAACGCCCAGCCCGTCTCGCACCGGCCGCCGATGGCCTTGTCATCGCAGCGGGCGAAAGTCGCGCCTTTGTCGCCGCTGCGCCAAAGCCCCTGATCGTTCACCACCATGAA
>JANOBH010000375.1:0-26777 GCA_031411535.1 Chthoniobacter sp. | reverse complement strand
CTCACCGTCATGCACTGGCATGGCGATACCTTCACGCTGCCGCCCGGCGCACGCCGCGTGGCGGAAAGCGACGGATGCGCGGAGCAGGCGTTCATGCACGGCGACCGCGTGGTGGGGCTGCAGTTTCATCTGGAGCAGGGGCCCGTGGCCGTCTCCGAACTCGCCGCCGCGTGCGCGGCGGAACTCGTGCCCGCCCGCTACGTGCAGACGCGGGAGGAATTGCTCGCGCGCCAGCCCGATCTGGCGCCATGCGAGGCGGCGCTCTTCGGCCTGCTCGATGCGCTGGCCCGCAAGGCCGTGGCGCAGCCATGAGTTACGATGCAGATCCGCGCTGCCGAACGCGGCGCGCGGCGCGGAAGAGATGCAGCCGCGAATAGTCGTAACGGTTTCCCAGCGCCTCCTTCACAGGCGCAAGCGCGTAGTCGCTGAGCTGGTCGAAGACCGCGTTCAGCTCCGCCTGCTCGGCGGCGGTGAAATGCGTGTCCACATCGAACGGCTCGCCAGCCTCGACCGCATCGGACACATGCTTCGCGATCGTGCTTTCCGCGAGGCCGCGGACCCGCGCGATCTCAGCGAACGACTGCCCTGCCGCAAACATCCGCCAGCTCTCGCGCGAGCCGGACGACGCGGCCTTCTTCGGCGGCGGGCCGCGGAACTGCTCCAGCTCGTCGGCGAAGACCTGGCGCGGCCCTTCGCGCAGGTATTTCTGGATCGCGTCCATGAACTGCGCGCCGAACTCGTCGAGCTTCTTCGTGCCGACACCGCTGATGTTCGCAAAGGCCCGCTCGGTCACCGGGTATTCGCGGGCCATGGTGCGGAGTGAGACGTCCGAGAAGATGATGTAGGCCGGCACATCGCGGGCGTCCGCGATCTCCTTGCGCAGCGTGCGGAGCTGCTCGAAGAGCGCCTCGTCGCAGGTGATGTCGCCGACGCGGCGTTTGCCTTCGCGTTCGCGGCCGCGCTCCGGCTCGGGCGGCGGGCGGGTGAGCGTCACCGCTTTGCGCGAGCGCAGGAGATCCATCCCTTCCGCGGTCATTTCGATGGTGCTGAATTTCTCCGCCGACTGCCGGCAGTAGCCGAGCCGGATGATCTCGCGCCCGAGCGACGCCCATTCCGCGCGCGAGTGCTCCTTGCCGATCCCGTAGGTGGAAATCTTGTCGTGCCCCCACTTCAGCACCTTCTCGGATGCGCCTCCCGTCAGCACCTCGACGATGTGATTCAGCCCCACGCCGAAGCGCGAGGCCTGCCGCAGCCGATAGACGCACGAGAGGAATTTCTGCGTCGCCAGCGTGCCGTCGAATGTCTCGCGCGGTTCGAGGCAGTTGTCGCAGCCGCCGCAGTTTGGCTCGCCGAAGTCCTCGCCGAAATACCGCAGCAGCTCCGCGCGCCGGCACGCGGCGCACTCCGCGTAGTGGACCATCTTCTGGAGCTGCTCGCGGGCGACGCGCTGCTCCTCGGGGTCGGTCTTCTCGTCGATGAACGCGGTCTGTTTCACCACGTCGCCGGAGCTGAAAAGCAGCAGGCACTCGCTCGGCAGTCCGTCGCGTCCGGCGCGCCCGGTTTCCTGATAGTAGCCCTCCACGTTCTTCGGCAGGTCGTAGTGCAGGACAAAGCGGACGTTCGGTTTGTTGATGCCCATGCCGAAGGCGATCGTCGCGCAGATGACGTGGACTTCATCGCGGAGGAAGAGTTCCTGGTTTTCCGCGCGCACCTTGTCATCGAGCCCGGCGTGGTAGGGCGCGGCGGAGATGCCGTCGGCCACGAGCCTCTCGGCCACGCTCTCGGTCGCCTTGCGGCTGGAGCAGTACACGATGCCGCACTCGCGCTTGCGCCCGCGGATGAAGGCGAGCGTCTGCTCATATGGTTTCGCCTTTGGCACTACGCGGTAGGAGAGGTTCGGCCGGTTGAAACTTGCCACGTAGCACCGCGCGTCGCGGAGCCGCAGGTGCTTCACGATGTCGCCGCGCACGCGCTCCGTGGCGGTCGCCGTCAACGCCATGAAGGGCACCTCGGGGAAAACGTCGCGCAGCTTCGCGATCTGGCGGTACTCGGGGCGGAAGTCGTGCCCCCACTCGGAAATGCAGTGCGCCTCGTCGATGGCGATCTGCGCCACATTCCACTGCCGCAGCATCTCGATCGTGCCGTCGAGCATCAGCCGCTCAGGCGCGGCGTAGAGCATCCGGTATTGGCCGGCAAAAAGTCCGCGCAGCCGGGCGCGCGACTCCTCGGCCTTGAGGGTGGAGTTGATGAAGGTCGCCGCCACGCCACTCGCCGTGAGCGCATCGACCTGGTCCTTCATCAGCGCGATGAGCGGCGAGACGACGACCGTGAGGCCCTCACGGACCAGGGCCGGGAGCTGAAAGCAGAGCGACTTTCCGCCGCCGGTCGGCAGCAGCGCGAAGACATCGCGCCCCGCGAGCGCGTCGGTGATGATCTCCTCCTGCAACGGGCGGAACGAGTCGTAACCAAACGACTGCTTGAGCGTGCGATAGAGGGCGGCGGAGGACATCGGGAGCGCGCATTTCACGCCAAGGCGGAGCGTCCCGCAAGGCGCGACCCTGCCAAAAATCTCGCCCGGATTCCGGGATCGGGTAAAGAGATCGCCCGACTGATGATCGACAAAACCATGTGGCTCCGTGCGCTGAAAGTCTCCCTCCTCGTAGGCACGGCGCTCAACCTCATCAACAGCGGTGACTCGCTGCTCGCCGGGCGGCTGCCGCCGAACCCGTGGAAGATCCCGCTCACCTATCTGGTGCCGATCGCCGTCTCGCTCTACTCCAGCGCTGCGGAGCGGCGGAGGAGGAAGTGAGCGCGGCGTCGCCTTTTACCGCCGCTGTGGTGGCGGCGATGCCAGTGGCGGTGTCCTCCGAGCAGACGATGGCGGCGAAAAGGTCCGCGATGCCGAGCGGTTTCACGCCGTGGTATTTCCGCGCGAGCGCGACCACGGGCTCGATCGCCGCGATGTCGTGGCTCATGGAAAGGAAAAGCGTCCTGCTGAATCGCGGGCGGGGTCTTGTTGGCGGTTCCGCCTTTGGCCGGAGCACCACCTTCCTGACGCTCTGCATTCTAAGAGATTCCTTCCCCCGTGGTGTTGGAATCTAGCTCGCCGTCGCGCAGGCTGTCCCAGGAGGCCTCGCTGCACGCAACATCCCATGAACCAACCAACCGTTCCAAGGCGCTCCGTCCTCCCGTGTGAAGACGCCCCCGACGCGCCATCCCCGATCGATCGGTTCGCGGCTGCGAGCGCGGGCTGGGCGCGCCTCCCCATCCACTCATGAAGCTCTCCCTTTCCATCGCTGCCTGCGTCGCCTTGATAATCCCGTCGTTTGCGTCGCCGCCGGACCTCTCAAAGGTCGAATCCCAAGCTGATCTCGACGGGGTGATCGCTGCTGCATCGGAGGCGACGCTCAAGCGTGCGCTGCAGGAGCACTCCGACGCCGTTCTTGCGGCGGCGGCGCAGCATCCGCATGTGGAGGCAGTCACGCGGACCGTGGAAGGCGCCAAGGGCAGGGTCGAGAAACTCAACACGACGCCGGAGAGTCTCAAGAAAGCCGCAGGTGGCGACCTCGCCGTGTTTGACACGCTGAAGCTGGTCGATCTCGCGATCCCGAACGCAGGGCCGCACGACAAGCGCGAGGGCGATCCGTATGACGCGGTGTTTTTCGAGCACCTCGGGCATCTCAGCGCGCTGGAGTCGCTGAACGTCATCGCCACGAAGGCCGGTGACGAGTGGATCGCGCCGATCGGGAAGCTCACGAATCTGAAGACGCTGCGCCTCACCAACAACGGCAAGCTCACCGATGCGGGCATGGAAAAGCTTGCCGGACTCAGGAACCTCGAATCGTTTTCCTTCGTCGGAACGGCGATCACCGGTCGCGCTTACGCCAGGTGCGAGGGCTGGACGCGGGTTGTGAAAGTGAGCCATCGCGGAAGCAGCATCGATGACGAGGGGCTGAAACAGCTCTGCGAACACCTGCCGAATCTTGAAAGCATCAGCCTCGCACACGCGAAATTCACGGATGCCGGTGCGCCGCATCTCGCCAAGCTCACGAAGCTCAAAGGACTGGAACTCGGCACGCGCAACGCCACTCCGGCGTGCCTGAAAAACCTCACCGGTCTGCCGCTCGAATATCTCCAGCTCGGCGACGGGCTCGACGCGCCCGAGGGCATCGCGGCGATCAAGGCCATCCCGACCCTGAAGCGCGTGACGCTGACCAATTGCACGAAGCTGGACGACGCCGGCCTCAAGCTCGCCGCCGACCTGAAGCAACTCGAACAGCTCGAACTCGGCGGCCTGGAACTGCCCGATGAGCGGTTGCCGCAATTGCAGGCGTTCGCGTTTCTCAAAGAGCTGAAACTCATCCGCCGGCCGCAGAGTTATCCGGAGGAGACGCAGGCGAAGATCAAGGCGCTGCTGCCGAAAGTGGACGTGAAGTTTCAATGAGGACGATGATGAACGTTCTTAGTTCTTGGCTCTTGGTTCTTGGTTGGCCGGCGCGGGGCGTCGCGCGTCGGCCCGCGAGAACAAAGAACAAAGGACAAAGCACAAAGAACTCTTCCTCGCTGCTCCTCGGCATCCTGATTCTCGCCTCGGCGGCGCAGGCTGCGCCGAACGTCGGGCTCGATCCGAATGTGAAGATTTTCTTCGAGGAGCACTGCTACGATTGCCACGATTCGACGACGCAGAAGGGCGACTTCCGCATCGACAATCTCTCCACGGACGTGGGCATCGAGAACACGCCGCAGTGGCTGGAAATCATGGAGCGGATCAGCTCCGGTGAGATGCCGCCAAAGAAGGCGAAGAACCGGCCCAAGGCGCACGACAGTGCGAGGATCGTGGAGTGGCTCGCCGGGAAGATGAAGGAGGGCGAGTCCGTGCGGATGGCGTCGCGCGCGCCGGTGTCTTACAATCGCCTGAGCCGCGACGAGTATGTGAACACGGTGCGCGATCTTCTTGGCGTGCGGTTCAATGCGGCGGACCCCGGCGCGTTTCTCGAAGACCCGGAGTGGCACGGCTTCGAGCGCATCGGCTCGGTGCTCACGCTGTCGCCATCAAACGTGGAGAAGTATCTTGCGGCGGCGGAGACGATTCTTGCGGAGGCGTATCCCGAGGTCATCCCGCCGAAGAAGGGTGCCAAGCCGCTGGAACCCTTTGGAGGCAGCAAGCCGCCGCTCTACGCGGAGCAAGTGCATGAGCGGCACCGCGACCGGTTGCAGGCGATGGGTGTGCTCGACAAGGTGCCCTACGAGATCTGGCCGGGCGACAACTTCCGCTACTCGCTCCTAAAGGATCCACTGCCCGAGTCGGGCATTTACGAAATCACCTATACGGTCAGCGGCTTGAAGCCGGAGAAGGGCCGCGCGCCACGGATCAAGGTGTATGAAGCGAAGCTCGATCGCACCTTGCACGAGCAGGATGTCATCGCGCCGGAAGATCAGCCGATGAAGGTGACCTTCCTCGCGCATCTGCCGAAGGGTCGGCCGAACATCGAGGTCTATAACGATGTGCCCGGTCCCTCGAATATCCCGCGCTCCGGGCGCCACGGCAGCCGGCCATTTGTCAGCCTCAAGGACGGGCGCATGCCCTGGCAGATCAAGCTCACCGATGAGCAAGGGCGTCCACGGTATCCTTTCCTCATCCTGCACTCGATTTCGTGGCGCGGGCCGATCATCACCGATCAGGAAAAACAGCTTCGCGAGGACTATCAGCCGAAGACCGAAGGCGATCTCGCGGAGGTGCGCGAAGTATTACGCAAGCTGGCGACGCGGGCGTTTCGGCGTCCGGTGACGGACGAGGAACTGAGCCGATTCGTCGGGATCGTGGAAGCGGAGCTGAAGGTGGGTGAGAAATTCCCCAGCGCGGTGAAGGCAGGCATGGCGGCGATCCTTTGCGCGAAGAGCTTCATCTTCCTGACCGAAGGCGACCCCGACACGATGCGGCACAATCTGAACGATTGGGAAATCGCCAGCCGGCTCTCGTATTTGCTGTGGAGCACGATGCCGGATGCGGAGCTTTCCGCGCTCGCCGAAGCCGGCAGGCTGCGGGACAAGACGGAGCTTTCGAAGCAAGTCGCTCGAATGCTTGCGGACCCGCGCTCGGAGCGCTTCACGGACTCATTCGCCTCGCAATGGCTGCGGTTGCGCAAGGTCGGGATGTTCCCACCGGACAAGATGATCTACCCGGACTACGACAAGCATCTCGAAGCCTGCATGATTGGCGAGACCCGCGCGTTTTTCCGCGAGGTGCTGATGAGCGGCCTCACGCTGCGCGAGTTCCTGCTCTCCGACTGGACGATGGCCAATGCGCGCCTCGCGCAATTCTACGGCCTGCCCGCCGACGGGTTGCCGCGCGACGACTTTCAACGCGTCGCGTTCACACCCAACGATCATCGCGGCGGTTTGCTCACGCAGGCGGCGATCCTTTCGCTCACCAGCGACGGCACGCGGCATCGCCCGGTGCATCGAGGCGTGTGGGTGATGGAATCCATCTTCGGCAAATCGCCGCCACCGCCGCCCGCGAACGTCGATCCCATCGAACCGAATCCCGTGACCGCGCCGAAGGCCACGCTGCGCATCAAGCTGGAGGCGCACATCAAGGACGAGACCTGCGCCTCGTGCCACGCGAAGATCGATCCGCTCGGACTCGCGTTTGAAAACTTCGACGCCATCGGCCGCTGGCGGACCACGGAAAAGACGGAAGGAGTCGGTGCCGATCCGGTCGTGAATCCAAGCGGCAAGTTCCCGGATGGCCGGACTTACAAGGACTCCGACGAATTCAAGAAGCTGCTCCTCGCCGACCTCGATACCTTCAATCACACCTTCATCGAAAAACTCGCCATGTATGCGCTGCGCCGCGCGACTTCTTTCGACGATCGCGACCAGATCAAAGCCATCGCGGCAGCGAGCAAAGCCGCCGACTATCGCGTGAAAGACATCCTCACCGCGCTCGTCACGTCGGACCTATTTCAGAAGCGCTAAGCCACCAACGACCACACCCATGAGCAACCTCAATTTGAACCGCTGGCAAATCAGTCGCCGCTCCATGCTGCGCGGCCTGGGTGCGACAGTCGCCCTGCCGTTGTTGAATGCCATGCTGCCCGCCAGCGCCCGGGCCGCTGCGGCCGCTGTCGCGACGCCGAAACGCAGCGTCTTCCTCTACATCCCGAACGGCGTGAATACGCTCACCTGGCAGATCGCGAAGGCCGGAGCCGATTACGAGTTTTCGACGCCGCTGAAGGCGCTCGAAAAGCATCGCGCGGACCTCACGCCGATCAGCGGCCTGCATCATCCGATGGTGATCGGCAAGCATCACAACTGCGAAAAGGTCTGGCTCACCGGAGCGAACGTGCCCGGCGATGGAGGCCCTTTCCGGAACACGGTTTCCGCCGACCAGATCATCGCGGAGGTGCAGGGGCAGACGACGCGTTTCTCCTCGCTGGAACTGGCGATCGAGGGGAACTCGCTCGCCTGGTCGCGCGACGGCATCCAGCTTCCCGGCGAGCGCAATACGCAGACGGTTTTCAACACGCTCTTCGGCGTCGAAAAAGATGGCAAGGAGGTGATCCGTCGCCGCCTTCAGCGCCGCGGCAGCATCCTCGATCTCGTAGCCGACGATGCGAAGCGCGTGAACAAAAAGCTCGGCACCGAGGACCAGAGCAAGCTCGACGAATATCTGACTGCGGTGCGCCAGGTGGAGCAGCGCACGGAGCGTGCGAACTCCTGGCTCGATGTGAAAAAGCCGGAAGTCTCAGCGGACGACGTGGCCCGGCTCACGCGGAAGCTCAGCATGGCCGAGGCCGGCGAGTATTACCGGCTGTTCTACGACCTCATGGTCCTCGCGCTGCGCACCGATAGCACGCGCGTCATCACCTGCATGATCGGCAGCGAGTCGCACGCGAGCGGCATCCCGGAGATTGGCATTTCGCAGACGCGCCACGGTCTGTCGCACCACAATGGCGACCCCGAGCAACTGCGCCGCCTCACGGAGACCGACACCTTCCTCATCGAGCAACTCAGCTACTTCCTCGACCAGCTCAAGGCGCAGCAGGAAGACGGCGTGGCTTTGCTCGACACCACGCAGGTGCTGTGGGGCAGCGGCATGGCTTACGGCCACAGCCACGGCAATGCAAACCTGCCCACCATCCTCGCGGGTGGCAAAGCGCTCGGCTACAAGCACGGCCAGCACGTCGATTTCAACCTGCCGACGATCGGCACCTACAACACCGCCGATGTCGGAGGCCACTACAAGATCTGCTCCCGCCCGGTGGATGCCGACGCGCGCGTCAGCAACCTGCTCCTGACGATGATCCAACGCGCCGGCGCGCCCGCGGAACGGTTCCAGGACAGCCTCGGCCCGATCAAACAAATCCTCGCCTGACTCTGGCAAGTTCCCGGTTCGTTGTTCTGGGTTCTTCGTTTTCCGCGGCGGAAGCGCAACGCCCGTCGATGAGCCAACTAAGAACAAAGAACATAGAACCAAGAACAGACTTCTAACGCTAAATGCGCCGCTCTCTTTATTCCCTCGTCTGCCTCCTCGCGTCAGCGCTGCTCCTGCACGGGGCGGACGCGCCCGCGTACCGTACCGACGCCGACGGGCCGTCGAACAAGAAAGTCCTGCGCCCCGACGGGAAACCTCTGGAGTGGTTCCGGCTTGTCGATGGCGAGTTTCCGCCGGAAGGCTCCGCGCATGCAATTTCGGGTGAGCTGATCTTCGTCGAACATCCGAAGCGAACCTTCCGCATCCGCGTGGACCGCGATGACAGCCAGGACCGCGGCAAGTGGGATCTCCCGCTGGAGGCCGACATGCTTCCCTACGGTGCCATCCACTACCACGGCTCGTTCGCTGCGCTGCCCGACATCCCGCTCGGCACGCACCTGCGCGGACTTTTCTACTGGCGCAGTCCCGATGACAAAACTTCGGCGCCCGAGGGCTTGTACCGCCGCGGCGTCACGCCCGATGTGGACTTCCGCCGCTGCTTCCGCCTCGAGGACGACTTCTCCTTCCATGCCCGGCAGAAGCAGTTTTGGAAAATCGAGTCGGTGAACGTCGCGGAGCAAAAACTCACGGCGCGTCTGCACCAGGATGGCAAACCGATCGGCGAACCGAAGATCTTCGAGATCACCAATGCCACGCGCGTGCTGCAAGGCCGCGGTATTGCCAAGCTCGACGCACTCCAGCCCGGCCAGGACGTGCTCTTCAACCTCACGTGGGCCACGCTCTACGGTCCCGGCCGCATCACCGACCTGTGGCTCGATGCCGAGGCGCGCGAACTCGCCACGGCACAGCAGCGCGAGCAGCATCGCCTTTACATCCGCGCCCGCGGCCTGCCCGGCTGGGTGTCCGGCGTGGATGACGAACAGGAAATCGTCACCGTCACGCTTTTCAGCAACGTGGACCCCGCTCTTTTCGCCGACCTGAAGCTCGACGCGCCCATTCCCAAAGGCATGCCGCCCGAGACGAAAACCAAACCTGGTGCCAACCTCTTCGTCGCCGAACCGAGCCTCCTGACTTACGATCCGCAGAACGACCGCAAAGGCGGCGAGATCATTGAGAGCAAGACCGTCCCCGTCGCGCCCGGCGGCAGTGGCATTCAGCTCCGCGTGAAGTGCAGCATGCTCCTCGAAGGCTACCGCCCGCGCCGCGTCGTCGTCGTTCAGCCCGCGGCGTGGGTCTATCGCACGCTGCCGGTGGAGGAGCAGCTCTTCGGTCGCGAGTGACGGGCGTCGATCGCTCGGAGAGCGGTGCGTTTCGGCTGGCGTCCCGGACTGCTACCGACGCGGCTGCGGCACGAGCACGCTCTGCATGCCTGCCGCGGTGGCGGCGGCGATGCCGGTGGCGGTGTCCTCAAAGACCAGGCAGGTTTCGGGCGGCACGTTGAGGCGGAGGGCGGCTTCGAGAAAGGGATCGGGCGAGGGCTTGCCGCGGTGGTAGTCCTCCGAGCAGACGATGGCGGCGAAAAGATCGGCGATGCCGAGCGCGCGGAGCGTGCTCATGACGATCCGGCGATGCCCGCCCGAGGCGACGGCGAGCGGCTTCACGCCGTGGTATTTTCGCGCGAGCGCGACCACAGGCTCGATCGCCGCGACCTCGTGGCTCATGGAAAGGAAAAGCGATTCCTTGTGCTCGACCGTCTCGGCCACGGGCATAGCGTAGCCGTGGCGCTCATTGAGGATCTCGACGATGCGCGCGGTGGGCACTCCGCCGAGCTCGTAAAACATCGCCTCGGGAAACTCGCGCGCGTTTTCGCCGAGAGCCACCTGCCACGCGCGGTAGTGCGTGGGCATGGTGTCCGCGAGCGTGCCGTCGCAGTCAAAGATGTAGGCGCGGAAGTCGCCGGGCGGGATCGAGAGGGTGGGCGCAGGAATGGTAGCTTCGGACACGGCGCGGGAAGGTGTGGGGAAAGGGCCGGAGTGCAAAGCTCAAAGAACAAAGCTCAAAGCCAGCGGCCTGAACCGCCAGACTTTGAGCTTTGCGTTTTGAGCTTTGACCTTTCCCTATGTGCCGGGCTCGGTCTTCTCGCCGGACTTCTTCCAGCCTTCGATGCCGGCCGAGTAGTGCTTCACGTTCGTGTAGCCGAGCGCCGCGGCTTTCTCGGCGGCGAAGGCATAGGCGCCGCATTGCTCATTCGCGCAGTAGGCGACGACGAGCGCACCTTTGTCGGCGGGGAGCTTGGCGGCGAGCTGTTCCTCCACCTTGGCGAAGTCAATCGCCCCGGGGATGTGGCCCGCCTTGTAGGTCTCGGAACCGTTCACATCGATGACGGTCACTTTCTTTTCCGCGATGGCCTGCTTCAGGGCGTCGTGGCTGATGGCGGGGAACTTGTCCGCAGCCAGGGCGACGAGCGGCATGAGGGCCAGAGCCCAGAGGGATGCAGTCAGTTTTTTCATAATAGCGGCACGGTAGAATCCGGCGGCGCCGCGTCAAGCGGACGGCTTTTTGTTTTGCCCCAGCCGGAGCCCGCTGATAGCTACACGCCCAGTTTTCCGCGCGCACTTTTTCGCCCCCAAAAACCTATGGCTGACATCAAGTTTCACTGCCCTGAATGCGAGCAGAAGATCGCCGTGGACGAGGGCGCGGCGGGCATGCAGATCGACTGTCCGAGCTGCCGCAGCGCGGTGATCATCCCGGCGGAGTCCGGCGTCGCGGCCCAGGTGGTGACCCGCCGCGGGCAGCCCGCGGGCGCAGGCGGGGCTGGCAGCGCCTACGAGGAGCTGGACCGCAAGCAGCGGGAGCTGACCCTCGCGCTCGACGAAGCGGCGAAGCTGCGCAGTGAGAGCGAAAAGGCGAAGACCGAGGTCAGCCGCCTGCGCGCCGATCTCGATGCGACGACGATCGAGCGCGACGGGCTACGCGCGACCGGGCTGGAGGTGAACCGGCTCAAAGGCGAGGAGGATCGCCTGAAGGCCGAGCTCGAAAAAACCCGCGAGGACATGCTGCGGGAGCGGAAGGAAAAGGAGGCGCTGACCCAGCGGATCGAGGCCGACAAGGAGGCGGACCGGCAGCCGCAGGAGCTGGCGGCGCTGCGCGAGCAGCTCGGGAAAATCTCCGCCGAGCGCGACGCGTTCAAGGCGGAGGCTGCCCGGATGGACGGGGAGCTGAAGAATCTGGCAGATGCAGCGCAGGCTCAGGCGGCTGAAAAAGCTATGGCCGATCAGGCGCGCGCGGAAACCGAGGCACAGGCCGCTCGGGTGCAGGCGCAGCTTTCACAAGGCCGGGATGAAGTCGCGGTGCTGGCTGCGGAGCGCGACACTTTGCTTGCGAAACTTGGCCAGGCGGAGGGCGACGCCAAAGCGATGGCCGCCGAGCTGGCCGAGACGCGGGAGAAGCTCGGCGTGGAAAGCTCCAAGGCGGCAAAGCTGGCGGAGAGCGTGCGCGCCGTGGAGCGGGAGCGGGAGGAGCTGCGGGATCACCTGACCGCATCGGGCGAGGCCGCGGAAAAGCTGGGCGCGCAGGGGAATGACGTGACGCAACTGCGCGGCGAACTCGAGGCGACGGCCAAGGCGCTGGCCACCGCCAAGACGGAGAACGTGCAGGCCGGGCAGAACCTTGCCGAGATGCGGCAGAAACTGGAAGCCAGCAGGATCGAGCGTGACGAAGCGCTAAAGCAGGCGGCCGCCCGCGAGGAGGCGCTGCAAAAGGCCGAGCTGGCGACCGAGGCGGCGAAAGAGGAAGCCGCCCGTCTGAAACAGGAGACCGCCGAGGCCGCAGCGGCGAAGGAGAGCGCGCGCAGCGCGCACGCCGAGGGGAGCGAGGGGGCGAAGGACGCGCAGGCCCGGGTGGACGGACTGCTCGAGAATCTGCGCCAGCGCGAGCGCGAGGTGGCCGAGGCCGCCGAGACACTCGCCGCAGCCCGCACCCAGGGCGCGACGCTGCGCCGGGAGCTGGAGGAAAAGTCCGCCGCTGTGGAGAGCGCGCGGCAGAAGATCCAGGAGATGGAGGACACCCTCGCCGCCGCTGACAAGCTCAAGGGAACGGCCGCGGAGGCGCAGGACCGCACGGCGTCGCTGACCGCCGATTTGGACAAGGCGCAAAAGGAGATCGCGGCACTCCGCCAGAGCGCGGAGGCCGAGGGGGGCGAACACGCCCAGGTCGCCGCGCAGCTCGCGGCGAACGACGCAGAGCTTCGCGAGGCGCTCGCCAAGGCCGCGCAGGCCGCGCAGGCCGAGGAGCACGGGAAGGCGCTCGCCGAGGCGCAGGAAAAGAGCCAGGCGCTCGCCGCCGAACGCGACCGCCTTTCCGCGAATCTGGCCAAGGTGAACACCGAACTCGGTGTGGCGGCCGAGCAGCTCCGGCAGGCGCATAGCGAGCGCGACGTGGTGAAGTCGGGAGCCGGATCGGTCGAGACCCAGCCCGACCGACTGCACGCCGTCGAGGCCGAGCGCGACTCGGTCAAGTCCGAGCTCGAAGCCGTCAAGGCCGGGCTCGAACGCGCCAAGCAGCATGTGACGACCCTGCAGGCGCGCCGCGACGAGATGCGCGATGAAATCGCCCGCCTGAAGGTGGCGCTCGGCCATGCGCCGGACGCGATCAAGTGACAGCGGGGCAGGTGTCAGATGTCGCGTGTCAGGTGAAAGAGCGGCGACGCGGCAATCACCCGACACCCGGCACCTGACCCATGACCCTTCCATGAAAACGCCGGCCCTTTCCATCGTCCTCTTCCTCCTGGCGTCGCTCTTCGGCGCGCTGGGGCAGTTCCTTTACAAGTCCGGCGCCGAGCGCGCGACGGGCGGACTGATGAGCTACCTGGCAAATGCCCGGCTGCTCGGCGGCGTGGCGTGCTATGTCGCGGTGATGGTCCTCTTCGTCGCGGCTTTCAAAAAGGGCGGCGCGCTCTCGGTACTCTATCCGGTCTATGCGACGACCTTCATCTTCGCGGCGCTGATCGGCCTCTGGGCCTACGGCACGCCGATCCGGCCCGCAAATGTCGGCGGCATGGCGCTGCTCGTGGCGGGCATGTATTTCATGGGACGCTGAACCATGCCCACCGAACCCGCCGGCCGCCGCCCGCTCAAGAGCCGCGACCTACCCTTTTTCAAAAACCTCGCCGCCGGCCTGGCGCGCGCCGGGGCGACGCCGAACGGCATCTCCTTTGCGAGCATCCTCTTCGGATGCTGTGCTGGAGCGGCGCTCGCGGCCACTTCGCAAACCGGAGGGTTCTCGCAAAGCGCGTGCTGGTTCGCTGCCGCAGTGAGCATTCAGCTCAGGCTCATCGCGAACCTCCTCGACGGAATGGTAGCGGTCGAGGGGCGCAAAGGCGGACCGACAGGCGACCTGTGGAATGAAGCGCCGGACCGCTTGTCGGACGCGGCGATTTTCATCGGCGCGGGCTACGCGGCGGGCAGTTCGCCGGTGCTGGGTTTCGCAGCCGCGCTGATGGCTGTTTTCGTCGCCTATGTGCGCGCGCTCGGCGCGAGCGTCGGCGCGGGCCAGTGCTTCCTCGGACCGCAAGCCAAGCCACACCGCATGGCGCTAATGACTGGCGTGTGCGTGCTCAGCGCGATCATCCCGAGATATTCCTCGCTGATCGGCGAGCAACCGCTTCCCGCAGTTGCGATCGCCCTGTGGATCGTGATCGTGGGAGGCGGCGTCACCGCGTGGCGGCGCCTTTCGTTCACCGCGGATTTCCTGCGGAAAAAATAACGCCCATGATCTTCGGCCTGCACCCCGTCAGCTTTTGGATCGCCGGCAGCGTCGCCGCCGTGCTCGGCATCACGCCGCTCGTTTTCCTCTTGCTCGAAAAGGCGGGCAAACTCGCGCCCGCCCTGCGTGCCGATGTGTGGACGCGCTACAAATCGTGGCTGGTGCTCGCACCGCTCATGGTCGTCCCGCTGATCGTCGGGCGCATCCCCGCGATCCTCGGCGTGGGCCTGCTCGCGGCGATGTGCTACCGCGAGTTCGCACGGGCGACCGGCCTTTTCCGCGAGCGGCTCGTCAGCGCGCTAGTGGCGCTCGGCATCGTGCTGGTGACCTTCGCCATCGCGGACAACTGGCTCGGCTTTTTCCACGCGCTCATGTCGCTCGTCGTCTGCGCGGTCGTCGTCTTCTCGCTCTTCTCGGATCAGCCAAAAGGTTACATCCAGCGCGTCGCGCTCGGGGTGCTGGCGTTCATGTTTTTCGGCGTGAGCCTCGGCCATTTTTCCTTCCTCGCGAATGACCGCCTCGGTACGCCGCTCCAGCTCGCGATCCTCGTCTGCATCGAGATGAACGACATCTTCGCCTACTGCACCGGCAAGGCATTCGGGCGGCGCAAGCTTTCGCCGAACACGAGCCCGAACAAGACGCTCGGCGGTGCGCTCGGAGCGGCTGTGCTCACCACGGCGCTCTTCGCCACGCTCGGCCATTTCATCTTCCGCGGCACGGCGCTCGACAGCCCGGTGCACCTCATCGCGCTCGGCGTGCTGCTTTCGCTCACCGGACAGTGGGGCGATCTGGTCATGTCCAGCATCAAGCGCGACCTCGGCATCAAGGACATGGCCGCGACGATCCCCGGCCACGGCGGACTGCTCGACCGCTTCGACAGCCTGATCTTCGTCGGCCCTGCGATGTTTCACTACCTCGCCTACTTCGGCGGCCTGAGCCTCGACCTGCCGGCACGCGTTTTCACCGGGCACTGATGGACGAGTGGAAATACAAACCCGCCGGCGATCAAGGGCTGGAGCCGGGTGCGAGCTTTCGCAGCCTGAAACGCGAGGCCGGGCTCGTGGCTGCGATGACTCAGGCGGCGTGGCGCTTGGCGGTGCGCGCGTATCTGCGCGGGTACCACCGGCTGCGCGTGGAGGGCATCGAGCACATCCCGGCCAAGCCGCCTTTCGTGATGATCGCGAACCACTCCAGCCATCTTGATGTGCTCACGCTCGGCGCGGCGCTCCCGTGGAG
This sequence comes from Chthoniobacter sp., assembly GCA_031411535.1. Classification (GTDB taxonomy): domain Bacteria; phylum Verrucomicrobiota; class Verrucomicrobiia; order Chthoniobacterales; family Chthoniobacteraceae; genus Chthoniobacter. The sequence goes on along the minus strand of JANOBH010000375.1, from coordinate 11,401 downwards.
GCTGCGGCGGCACGCCTTTCCCATCGCGGCGGGCGATGTCTTTTTTGAAACGCCCGCCGTGTCCGCCTTCTCCGCGATGATGCTGAACGCGCTGCCCATGTGGCGGAAGCGCTGCGGCTCCCACGCCATGCAGGAACTGCGCGACCGGCTCATCGGCGACCCGGCGATCTACCTCCTCTTCCCCGAGGGCACGCGCAGCCGCGACGGGTCGATGAGCCCATTCAAGCCCGGCCTCGGCATGATGATCGCCGGTGCGCCCGTGCCGGTGGTGCCGTGCTGGATCGAAGGGGCATTCCACGCCTTTCCCGCCGCGTCGAAACTCCCGCGCCCCGTGCCGATCAGCCTGCGCATCGGCCCTCCGCTCGCCTTCGCGGATGTGGCGAACGAACGCGCCGGCTGGAAGGACATCGCCGCACGCCTGGAAGCCGCGGTCGCCGCGCTCCGCGACGCGAAGCAGCCATGACCGACGCGCGCGAAACCACCCCGGCGCACGCCGGAATCCCCCCCGGCGAAAAGCTCCTCGCCTTTGCCCTGCTCGCCGCCGCGCTGGCGCTCCGCTGCTACTACATCTTCCGCTTCCGGTACGACAGCGACGAGCCGCAGCACCTGCACACCACATGGGGCTGGACGCAGGGCCTGCTCCAATACCGCGATTTTTTCGACAACCACACGCCGCTCTTTCACCTGCTATTCTCGCCGCTCGTCGCCGCACTAGGCGAGCGCACGGACATCCTGGATTTCATGCGATTCGCGATGGTGCCGCTCTGGCTCTTCAGCCTGTGGTGCGTTTGGAAAATCGGGCGCACGCTCTTCTCACCGCGCGCCGGCCATTGGGCGGCGGTCTTCCTCAGCCTGCTGCCGTGGTGGTTCTTCCCCGCGATCGAGTACCGCACGGACAATCTCTGGACGCCCCTCTGGCTCGCCGCGCTGACGGTGCTCGTCACCGGACGGGTGTCCGCGTGGCGCGGCTTTGCGGGCGGCGTACTGCTCGGCCTGTGCTTCTGCGCTTCGATGAAGACGACAGTGCTTTTCACCGCGTCGGCACTGGCTGCACTCGCCGCACCGCAGCTCGTCGCACGGCATTTCGACTTGGGAATGATCGGACGCACCTTGCGCGTGGCGGCACCAGTCGTCTTCGGCGCTCTGCTCGCCCCGGCGGCGCTCTGCGCGTTCTTCGCGGCGAAAGGCGCGTGGGCGGAGTTCTACTACGGAGTCATCCAGCACAACCTCCTGCCCGGCGTGGATGCGAGAAATCATCCCGCGTATCTGCGGCTCGTCTTTCCAATCGCGCTGCCCTTTCTCGGCTACGCCGCCCTCCGCATCGGGCGGTGCGTGCCGGATCGTGCGCTGGCGGAGCGCCGTGTCTTTGTCTTCCTCGTCGCGGGCATCTACTACGCCGCGCTTTTCAGCTTCTGGACGCTCCTCACGAGGCAGGATTTCCTCCCATTTCATCCGCTCGCGATGGTGTTGCTCGCCGGGCTGGTGGCGTGGCTCGCGGAGACGCGCCTGCGCCCCGCGTGGGTGCTGGCGGGCTTCGGCATCGTCGAGATCGCGCTCATCTTTGGCGGGCGTCCGCCGTGGATTGATGGCACCGCCCGCCAGCGGGAAATCCTTGGCGAGACGCTTCGCCTGACGCGGCCCGGCGAGTGGGTCATGGACTTTAAAGGCGAATGCGTCTTCCGCCGCCGCGCGTTCTTTTACGTCACCGAGCCGCTGACCTTCGTGCGGCTGCGGCGCAGGATCATCCCGGACACCGTCCCGGCGGACATCCTCGCGAAGAAGGTCATGGTCGCGCTGAACCAGGACCGCTGGTTTCCGAAAAATGGCGTGGCCTTTATGACGGAGAATTTTCTTCCCGTCGGCCGCATGCGTGTCGCCGGAAAGGCCATCGCGAAAGACGCGGTGGAAGCGGGCGCGACCGTCGCCTTCGATGTCGCCGTGCCCGCGCCGTACGCGCTTTGGTCCGACGGGAAGCCGGTGCGCGGCACGCTCGACGGCACGCCCTACACCGGCCCGCGCGAACTCGCCGCCGGCCCGCACGAGTTCCGCCCCGAGGAAGGCCACCGCCGCCTCGCAATCATCTGGCAGCGCGCTGTGGAAGCCGGCTTCACCCCCGAGGTGGACAATCCGAAGTGGCAATACTATCGCTAGCCCGCCGTCCCTCTGCCCCACGCCCCCATGAAAACACTCCCCGTCCGCCTCCTCGCTCTCGCCTTCGTATTCATCGCCCCGCTTTCGCGCGCGGACGACAAGGCACCAGAGAAAGTCCACAACTACGCGAAGTGGGAGAACGAGATCGCAGCGTTTGAGAAGGCGGACGCGGCGAACCCGCCGGCGAAAGGAGGCATCGTCTTTGTCGGCAGCTCGAGCATCCGCCTGTGGAAAACGCTCGCGCAGGATTTCCCGAAGCACCGTGTTCTAAACCGCGGCTTCGGCGGCTCGGAAATCGTGGACAGCACCTACTTCGCCGACCGGATCGTGCTGCCATACGAGCCTCGGATGGTGGTCCTCTACGCGGGCGGCAACGACCTGAACGCGGGCCGCCCGCCCGAGATGGTGATCGAGGATTTCAAAGCCTTCTTCGCGAAAGTGCGCGCCAAGCTTCCCGACGTGGAGATCGCCTACATCTCCGTCGCCGGCAATCCCGCGCGCTGGGCGCAGGTGGAGAAAGTGAAAGCCGTGAACGCGGCAATCGCCGCATGGCTCAAGGACAAGCCGCGCACCAAATACATCGACACCTTCTCGCGGATGCTCGGCGACGACGGACTTCCCAAGCCCGAGATTTTCGTCGCGGACAAACTCCACATGAACGCCGAAGGCTACAAGATCTGGACGGCGGTCATCGCCCCGCTGCTTCCCGCGCCGGACCTGTAGGCAGAAGCGCGCGGGGCAAACCTACCGAAGATCAGGGAGCGGTAATTTCCGATCATTTCCTCGATCGAAAAATCCTCCCGCGCATGCGCGGCCCCGGCTGCGCCAAAGCGCGCGCGTCTTGCGGGATCGTGCGCGAGTTCGACGAGCGCATCGGCGAAGGCGCGCGCATCGTTGCGTGGCGTGAGCCGTCCGGTGATGTCATCGAGCACCTGCTCGACCGCGCCTCCGACATCCGTGGCAATGACTGGAAGCCCGGCGGCCATCGCTTCGAGCGACGCGTTCGGGCAGCCGGCGGGCTCGGAGATCATCGCGAAAATGTCGAGTCCCGCGAGGAAGCCGGCGGTGCCGGGCAACTCGCCGCACCAGCGCACCGGCAGACCGCAGGCGCGTCGGCGCAGCTCCCGCGCGTAGCTCTCGGAGCCGCGCTCGACGCCGCCTGCGATACGCAGTTCGCATCGCGGCATCCGAGGCAGCGCGAGCCGGAATGCGTCGAGCAGATCTTCCAGCCGCTTGTCCGGCGAAATCCGCGCGGCGGTGCCGATGATGAGCAATCCACTGGCGCATGCGGGCGAGCAGTCGGCTTCCCCGACAGCGCGCAGCGCGACTCCATTCCGAATGACATGCACCGGCGCACCGAGCGCCGCCGCCGCTTCGGCTTCGGCGGCGTATTTAACGATCACTCCCGCGAGGCGCTCGCCGTAGTCGCGCGGCGTGAGGACCGGCAGCCCAGGGCGCGGTTGGGCGAAGTATTTCGCGAGCGAGGCGAAATACATTTCGCCGGGGCTGACGTCGTAAATCGGCGTGTCGATGAAGCCGTCGGCGAGCAGGATTTTGCAGCTCGTGATCACGTTCCAGAAGAGCACGGCGCGCGGTGGCTCGACGGCGGCGTGCTCCAGAATCCACGCCGCTGCATCCGCCGCGTCCAGCCGCTCCGGCGGCGGAATGGCGATGACGGGAATGCCCGCCCGCAGCAGCGCCGCGCGGCCCGGCGTCGGATGGTCCGGCTCCTCCTGCACGGTGAAGGCACGCACTTTCACGCCACGCTCCGCGAGGCCGAGCAGGAGACGCCGCGCACTCGATTGCGCGCCGCCGGTCGAGAAATTGTTTGCGACCAGCCACACCTCGTCGCTTCGCCACGCACCGCGCGCGCGCTCGATGACGCGCGGGTAGAGCAGCCGCGTGCGTGCGGCCATGCGGTGGCGGGTGAAGCTCGGCGGCAGAGCTGGTGCCCGCGCGGCCGCGGTGTGAGCGATCTCTGCAAGGATCGCGGCGAACGCTGAGGCGGTGGAATCCGGCGGGACGAGATGAAGAAGCGGGCTCCCAATCTCGTCGGTGCCGCCGACATTGGTGGCGACGACTGGCACGCCTGAGGCCAGTGCTTCGAGATGCGCGAGACTGAGGCCTTCGTAGGAACTGGCGGAGACGAGCGCATCGCTCGCCGCGAGGATCGTGGCAACATCACCCGTGCCGCCGGTCCAATGCACCAGATCGCTGACGCCGCAGCGGGCGATCGCCGCCTCGGTGTCCGCGACGGACTGCTCGGAACCGGCGCTCCCTTCCGCGTGCGCGCCGACAAGGACCAGCCGCGCCGTCTGGCCTGGCAGCAGGGTTTGCAGCTCGCGGAGGATTTCCGGAAGCAGGTGCAGCCGCTTTTGCGGACGCGGATTGGCGACAGCGGTGATGACGAAATTCTGCGCGCTCCAGCCGCGCGCAGCGCGCCATGCGGCGGCGGCGCTGCGCCGTTCGGCGGTGGGCGCGAATGGTTTGGCGTCGATGCCGTTCCAGACGGTGCGGACGGGCGGCGGCGACTGCGCGGGAAGGTGGCAGCTTCCCCCGCTGTCGGCGCTGTTGTGCCATGCAGATTCGACGGCGCGGGAGCAGGCAAAGATGAAGTCGGCGATTTCACCGGCTCCAGCGACGCCGGCGGGCCAGGCAGGCGGCATGTTGTGGAGGGTCATCGCGAGCGGGAAGCCGCGAGCCCTGATGGCACGCGCCTCGGCGGCGCGAATGAGGTGGGCGTGGACGAGATCAGCTCCGAATCCGCGCGCGAGGTTGGCGACGGCATCCGCGCGCGCTTCGGGCGAATTTGGGACATCCGAGAGATCCGCGAAATCCCGCGGCTCGGGAAACGCGAGGCGCGTGGGGCGGCCGAGGGCGGCGACGCAGACACGGACGTGCTGGCGATCGAGTTCCTCCGCGAGATCGAGCGTCACGCGCTCGGCGCCGCCAATCTGGATGGTCGTGACGACCTGCAGCACGCGCAGCGCAGCGTCGTGGTGCGCGTCGAGCGCGGGGAGATGTACGGCGCGGAAGCGGCGGTCGCGGACCAGGCGCTGCATCGCTTCGCGGAAGGAATGGCCGCTTTCCAAGAGCGCGGCGAGCGGAGCGCGGGCGTCGCTTTCCAGATACACCACGCCGGGCTCCGGCAGTGCCCGCGGCAGCCACGAGCGGCGCTGCAGATCGCCGCCGCAGCTCGCGAGATGGCGCGCCCACTTTTCCTGATGCCGCAGTGCGCCGAGGCCGACGAGCGGGCGGCCGGTGGCGCTCCGAGGGAAAGGCGCGAGCGGTGCGATGTCGGCCAGCCACGATCCCGCGCGGGCTAGGAGCAGCGGACCCGATGCGGCGCGCAGCGTGCCGGCGAGGGCTTCGGCGTTCAGCGCGGGTTCGCTTTCGAGCACGACGCCCGCGGTGGCCAGCGAGCGCTCGGTGCGGCCCGCGCGATGAAAATCGCCCGGCGCGAATCCGCAGACGAGGCCGCGCAGGGGCATCGGCTCAGTACGCGGGCGGATGACTGCGGCCACGGCTTCGGCGGTCGTCGTCGTCATCGGGGAGCGGCGCCGGAATGTGAAGGCCGGTCATTATTCCCGCAGCGCGCCCCAGCGATGAGCCGCCGATGCCGCTGGAAGGTCCGCCTCCCGGCAGCACGGAGACGGCGACACTCGACGGGCGGCTGCCGGTGAATACGAACTGCCCGCTTGCACCGCCTTGGAAAGTGACGTTCGTCTGGTTCTGCTTTCCGCCGGCGGAAAAGCGGCACTCGATCACCGAGCCGGCGGGCAGCGAAGCGGACTCGATCCAGAAGCCGTCATCCACGATGCGCGTGCGCAGAGGCCCGCTGCCGCCGGCATTGCCCGGCATCACGCCGATCGCACCGGATTTCGTGATCGCGCGGATGACCGCAACGATGACGGCGAGGATGGTGAGGACGACCACGCCCGCGAAAAGCAGCCTGAAGAAAGGAATGCCGTGACTGGAGCGAACCGGCATGTGGTTCGAGTGGTCGAAAGCCGGTGGCGCTCCGCCGGGAGGCGCGCCCGGCACGATGCGGTCGGGCGCGGACTGCTCGTGTGTATCCGGCTGCGCGATGGCTGGCTTGGGCAAAGGATTCGCGGGCGGCGCGGCGGGCGCGGCGTCGTAAGTCATCACGCGGAAGCCGTTGTCGGCATTGCGGCTCGCAGCGTCGTTGCGGTAGCGCGCCGCGCTCCGCATGTCGGCGGCCGGTCGCAGCCACGAGCCGCCGCGGAGGACGCGTCGGGGTTTGTCGGAGAGATTCGACTGCGTCTGGAGCGGGTCGGTCACGGCGCTGCCGGCGTATGGCGCGAACCAATCCTCGCACCACTGCCAGACATTGCCGGTCATGTCGCCGAGGCCCCACGCGTTGGGCTTTCCCGCGCCGACGGGCTGGGTGCCGGGCGTGGAGCGCGGGCCCACTTCGCCGCCATCGGGAAAGGCGCCGGTGCCGCTGGCGCGGCAGGCGTATTCCCACTGCGCCTCGGTCGGCAGCGTGAATGCGCGCCCCGTTTTCCGCGAGAGCCACGCGAGAAAGGCGCGCGCATCCTTGTAGGTGACGATGGTCACGGGGTGCGCGTCGGTCTGCGGGAAGCCGGGATTCTTCCAGGTGAAAACTTTGCGCTGCGTGAGCTGCACGCCGTCCCAGCCAAAGCCGCCCGACGTGCCGACCTCGGCCTCCGTGCGGTAGCGCGTCTCGTCCACAAAGCGCGCGAACTCGCCGCGTGTGACGGGATATTTTCCCAGCCAGAACGGCTGCGTGAGGGTGACCGCGCGCTGCGTCTCATCGGCGCGCCGGTCGGGCTCCGACGCGGGTGAGCCCTGCTGGAAGCGACCCGGCTCGATGCGGACGATCTCGAGCCCGACGCCGCGGCCAAGGTCGAGGCGCTCGGCGGGAATCGCGCCGGGCGAAAACACGGGCAGCAGCACGGCGGGGAGCAGCAGCCAGCGGGCGATGCGGGGAGAAAGGCGGGCGCGCATAGTGGGCGAGGTTTTGCGCCGCACGCCGCGAAGGGTCAAGCCCGCGCCCGCGATGCGGAGTTGCCGCGTGCGGGAAAGCATGGCATCTCCCGCGCGACCGCTTTCACCAAACCGATCCACGACCTATGTTCAAATCCGACGTCTTCGACCGCGAGAACACCGACAGCGACGAGATCAGCCCGTCGCTTTACAACTTCATCATCGGAGCCGTGCTGCTCTGGGGCTTCTTCGTCACGGCGGTGGTGCAGCATCAGTTTGCGCATGTGCGCTTCGGCTGGCCGATGATGATCGGGTATTTCGTTTCCTCGCTCATCGGCATCGGGCTCGCGCGGTCGCAGAATGCGCTGATCAGCCTGCTCGGCTACCACTTCATCGTCGTGCCGACCGGGGTCATGCTTGGGCCATTCGTCAATGCGCTCAGTCCGCAGGTGCTGCAGCACACGCTCTTCCTGACCGGCGGCGTGACGTGCGGGATGATGGGCGCGGCGACCGTGTACCCCGCGATCTTTCTGAAACTCGGGCGCGCTCTCTTTTTCAGCCTCATCGCGCTGATCGTCGTGAGCCTGCTCAGCATGTTCTTTTTCCCCGCCGCCTACACGGTGATCGATTACGTGGCGGCGGGCATCTTCTCGCTCTACATCGCCTACGACTACGCCCGCGCGCAGGCGATCCCGAAGACGATGGACAACGCCGTGGACGTCTGCATCGCGCTCTACCTCGACATCATCAATCTCTTCATCCGCCTGGCCTCGATCCTCTCGCGGCGGAACTGAGCGCCCGGTACCGGTGGCGGGACTCGAACCCGCACTTCGCTTTCGCGAAAACGGATTTTAAGTCCGTATATTTACAGTGTATGCGCCTTTGTGTTGACGAATACTTGACAAGTAGGCGTTCATTCGCAATCTTGCGTGACCATGCGCAAGACCAACATCGCCCTCAGCAAAACACGGGTAAATGGGCTGCCCTATTTCTGCGTCACGTTTCCAAAGCCGGGCAAGGGACGGCAGCGGCGGTTTTTCAAGAGCCGCGAGGAAGCCAAGACGTTTCTGGACGCCAAGAAGATCGAGAAGGAAAACCACGGCACTGCGGCGCTGTCGTTGAACGAGTCGGCGCGGGCGGAATATCTCGAATGCAGCGCTGCGTTGAAACCCTATGGGGTGACGCTGCGGGATGCGGTCGCGTTCTATCTACCGCATTTGAAGGCGCGCAATCGCACCTGCACGGCCCGTGCGCTGGTGGATGAGCTTGTGAAGGTGAAGAAAGCGGACGGGGCGAGCGAGCGCTATCTCAGCGATTTGCGCTCGCGGCTGGGGCAGTTTGCAGACCGATTCAACGGGAAGCCCGTGGCGGACATCGGAGGTCAGGAAGTGGACGAATGGCTGCGCACGCTGGCGGCAGTCGGGACGGGCAAACTCGTGGCACCCACAACGCGGAACAATTTCCGGCGCGTGATGGTCGTGGCGTTCAACTTCGCCCGCGAGCGTGGCTACTGCACCGGCAATCCTGCGGAAAAGAGCGCGAAGGCGAAGGAAATCGAAACGCCCGTGGGTATCCTCACGCCGAAAGTCACCGCGGCGCTGCTCGAAAAGTGCCCGCTAGAACTGGTGCCGTTCATCGCCATTGGCGCATTCGCCGGCCTGCGGCGCGCGGAGATCGAGCGGCTTGACTGGTCGGAAGTGGATTTGCAGAGCGGATTGATTCAAGTCACTGCGAGCAAGGCCAAGAGCGCCCGGCGTCGTTTTGTGAAAATCCGCGAGAACCTAGCCGCGTGGCTGAGTCCGCATGCGCGGGCGAAAGGGCCGGTGGCACCGGGGAATTTCCGCGAACTGCTCGACACGGCGCGGGAGTCTGCGGGCATCGAGGATTGGCCGCAGAACGCCTTGCGCCACTCGTTCGCGAGCTATCACCTTGCGCGGTTCAATGACGCGGCGGCGCTGGCCTTGGAACTCGGGCACACGAACAGCAATCTCGTCTTCCAGCACTACCGGGAAGTGGTGAAGCCCGCCGATGCGGTGAAGTATTGGGAGATCACACCGGCCAAGGCGGGCAACGTGGTGTCAATGGCCGCATGAGGGACCATGCGCCAGCAACGGGGCGGGAACGCCGTGGCGGGGCGCGTGGAGCGCGGGCGGGGCGCGTCTCGCGTGGCACTCGAAGGTGCGCGAGGGTGACGGGTAGCTACCTTTTTGGCGGGCGGCAGCATCAAGCCACCGGGGGAGGGGGAGCGACGGAAACCGCGATTGCGAATTGGCTTCTGCTCCCGTCGAAAGGAATCCGTTTGTCTTCCGCAGCACCCACCACCGGGCACCCGGCAACCCCCAATCGGGGCCGGTCGTTTCGCAGAAAGCCTCTCGCAGTTTTCCCATGAGAACCGGCTTCGATTCGGGACACCGTGTAGGCTCTCTTTTTCCGGCCCGACCCCTCACCGCCCACGATCCGGTTTTTCCACATGGGCGGGGCTTCGATCGCGTAGATAGCACCTGAGATATTTCGATGAAAACCAACAAAAGCGCAGCTACCCGCGAGGAATTATTGGCCTGCATGGATTATCTGCACGGGGACGTGGTAGATGGCGAATATCAAGCGGCGTTCGGTTATGAGTATGCGCGGGAATCGAAAGTGATGCGTGAGGCTGCGAAGCTATCGGTGAGCGGAGTAAGCGACACAGAAATTGCGTGCAAAATCGAAGAGCAATTTCAATGCGGCTACTGGTTCATTCAGCCTCCGTGGGGATTCATCTGGGAGTGCCCGTCTTTCCCGGCAAAGGGCTGGAATCAACTTGGTGAGATAGAGCGTGCCGACATCCGTTTGGTGTTTCCCCTTCCCGCTGACAAAGCACAGCCGTTGCGCATGAATGAAGTGTGGAACCTTCAGTCGAATGGGATTTTCGAGGAGTTCAATGCGATGGCGGAAAGGCAGTGGCAAGACAAGCGGAACTCTGGAGCTAAACCGGCAAAGGCAGTCTATCCGATCATTGAAGGCTGGCCTAAGACGAAGCAGGGAAGCTCTCAGTGGGTTCACGCGCTGTTCAATCTGGACTTCACCAAGACCAAGAAGCGGCTGCTGCAAGAGTTTGATATGTGGTTGCAGTTGCCGGAGAATGCGGCGCGCTTCGCCGCCCATAAACGAGACACCACGGGCAAGACGGGGCTATTTCGTGACCGCCTGAAAGACCTGGCCGCATGGCGGCTTTACCGCGAGCTGGGCACTGTTAAGGCGCTGAAATTCGCCGCGGATCATCGCTTGTCTGACAAAGCCGGACGACCGCGCCGCTTCCACGATCAAAGGAAAGATACGACGAACAAGCTGCCGCTCCATGAAATGCCGCTCTACAGCGAAGAATCAGCGTTTCAAAAGGCCAAAGCCAAGGTCGAAACCTGCCTCGGAGAATTGATTCCGTGGGAGTTTGGTGAGTATGCGAAGGAGCGGGAGCGGCAAACGAAGGAGAGGGAGGCGCGCTACGCGAAGATGTTTGCGGAGATTTCTAAGAGTTCCCCTTAGACGCCATACCGGAGAGGGTGCGGGTTTGCGAAGGTTGGCACGCATGAGCAATACGACCAACGAAGAAGCGCAGGGTGCATCCCTGTCTGCCAAAGAATCGGCGGCGAGTGATTCGGGACTTGTGACCAAGAAAGTCGTCGCGCGGGCGGTGTCGGTTTCCCCGCGCTGCGTGGAGCTGTGGATGAAACGGCGGCTGATTCCAGTCGTGCGCCTAAGTCCGCGCTGCGTGCGCTTTCATTTGCCAAGCGTTCTGGCGGCGTTGCGCCGTATGGAGGTCAACGCCGTCTAACGGTAAAACAAAAGCCGCTCCCGCGCTGGCAAGTTTGGGAACGGCTTTTGAGGAAACTAACGGTGAATCCTTTACACAAGAACGGGGCGGGCGGCAATGGCCCAGATGCGCTGGCGGTCGAAGTCGCATGGTTTAACGTTATGAAATCGAAAAAGCCGATGACGCGCCGGCTGGACGAAGTGCTCGACGACATCCAGAGTGACAAGTGGCAGCCCCACGTTGACCGCATCCGGGTGATTCTCGCGAGTAAGGGTAAGGACGCCTCCAACAAGGAAAAGGAGAAGCTGCCAAGCTTCTACATGTCCGGCACCGCATCTGCACCGGCCACGATGCTAACGCATAGCGCCATGATCCAGGTGGATCTCGACGGCCTCGGTGCTCGGCTCGCGGTGATCCGTGCGGAGGTTGAAACCGACCCGCACGCCGCGGCAGTCTTCATCTCACCGGGCGGTGGAGGACTGAAAATCC
>JANOBH010000374.1:0-17275 GCA_031411535.1 Chthoniobacter sp. | reverse complement strand
GCTCCGCCGCTCCCACGCGGAGCCAAGCGCTCCTGCGCGCCCACGAGGCGCTCCCGCGCCCGGACTCCCGACTTAATTACTTATGCTGCGATCACCCTTGGGTGATTCCAATTTGTGGAAAGCAAACTCCCGGTGATCGCTGCGCCTTCGCGTCTCCGCGTTGATAATCCCAGTCCTCCAACTGCATGGATACGGCTCAGTCGGCGGTGACCGCCAACCACTGCACTGCGTCGATCGTCACGTAGCCGTCGGTGCCGGCATTCGAGATCGTGACCGTCGCGGTTTTGTCGGCGGTGAAGTCGAACACGCCGAGTGAGACGAACGAGTCCTCGATCGGCGGATCCTTTCGTTGGTTCACCGTGACGTTCTTGGTGCCGCCCGCATGGACGACTTCCACCGGCACGTTCGATGCGCGATTGCTGTTGGGCGTGTAGCCGAGCCGCACCTCGTACCGCCCGGCCTTGGGTAGTTTCGCTTCAAAACGCGCGGTGGCCTTCCCATCTCTCGTATTCCCTTCGTGCTGGTATCCGTGACCCACGAAAATCTGCGCCGCGCCGCTCTCCTGCCAGGCGCCCGTGAGCTTGGCGTCGCCGTCATCGACGACGATGCCGGGAATCTTGTCGATCGGGCGGCCGCCGCGGCGTGTCTGCGCGGGACCGCTGTGTTCCAGCACCTGCCCGTCCGCGAGCAGTCGCTCGCGCAGCTTCTCGTACGGCACGTCCTGCACCGCCAGCCCGGCGTCCATCGCCATCGCAGCGGCGGTCGCGGCGGACTGGCCGAGGATCATAAAGACGGGCTCCATGCGGATGCTGCCAAACGCCATGTGCGAGCTGGAGACGCAGACCGGCACGAAAAGATTGTCCGCCTCGCCGCGCTTCGGCACGAGCGAGCCGTAGGCAATCTCATAGGGGGCGCTGAGAGACGTGCCGATGTCGCCCTCATTCTGCACATGCCCCTCGGGCGTGATGTAGCGCTGCACGTTGTGCGAATCGATGGTGTAGCTCCCCATGCCGACCGAGTCCGGTGTCGGTTTCTTCTTTAGCAGCTCATTCTCCGTCATGACGAAGCTGCCGGTCATCCGGCGCGCCTCGCGGATGTAGAGTTGATGCGACCAGTTACCGTTGGCCTCGAACTCATCCTTCGGCAGGCCCCAGCGCTGCATTTCCGTCTGCACTTCCTTCGGCACGCGCGGGTCCGTCGCGATGAAATAGAGCCATCCCTTTTGATAAGTCTCGTGCTCGCGGATGATCTCGCGCCGCCGCTCGTACGTCGCCTCGGGATAGTCGTAGTTATAGCCGATGTTGTCGGTGCTGAAGGGTCCGTGGTTGTTCGTGTCGGTCTTGTGATTCGGGATCGGGTCGAACTTCCCGAACGTCTGCCGCCAGCCCGCCGCGAAGACGCGCAGCAGCAGCTCATACTGCTTCGCGTCGTATCCCTCGGGCTTTGAAAACGGGATGCGGTTCGGCTCATGATCTGTGAGGCACATGCGGAAGCAGTAAGCCTGCACGAGCTTGTCGCCCTCGCCGTATTCGCCCGGCGGCGCAGCGCTGATGCGCGGGAGCACGCCGCTCTTGGGATCGCCGGGCACCACGTACGGGCTGATGCCCATTTTGCCAAAGTGATGCCCGTGATGCAGCACGCCGGTCTGCACGCCGTTCCACTTTTCGCCGTAGTGGCTGTTCGCCTCGCGCCCGACGTGATACGCGACGCCCGCCGCCGCCAGCAGATCGCCCTCGTAGGTCGCGTCGATGAACATCTTCCCCGCGTACGTTTTCTCGCTCAGCGTCGTGATCGACACGATGCGCGCGCCCTCCTTCTTCACGCCCTTCGCGCGATCGAGCCACTCGTCGCGATGCACCGTGATGCCGAATTCCTTCACGTAATCCTCGAAGACCTGCTCCGCCGCGTGCGGCTCGAAGATCCACATCGTCCGCTGCTCGCCGTCGATCGCCGGCGTCCCCTGCCCCTTCCCGCCGTACTCGGATTTCTTCTGCCACTGCCATGCATCGGCTGCGTCGTAGTGCTTCCAGATCCGGTGGTAAAAGTCGCGCGACAGCCCGCCGATGACCGCCTTGTTTCCCGTGTCCGTGAAGCCGAGCCCGCCGCTGGAGAGCCCGCCGAGATGCCTGTCCGGGCTGACAACCACCACGGTCTTGCCCATCTTCTTTGCCTGCACCGCAGCGATGACGGCGGCGGATGTGCCGCCGTAGATGACGATGTCATAGTCCGCAGCGGCAGCGGGACGGGCGATGACGAGCGAGACGAGGAGAAGGAGCGGGTATTTCATGGAGGGACGTACGCGACAGCGTGATGGAGGCTTATCAGGCCGGAGTTGGAAAGGAAAACACCCAGCCGTGGCTTTCGCGTCGGCCCATGAAAGCCGCAGGCCCTGGCACTGCGGTGATTCCTTCACCGCTCTCCAGATAGCGTGTATCCACGGGAGCCGCGCTTCCCGGCGTCCGCGCAGCGCCAGCTATCCGCGCAGGCCGGCGAAGCCCTTCCTTCCGCACCAAAGCAGGTAAAGCGCGAGCAGGACGATCACGATCAGCATCGGGTCAAAGAGGCCCGCGCCTTTCATAATGAAGGCATGAAACGCGAGGATGTTCACGAGGATCGGACCGAGGATGAGGAGGCCAAAATTCCGCGTGCGCGGGATCGCGACGAGGATGCCGCCGATCAGTTCGAGCACTTTGACAAAGGTCATGTAACCCGTGGGGAGGAATGCGCCCATGAACAGCGCGGCGGGCGTGCCCTCCGGCGGTGGCGGCATCTGCACGAGATTGAAAAGGACGACGACAGACGACATGACAAAGAGCAGGCCGAGCAGGATGCCGGCGACGGTGGGTATGTGTTTCATAGTGATGAGCCGTGAGGAGCTACCGCTTCGCCGCGCCTTCTGCGACATCCTTCAAACTCGCCAGACCTTTCTCGAAGTCCGGGCCGATCATCTTGTCGCAGCTTCTGAAAAGGCCGACGGCTTTGAACATAAGATTCCTGTTTCCCGACATGCTCCACGTCACGACGGTCTGACCACCCTCGGGTTTGAAGAGAAACTCGGCGGAGTTAGTCGCGGCGAAGGGTTTTCTGAAATCGAGTTTGAAACGGACCAACTCGTCCGGCCGGCTTTCCATGATCGTCATCGTCCCCTCTCCGACCTTGCTGTTTCCCGACCAGGTGTAGCTTGCGCCGGCTCCGCCTGCCGGACCCTCGAAGGTCATTTTCGCCGCCGGGTCGAGCTTCGCCCACGGAGACCAAGCCTGCCATTTCTGGAGGTCATTCACCTGCGCGAAAACGACCGCAGGCGGCGCGGCGATGGTGGCGCTCCGGGCCACGGTGAAACCGTCGGGCTGCATGGCTGCCACGATGAGAACGACGACGACGACGAGCACGAGAACGGCCAGGATTTTCTTGATCATGGTTTTTTGGATACCTGACTGACGTGGAAATGTCTGCCGCGAAAAGCGGCGCCGCCCAACCATCCCCCTCTCGACCCCGGCTGCAAGCGCGACGATTTCCTCGCTTCCGCCGCCTCCTGCGTGGCGTAGTCAGCAGCGTCACCCCGTCCCTCGCCATGACCAAATCCCCCGCCCTCCCACTCTTCGCCGCCGCACTGCTCTCACCCGCGCTTTTCACCCATGCGCAGGAGGCGGGCGACGGCGCGCAGCCAGCCAAGGCCGCGACTCCCGCTACTGAGAGTGCCGCGAACGCGGTGAAGAAGCTCAGCGTCGCCCCGGGTCTCCAGGTGGACGTCTGGGCGAGCGAACCGCTGCTGCAAAACCCGGTCGCGTTTTGCTTCGATGAAAAGGGACGCGCCTTCGTGGTGGAGACCGGCCGGCGGCGCAGCTCGGTGCCGGACATCCGGCGGCATGAGCCGTGGCAGGTGGAAAATTTCGCGCTTCGCTCCGTCGGGGACCGCATCGCTTTTTTGAAGGCGAAACTTCCTGACTCCGGGAAGAGCGGCGCGGGCAATGACATGACTGATTTGAACAAGGACGGCCTCCGCGACTGGCACGATCTCGAGGTCGAAAGCGAACGCATCAAGCTCGTCGTGGACAGCGATGGCGACGGCACGGCGGACACGTCGGGCGTCTTTGCCGACGGCTTTCATTCGCTCGCCACCGGCACCGCTGCCGGTGTGCTGGCGAGTGGCGGGAGCGTGTGGTTCGCGTGCATCCCGGACCTGTGGCGTTTCGACGGCGAGAAAGACGGCGCGGCAGTGAAACGCGCAGCGCTGCTCACGGGCTTCGGCGTGCATGTGGCCTACGGCGGGCACGACATGCACGGCGTGAAGATGGGGCCGGACGGCAGGCTCTACTGGACGATCGCCGACTGCGGCGCACACGTGACGACACGCGAGGGAAAGGTCATCGACAATCCCGACAGCGGCGCGGTCTTCCGCTGCAATCCCGACGGCACCGACATGGAGCTTTTCGCCACCGGCCTGCGCAATCCGCAGTCGCTCGCGTGGAATGATGTGGGCGATCTTTTCACCGGCGACAACAACGCCGACGGCGGCGACGCGGCGCGCTGGACGCACGTCGTCGAGGGCGCGGACTACGGCTGGCGCATCGGCTGGCAGTTCCTGCCAAAACTCGGCGCGTGGAACTCCGAGGGCATGTGGCATCTCGACGTGGACAAGACCAATTACGCGATCCTCCCGCCCACCGGCCACATCGGGCACGGCCCCGCGGGCATCGCGCACTATCCCGGCACCGGGCTGCCGGACGCGTATCGCGATCACTTTTTCTACGCCGACTTCCCCGGCGGCGTCCGCGCTTTCGCGCTGAAACCGAAAGGCGCGAGCTACGAAATCGTGCTCGACAGGAAACTCCAGCAGGACAATTCCGCGCAGCAGATGACCGGGAAGCTGCTCTGGGGCTTGTACCCGAGCGATGTGCAGTTCGGCACGGACGGCGGCGCCTACGTGCTCGACTGGGTCTATGGCTGGGAGAAGACGGGCAAGGGCCGGATCTTCCGCGTCCACGATCCCGCGACCGACGCGAGCCCGCTCGTGCTGGAAACGAAGCGGCTGCTCGGCGAGGGGATGGAAAAGCGCAGCGTCGGGGAACTGTCGAAACTCCTCGGCCACGCCGACCAGCGCGTGCGGCTGGCGGCGCAGTTTGACCTCGTGCGCCGCGCTGACCCCGTGCCGCTGGCGCAGGCCACGCTCGCCGCGAATCCGCGGTTGATGCGTCTGCACGGCATCTGGGGACTGGCACAGCTCGCGCGGACCAAACCGACCGCCGCGCGGACGCTGATGCCGCTGGCACAGGACAAGGACAGCGAGGTTCGCGCGCAGTGGGCAAAATTCGTCGGTGAGACGCGCAATCAAAACGAAGCCGACCTTGTGCTCCGGCTTCTCGCGGACACGGAACCGCGCGTGCGCTTCTTCGGCGCGCAGGCGGCGGGAAAGCTGGGCGCGAAAGGCGCCGTGCCCGCGCTGCTCGCGCTGCTCAAGACGAACGCGGATTCGGACGCATACGTGCGTCACGCCGCGGCCACCGCGCTCGCGGTCTGCGCCGATGAAAAGACACTCGCCGCCGCCGCGAGCGACGGCTCCGACGCCGCGCGCGCCGGACTGCTCCTCGCCCTGCGCGAACGACGGAGCCCGGAGGTGGCGCGGTTTCTTTCCGACAAGAATCCGCAGCTTGTGCTGGAAGCCGCACGCGCGATTCACGACACGCCGATCCCCGCCGCCTACCCGCAGCTCGCCGAGCTTTCCCGGCAGCCGGGCCTGCCCGCGCCGCTCTCGCGCCGCGTGATAAATGCCGCCTACCGGCTCGGTACCAGCACCGCAGCCGGCGCGCTCGCCTATTGCGCGGGTCGCACCGAATCCGGCGACGCCGCCCGGCTCGATGCGATCGAGTCGCTGGCGAAGTGGAATCAGAATCTCGGAAAGGACCGCGTGCTCGGCATCGTCGTCCGCGGGGAAACGCCGAAGCGGGATGCCAATGCACCGCGCACCGCCATCGCGACGGTGGCGACTGCAATCCTCCAAGGTGCGCCCGACACGCTCCGCGCAGCCACTGCGGACGCCTGCGCCGCGCTCGGGAGCGCAGAGGCCGGACCCGCGCTCGCCGCTCTGCTCGCAGACGAAAAGGCGGCCGGGGCAGCGCGCGCCGCGGCGCTCCGGGCGCTGGCCGCGATCAACTCGCCCGGCATCGCAAAGTCCGTGGAAACGGCCCTAGCGGCGAAGGACAAGACACTCCTGCAAGCCGCGCGGCAGCTCGCCGCGAAAGCCTCGCCCGGCGAGGCCGTGAAGCTGAACGCTGCGGTGCTCGGCAAAGGGTCAGTCCGCGAGCAGCAGGATGCGCTCGCCGCGCTCGCCGCCGCGCCTGGAACGGACGCGGACGCCGTCCTGGCCACCCAGCTCGACCTTCTGAACTCCGGCAAACTCCCGCCTCCCCTCGCGCTCGACCTCCTCGAAGCCGCGGCGCAGCGCAACGACGACACCGTGAAGCAGAAACTCGCGGAATATGAGAAGCACCGCGAAGCGAAGGACGCGCTGGCAAAATGGCGCGAGTGCCTGGAAGGCGGCGACGCCAAAGCGGGACGCGAGATCTTCGCCGAGAAGGCAGACGCGGCGTGCATGCGCTGTCACAAGGTGAAAGGCGAAGGCGGCGATGTCGGCCCCGATCTCGCGGGCATCGGCGCGAAGCATGATCGCGCCTACATTTTGCGAAGCATCGTCGATCCGAACGCGCTCATCGCACCGGGCTTCGAAAACGTGCTCGTGACGCTGAAGAACGGCGACATGGTCGCCGGCCTGCTCAATGCGGAGGACGCGAACGAAGTGACGCTCGCCGCGCTGGCTGACGGCAAGAAGCAGAAGGTCAGGAAGGCGGACATCAAAGAACGCACGCCCGTCCCAAGCGCAATGCCGCCCGGCCTTGGAGAGGTGCTCGGCAAGCGCGGCCTGCGCGACGTGATCGAGTATCTCTCGACTTTGAAATAGCCGCCGGAGGGGCTGTGCAGGTTTCCGGTTGCGGAATACTTAACCCGCGACACTATTTCCGATGCCAAGCATATGCCCGCCTCGTCGAACCAATGCGCCTCCGAGCTGCTGGAGACCGTCCCTCTCCTCATGCGGGTCATCCGCACGAATGTCCGCTCGCACAGCGGACCGGAGCTTTCCATGCCGCAGTTTCGCACGCTGGCCTTCCTCGGTCGGAATGAGTGCGCGATGCTTTCCGACGTCTCCCATTTCCTCGGCCTGACGCTTCCGGCGGCGTCGAAGCTGATCGACGGCCTCGTCGCCGCGAAGCTCGCCAGCCGGGAGACGCACGCGGGCGACCGGCGGCGCGTCTCCCTCGAACTCACCAGGTCCGGGCGGCGGAAATATGAGTCCGTCGTGCAGGCGGCGCGCGAATTTCTCGCGGGGAAACTGCGTCATCTCTCCGCCACGGAGCGGGCCTCCCTCCTGGAGGCGATGAGCCTGCTGCACCGCGCCTTTGCCAATGCTCCCGATGACGAGCGCAAGAAGACCGCCTGACATGACCTTACGCTCGATTTTCCACCACGCGCTCGCACTGTTTCTCGCAGCAGGATGCCACAAGGCGCCTGACGCAGGCGGCGCCCCTGGCAAGCGCGGCGGACCCGTGCCCGTCAATATCGGCGAGGCGGTGAAGAAGGACATGCCGGTAGAACTCCGCGCGATCGGCAATGTCGAGTCCGTGGCCACTGTCGAGGTGAAGGCGCAGGTCGGAGGTGAGCTGATCGAGGTGAATTTCAAGGAGGGGCAGGACGTGAAAAAGGGCGACCTCCTTTTCACCATTCAGCCAAAGCTCTACGCCACGCAGCTCGCGCAAGCGGAGGCGAACCTCGCCCGTGACCGCGCCGCGGCGGAGAACGCGCAGCGTGATGCGGAGCGAAACGCGGAACTCAGCACGAAGGGCGCGATTTCCAAGGAGGTGCTCGACCAGATGCGCTCGACTGCCACGGCTGCCGCCGCCGCGGTGAAAGCGGACGAAGCGCTCGTCGAGATCGCACGCGTCCGCCTCGGCTACACGACCATCGAGGCGCCAATCAATGGACGCACGGGCGCGCTCGCCGTCCACGCCGGAAATCTCATCAAGGACAACGCCGACACGGCGATGACCACGATCCGCCAGCTCGCGCCCATCTACGTCACGTTCGCCGTGCCCGAGCAGCATCTCGCCGACATCCGGCGCGGTCTCGCGGAGCGCCGCCTCCCGGTGCATGCGATCGCCCCGAAGGACGACCGGCCGCTCGCCGATGGCGAGGTGACCTTCGTGGATAACACGGTCGATCCCTCCACGGGCACCGTCACGCTGAAGGCCACGTTCCAAAACGACGACCGCGCCCTCTGGCCCGGCGCATTCGTGGACGTGCTCGTGCGGCTCGACACCGAGCCCGGCGCGACCGTAGTGCCCGCGAGCGCCGTCACCATCGGGCAGGCGGGGCCGCAGGTCTTTGTCGTGAAGGAGGACGGTTCCGCCGACCTGCGCACGGTCGCTGTCGGGCGCACGGTTGGGCAGGAGAGCATCATCAAACGCGGCGTGGAGCCGGGTGAGAAAGTGGTCACGAATGGGCAGCTCCGGCTCGTCCCTGGAGCAAAGGTGCTGGCGAAGCCAGCAGAGGGAGACGCCGCGAAGGAGGAAGGGGAGCGCCGAACGCCGAACGCCGAACGTCCAACGTCCCAGTCAGGCTTTTCCCAGCCCCGCACTAATGCATCCGGCCTCCAGGCACGCCCGTTAATTTGGCCGAATCCCGTTATTTCCGTCCCAAAGGCAAAGACGGAATTACGGAATTTAACCAAATTGACGGAATGGGTTTCGGGGCGTCGCGGTGCCCTCTGGACGTTGCGCGCACTTTCCCAGCCATGAGCATTTCCGAGCCATTCATCCGCCGCCCGGTGATGACCACACTGGTCATGCTGGGCATCCTCGGCTTCGGACTCTTCGCCTTCCGCGGCCTACCCGTCAGCGATCTGCCGAACGTGGATTTCCCGACCATCCAGGTCTCTGCAAATCTCCCCGGCGCGAGCCCAGAGACGATGGCTTCGTCTGTCGCCACGCCGCTGGAGCGGCAGTTCAGCACGATCGCAGGCATTGACTCGATGACCTCCACGAGCGCGCTCGGCACGACGAGCGTCACCATCGTTTTCAACCTCGACCGCAACATCGACGCCGCGGCCCAGGACGTGCAATCCGCGATCGCCGCCGCCGCGCGCCTGCTGCCGCGCGACATGCCGAGCCCGCCTTCCTACAAGAAGGTGAACCCCGCGGATTCCCCAATCCTCTACCTCGCGCTCGTCTCCCCCACCCTGCGGCTCTCGGCGGTGAATGAATACGCCGACACGCTTCTCGCGCAGCGAATCTCCACCACGCCGGGCATCGCGCAGGTCTCCATCTACGGCTCGCAAAAATACGCCGTCCGCGCGCAGGTGGACCCACGCGAACTGGCCGCGCGCGGCGTCGGCGTGGACGAGGTGGTGCGCGCGATCCAGGACGCCAATGTAAATCTCCCGACGGGCACGCTCTACGGCCCGACCGAGGCGACGACCGTGCAGGCCACAGGCCAGCTCTTCGACGCCGCGGCTTACCGGCGGATCATCGTCGCCTACCGCAACGGCTCGCCCGTGCGCTTGGAGCAGCTCGGGCGCGTGATCGACAGCGTGGAGAACAACAAGATCGCGAGCTGGTTCAGCGGCACGCGCGGCATCGTGCTCGCCATCCAGAAGCAGCCCGGCACGAACACCGTGGCGGTCGTGGACGCGGTGAAAGCGCTGCTGCCCACCTTCCGCGAGCAGATGCCGCCCTCCGTGCGGCTGGAGATCCTGTCCGACAAATCGCTCTCCATCCGCGCCAGCGTGCACGAGGTCGAGTTCACTCTCGTCCTCGCCATCGCGCTCGTCGTCATGGTGATCTTTCTTTTCCTCCGCAATGTGCGCGCGACGCTCATCCCGTCCGTGGCCATGCCGCTCTCGATCATCGGCACCTTCATGGTCATGCACGTGCTCGGGTTCAGCGTGGACAATTTTTCGCTCCTCGCGCTGACGCTGGCCACGGGCTTCGTGGTGGATGACGCCATCGTGGTGCTGGAAAACATCGTGCGCCATATCGAGATGGGCGAGAAGCCGATGGAGGCGGCGCTTAAAGGATCGAAGGAGATCGGTTTCACCATCGTCTCGATGACCGTGTCGCTCGTAGCCGTCTTCATCCCCGTGCTTTTCATGGGCGGCATCCTCGGGCGTCTGCTCTACGAGTTCGCGGCCGTGATCGGCGTGGCGATCCTCGTGAGCGGCTTCATCTCGCTCACGCTTACGCCGATGCTGTGCTCGCGCTTTCTCACCGCGCACTCCGCCCGCCCGCCGGGCCGGTTTTATGAAATGACCGAGCGCGGCTTCGACGGCCTGCTCGGCTTTTACGACCGCACGCTGAAAGGCGCGCTGCGGCATCCCTTCATCGTGCTCATGGTGGCGCTCGGCAGCATCGCGGCGACGGCGTTCACATTCACGCTGCTGCCAAAAGGCTTCATCCCGAACGAGGACACCGGGCAGATTTTTGCATTCACCGAGGCCGCGCAGGGCGTGTCGTTTGAGAAAATGGCGGAGCTTCAGCAGCAGGCGTCCGCCATCATTTTGGAGAACCCGCATGTCGAGGGATTCATGTCGAGCATCGGCGTAGGCGGACCGACCGGGACCGGGAATGCCGGGCGCATTTTCATGAACCTCAAGCCGCGCGACCAGCGCCCGTCGGCGGACGCCATCATCGCCGACCTGCGTCCGAAACTCGCGGGCATCGCGGGGCTGAAAGTCTTCCCGCAGGTCCTGCCCTCCATCCGCATCGGCGGCAGCCTGACGAAGAGCCTTTACCAGTTCACGCTTTCCGGCCCGGACCTGGAGGATCTCTACGCCGTGGCGCCCAAGGTCGAGGCAAAGATGCGCCAGATCCCCGGCCTCATCGACGTGACCACCGATCTCCAGATCACCAATCCGCAGGTGCTCGTGACGATCGATCGCGACAAGGCCGGCGCGCTCGGCGTGACCGCGGCGCAGATCGAGACGGCGCTCGCGAATTCCTACGGCTCGCAGCAGATCTCCACGATCTACACGGCGACCAACCAGTACCAGGTCATCCTCGAGGTGCTGCCCAAGTTTCAGACGAGCGCCGTGGATCTCACCGCGCTCTACATCCGCTCATCGTCCGGCCGCCTCGTGCCGCTCAGCACCGTGACAAAAATCGAGCGCGGCACCGGGCCGCTCACCGTCCAGCATCTCGGCCAGCTCCCGGCGGTGACGATCTCTTTCAACACCGCAGGCGGCACCGCGCTGGGCGACGCGATCCCGCGCATCGAGGAAGCCGTGAAAGGCGAAATCCCCGCCACCATCAGCACCGGCTTCCAGGGCGCGGCGCAGGCTTTCCAGTCATCGCTAAAGGGTCTCGGCCTGCTCCTGCTCATGGCCGTGCTCGTGATCTATCTCGTGCTCGGCATTCTCTACGAAAGTTTCATCCACCCCGTCACGATCCTCTCCGGTCTGCCGAGCGCGGGCTTCGGCGCGCTCGTCGCGCTGCTCGTCTTCGGCATGGAGCTGAATGTGTACGGCTTCGTCGGCATCCTCATGCTCATCGGGATCGTGAAAAAGAACGCGATCATGATGATCGACTTCGCGCTCGAAGCGCAGCGGAAGGAAGGCAAAGCGCCCGCCGAGGCCATCTACGAGGCGTGCCTCGTCCGCTTCCGCCCGATCATGATGACCACCATGGCCGCGCTCATGGGCACGCTGCCCATCGCGCTAGGCATCGGCGCGGGTTCCGAATCGCGCCGCCCGCTTGGCATCGCCGTGGTCGGCGGCCTCATCGTCTCGCAGCTCCTCACGCTCTACATCACGCCAGTGATCTACATCTACCTAGAGCGGCTGCAGGGGCGGAAAAACGGGACGTCAGCCGGGGCGAAGCCGGCGGCCGCCGTGCGGGAACTGGCGGAGGCGGCAGCCTAAGCCACGGGAGCGTCCGCCGGAATCCCGGACTCGACGAGTGCGTCCGGCTCCGGGGAAAATGCCGCTCCCAATGCCATGCCTCGCGGCTGTACATTGGGCACGCCCACCCCTTGCGGCTGCGCAAAGCTGATCTTGGAGCGCGGCAGCAGCGTGCCTAGGCAGAGATCTGCGATCGGCAGGATGACGTTGAAATTCTTGTGCATGTAGCGGTGATGCAGAATGTGATGCCCGTTCAGGCGGCGGAAGAGCCACGAGCGCTCGACGCGGCGCGCTTTCGGCAGGTGCATGCACCAGTGGAGGTATTCATAGACGGCGTAGTAGCCGGCGATGGCGAGAGCCGCACCTGCAGCCACCGCCCAGCTCCCGATGACCCATGCCAGGCCCAGCATCGGAACCATGCCGATGACGATCAGGACCGGGCCATTCCACCAAGCCATGGGAATGGTCTCCTTGTCGGCTTCATCACGCAGGTGGTAGGTGTGGTCGCCTTTGAAGGTGTGGTGGTGGACGACAGCATGCGCCTCAAATGGGTAGCGCAGCCAGCCCAGCGGCCGGTGCATGACGAAGCGGTGGAGCACCCACTCGAAAAACGACACGAAGACGAGCCCGCTTAGGAAGCCGGTGAGTGACCACAAAATGGATGGGAGCATGGGAATGAAAAACGGCACGCGTGGGAGGATTCCCAGAGCGCGCCGCGGGCCGGAAGACTCGCGAGATCGCCTCCCGAGGCAATCGGAATCTCTGCGAACCGCTGAAATTTCCCCGCACGCCTCAGCCAGCCAGCGCGGCGTCGATCATCGCGCGGCGTTCGCCGGGCTGGCTCCAGCGCCAGCGGTGCTCCTCGTCGAGCGAGGCGATGGGGTCGAAGTAGAGGAACTCTTTGCCGGGTTTCACGCTCGGGCTTTCAAAGACGCTGATGCCAGTCGCCCGGTCGTAGCGCTCGGAGCTGTGGACGTCGCGCTTTCCGCCGCCGCCTGGCGTGTCGAGGACGAAGGCGGGCGTATTGAATCCCGCGGTCGCGCCGCGGACGTGCTTCTCCAGATGCTGCGCCGTGGCGAGCGGGGTGCGGAGATCCTCCACGCCGGGGACCATGTCGTGCATATAGACGTAGTAGGGGTGGACGTTCACGTAGCTGAGCCGGCGGACGAGCTGGGTCATGGTCGCCGGGTCGTCATTGACGGTGCGCTGGAGCACGGTCTGGCAGCGGACATGGATGCCGCGCCCGGTGAGGACGTTCATGGCATCGCGCGTGATGGCGGTGATCTCGTTCGGGTGATTGAAATGCGTGTGCACGACGACGTCTTTTCCCAGGCCGCGGCC
Organism: Chthoniobacter sp.; assembly: GCA_031411535.1. Classification (GTDB taxonomy): domain Bacteria; phylum Verrucomicrobiota; class Verrucomicrobiia; order Chthoniobacterales; family Chthoniobacteraceae; genus Chthoniobacter. Next base: position 3,993 of record JANOBH010000374.1, on the reverse strand, counting down.
CAGCTCCACGACGCGGGTCAGCGCGTCCGTCCATGCGTGGTCGCTGAGGATTTTCTGCGGCTGCACGCACAGCCCTTTGGTCGCGTAGCGGATGCGGCGGATATTCGGCATCTGCAAAAGGCGCTCGCCGATGAGCTGGAGATGCGCGGCGCTGAGATTGTAGCTGTCGCCGCCGGAGATGACGATGTCCTCCAGATCGGGCTGCGCGCCGATGTAGGCGAAGGCCTGCTCCCAGCGCGCGAGATTGGCGCTGAGCTTGAGCTTTTCCACGGCGTCGGTATCGCCGCCGACGGCGTAGCTGCGGGTGCAGAAGCGGCAATAGACCGGACAGGAATCCTGCGGGAGAAAGAGCGCCTTGTCGCGGTAGCGGTGAGTGAGGCCGGGAACGGGCGAGTCCTCGCGCTCATTGAGCGAATCGTACCGCAGCATCGGGTGATCGGCCTGCTGCTGGCTGCGGAGCGGGAGAAACTGGGTGCGGATCGGGTCGGTGTCCGGCGTGCGCCAGTCGATGAGCGCGAGGAGATAGGGCGAGATGCGCAGGGCCATCGGCGCGTTTTTCACGCCGGCGTCGAGATCGTCGCAGAAGCCGGCGGGGGCTAGGTCCGCGAGCGTCTCGCGGAGCTGGCGGGTGTTGGTGACGGAGTGGCGGTTTTGGAAAGTGTGGGTGCGGAATTCGGCGGCGGAGACGTGCGCGTAGGCGGGGATGCCGCGCCAGAATTCATCGCTGCGGAGGTCGCGATGATCGGTGGCGGCGGACGCGGCGGACGGCGGGTCAACGTGGGCGGTATCGAGGAACATGGCGGTGTGTCGTTGGGTTGGGTTTGTCGGAAAAAGATCGTCAGCCGGCGCTCAGGCGGCCTTGCGTGAAACGGAGCGGGCGGACTTGCGCGGCGGCGGCGCCTCGGCAGACATCGCCGCGAGCACATCGGCGAGCGTGCGGAGGGCGAGGGCCGACTCCAGCGCGGTCTGCGCGGAGGCGAAGACCTCATCCAGCACGCGCTCGATGCCCGCCCCGACCGGGCAGCGCTGATTCGGCTGATGCGGATGCTGGGAAAACGATGCCGCCGGCTCGATCGCGCGGTAGATGACATCGAGCGGGATCTCCTCCGGAGCCGCGCAGAGCGTCGCCCCGCCGCACGAGCCCTTTTGCGTGGTGACGAGCCCGGCGTGGCGCAGGCGTGAGAGCAGGCGGCGAATCACCACCGGATTCGTATTCACGCTCCCCGCGAGAGCGTCCGAGCACACTCCCCCGCCCTCGCGCTTCAGGGCGAGCACCGCGAGGACGTGGACTGCAAAGGCAAAACGGCAACTGGAGGCCATCGGTAGCGGTTATGTAACAATCGCGGTTACAGATGTCAAACCCCCGCCAGCGGCCTCTGCTCCCGCCTGGAGCGCGGCGTGCTACATGCACCCGTGAGAAAAAGCCGGGCGATTCCCCAGGAAAAGCCCGGCTCAGGGACCGTGGCCCGCGGTCTGCTAAAGACACCCTCTTATCTGAAACAAGCCCCGCGTCTCAAGGCGCGCGTTTCTCTATGCCCGCACTATCCTCTTCGCCGTCCCGAGCCGCATCACAGACAGCTCATGCCGGCTGGCCCGATGCGCAGCGCCTCGGCTCGCAGCTCGCGGCTCTGGTGGAAAAGGGCACCGGTGAATCGCCGACAGGCGATCTGAGGCCGATTCTCGAATTCCTCCGCGGCCTGCTGAACGCCAACGCGGTGGCGCTACTGCCGGTCGGCACGGACTCGGACGCCGCACCCTGCGTAGTCACGACGCGCGGCGTGACAGCCGGGAGCATCGCACAAGTCGCCGGCACACTCGCCCCAGGACACGCCGTCGCGCAGCGCGCACCGGCGCTCGGAGCGGATGCCTACACTCTCGCCGTGCCGGTGGAGCGCGAGGCGCGCCCCCGCTACTGGCTCATCGCCCAGCTCGCCATCGCCAATCCTCGCGACGTTCAGGCATTCCTCGTCCTGCTCCAGTCTCTCGCCGGCTTCATCCTCTACCGCGAGCAGCGGCGCGCGACCCACGAGACGCACTGGGCTCTCGAGCGCACTGCCGGCATTCTCGAAATCCTCCGCCGCGCCGGGAGCGAACCCGACTTCGACAAAGCGTGCCGCATCGCCGCCGATGACCTGCGCGACTACCTCGGATGCGACCGTGTCTTTTACGCGACGAAACACCGCGCCGGCCTGCAAATGCGCGCAATCTCCGGCGTGGCGCGGATCGATCCCAAGAGCACCAGCCACGCGCCCTTCGAGGCGGCGATGCGCGAGGCGCTCACGGCGGGAGCACGCATCGACTTCCGCCCCGGAAGCGTGAAAAGCGACGCCACCGCCGCGCACGAAATGCTCCAGTCGCAGGGCGGCGCCGCGCAGCTCACGAGCATCCCGCTGATGACCCAGCGCGGAGCCATCCTGCTCGAATGGACAGCCGCCGCGCCCGATGCCCGCACGGCGTCGCTGCTCGACGCCACAGCTTCCTTTCTCCCCGCCCTTTTCGACCTGCTGAAGCGCGCCCGCCCGAATCCCGCCGCCTTCGCCGCGCAGCGCATCTGGACGCGGCTCAGCGCGAACCGCCGCCGGGCGCTGCTCGTCTGCGCTGTGGCGTTCGCCGCGCTCCTCGCGTGCCCTTTCCACTACAGGATCAAGGCCGACTGCCGCCTCGCGCCGACGGTCAAGCGGGTCATCGCCGCGCCGTTTCAGGGCCAGTTGAAAAAGAGCCTCGTCCAGCCGGGCGACCAGGTGGAGGAAGGCGCGGCGCTCGCCGAGATGGACAACCGGGACCTGAAGCTCAAGGAGGCCGAACTCACCGCCGCCCGCGAGCGCGCGCTCAAGCAGCGCGACAAGGCGCTGACGAACGACGGCCAGGGCGCGGACTTTTCCGCGGCGCAGGTGGCGAATTTCGAAGCCGAGAGCGTGGGGCGGGAGCTGGAACTCGTGCAGCGGAAAATCGCGCTCCTCACCGTGCACTCGCCGCTCGCAGGGGTGGTCGTGTCCGGCGATCTGCGGCGCGCGGAAGGCCAGCCCGTGCAGCAGGGTCAGGTGCTTTTCGAGGTCGCGCCGCTCGACCGGATGATCGTGGAAATCGACGTGCCCGACCGCGAGGTCAGCCGCGTGCGCGCCGGACAGCCGGTGCGTTTCCGCCTGGAGGCCTTTGGCGGCGAACGCTGGCTCACGCCGCTGGACAAGGTGCACCCGCAGAGCGAGCAGCGCGACGGGCGCAACGTCTTCGTGTGCGAGGCCGCCATCGACAACGCCGGCCGCGCGCTCGATCTGCGCCCCGGGATGCGCGGCCGCGCGGCGATCGAAAGCGAGCGCCGCCCGCTCCTGTGGATCCTCGGGCACCGGCTCTCGGAATTCATCGTCGAGACACTCTTCTGGTGATGTCCGCACACGACGAAAACCGTTCCGTCCGCGAAATCGAAATGCTCCGCCCGCGGCTGCGCGACGGTGTGCGCTTCTCCCTGCAGGAGATCGGCGGGCGGCGCGTATGCGTGATCGAGGATGCCTTTGCCTCCCGCTTTCATCGCGTGGGCCTGTCGGAGTACCGCTTCCTCCGCGCACTCGACGGCACGCGCACGGTCGCCTCGATCCTCGCGCTGCTCGCACGCGACGGAGGAGGCGATGCCTTCACCGAGCAGGAGGCGGTGCAGGTGATCCGCTGGCTGAAAGACCAGCATCTCCTCGCGCTCGACAGCACGCGCGCGACCGGCGGGCGCGAGCACGGCGAGCAGGCGCTGCGGACGGCCGTGACCTGGCTGAATCCGCTGATCGTCAAAATCCCGCTCGCCCGGCCCGACGGTTTTTTCAGCCGCGTGGAGCCGGCCGTGCGCTGGGCGCTCGGCGGCTTCGGGCTCGCGGTGTGGCTCCTCGTCATCCTCACCGGCGCGGTGCAGGTGGGCATGGACTGGCAGCGCTTTGCCGGCGGCTTTGAGGGCATCCTCGCGCGGGACAACTGGCTCTGGCTTTTCCTCATCTGGGCGGGATTGAAAAT
>JANOBH010000373.1:0-14428 GCA_031411535.1 Chthoniobacter sp. | reverse complement strand
GCGACGCCGAGGCGGGCGCGGTTCAGGCAGTGGCAGGCCACGCGCTGGATGTCGGCTGGCGTGACGGCGAGGAGTTTGCGCTCCATTTCCACGGGGCAAAGGACGCGGCCGTAGCCGAGGATGCTTTCGCCCATCCACATGATTTGGTTCGAGGTGGACTCGAGGCCCATGAAGGTCTGGCCGATGGTGTAGTCCTGCGCCTTTTTCAGCTCGGTGCGGCTGGGGGCTTTTTCGCAGATGTTCTGAAGCTCGCGGAGGATGAGGCCGATGGCTTTTTCGAGATTGGCGGCGTCGAGCCCGGCGGAGATGTGGATGGCGCCGGTGTCGGCGAGGGTGACCATGCTGGTCTGGACGTTGTAGCAAAAGCCGTGGCGCTCGCGGAGCTTCTGAAAGAGGCGGGAGCTCATGTTCTCGCCGAGGATGACGGAGAGGAGCTTGAGGGCGAAGCGGCGCTCGTCGGCGCGGCCAAAGGCGTGGAAGCCCATGGCCAGATGAGTCTGCTCGGTTTCCTGGGTGAAGAGGGAGAGGCGTGCCGCGCCCTGCTCCGGGCGGCTGGTGAGGAAACGGGGGGAGCGTCCGCGCGGGAGACGCGAAAGCAGGGGCGAGAGGATCTCGACGACGCGGTCGTGATAGACGGGACCGGCGACCGTGGCGATGGTGGTGGCGCCATTGTAGTGGCGGCGCTGGAAGCCGAGGAGCTGCTCGCGTTTCAGCCGGCCGATGCTCTCGACGGTGCCGGTGAGCGCGCGGCCGAGCGGGTGGCCGGGCCACATGGTCTCGGTGAGGAGCTCCTGCGCATGCTGCGCGGGGTGGTCGCGATACATGAGGATCTCCTCGCGGATGACTTCGCGCTCGCGCTCGATCTCGGCGGGCTCGAAGCGGCTTTCGAGATACATGTCGGCGAGGACATCGCAAAGCTGTGCGAGGTGCTGGGACGCGGCCTTCGCGTAGTAGCAGGTGTGGTCCTCGGTGGTGAAGGCATTGAGGTAGCCGCCGAGGCCTTCGACGGATTCGGTGATCTTTTTCGCCGTGCGCCGCTTGGTGCCTTTGAAAAGGAGATGCTCGATGAAGTGGGAGATGCCGCTGTCCCGCGCGGTCTCATGCCGTCCGCCGATGCCCGCCCAGAGGCCGACGCTGACGCTTTTCATGTAAGGCATCTCGACGGAGGCGATGCGCGCGCCGTTCGGGAGCCGTGTGAGGTGGTAGGGGTATTCCAAAAGGTTGGTTGAGAGTGAAAAGTGGAAACTGGAAAGCCGCGCGGCTTGGGGTCGGTGCGTTTGCAGTCAGCGCGGCGACGATTTCAAAAGTGGAAGGCGGAATAACGGGCGGTCGGCCTCAACTAACAACCCTCAACTCTCAACTTTCTTTCCCCTCATCTCGATGACGTGCTCGGCGAGTTCGAGGTCGTGGGGAAAGGTGATCTTGAAGTTCCAGTCGTCGTTTTTCAGGAGCGCGATCTTTTTCCCGAGCTTCTGTACGGCGGAGACCTCGTCGGTGACCATCTCGTGCCGGGCCATGAGGGCGGCGTAGGCCTGGAGGATGAGGCCGCTGGAAAAAATCTGCGGCGTCTGCATCGCCCAGAGGCCCGTGCGCTCGACGCTCTCGGTGACCATTTGCTCGAGGCTGGCGCGCTTCACCGTGTCCGGGATCTGCGAGGCGCAGCAGGCGGCGCCGTGGACTTTGGCGAGGTCGAGGCAGGCGCGGATGAGCTTGGGCGTGGTGAGCGGGCGCGCGCCGTCGTGGATGGCGACGTAGGCGCTGCCGGTGGCGTCCACGGCCTGGAGGCCATTCCAGACGGAGATGTGCCGCTCGGGGCCGCCGCTGATGACTTTGGTGACTTTCTTCAGCTTGCTGCCGGCGACCAGCGCCTCGACCTGATCCATGCCGTCTTCCCGGGTGACGACGAGGATCTCATCGACCTCCTTGCAGTCGCCAAAGGCTTTCAGCGAGTGCCAAAGAACGGGATGCCCTGCGAGGGGGGCGAAAAGCTTGTCGAACCCCATGCGGCGGCTGCTGCCGGCGGCGACGATGATGGCGCTGACCATGAGGGATTTTGCGGAGGCTTCAGTTCAAAGCGGCGCTCACCGCGCTGCTGAGGGCGCGTCCGTCCGCGCGGCCGGCGGCGCGCTCGTTGGCGAGCTTCATCACGGCACCCATCTCCTTCTTGGAAGTCGCGCCCGTCTCGGCGATGCACGCGGCGACTAGGGCGGCGATTTCCTCCGCGCTCATGGCTTGCGGAAGATAGGCTGCGAGGATCTCCGCCTCGGAGCGCTCCTTGGCCGCCAGCTCGGGACGCCCGCCCTTTTCAAAGCTCTCGATCGAGTCCTGCCGCTTCTTCATCTCCTTGCGCACCACGCCGAGCGCGGTGGCGTCATCAAGGACGAACTGCAGGCCGCCTTTTTCGATCGCCAGGTTCTTCAGCGCGCTCTTGAGCATCCGGATGACACTGAGCCGCTCGGCCTGTTTCGCCTTCATCGCCTCTTTCAGATCCAGGTCGATTTGCTCTTGGAAACTCATGGGGGCGGAGAGAGTAGCGAAAGGTGTGATCGCCGCAAATGCTTTCGCCAGTGGTTCCGCCGGCCGCTCCGGGATCGCGATTCGAGCGCTTCCGCCCACGGTCAGCTGTGTATCGACCGCGATAAGAATATCTTTGCCCTCTGGCGATACCCTATGCACCCTCCCGCCCATGAGCATAGCTAGCGAATTCAAAGAGTTTGCCGTCAAAGGCAACGTCATCGACCTAGCGGTCGGTGTCATCATCGGCGGGGCGTTCGGCAAGATCGTCTCTTCGATCATCGAAGATCTGATCATGCCGGTGGTCGGCAAGATCATCGGCAACGTCGATTTCTCCAATCTCTACGTCGCCCTGTCCGATAAGATCACGGCCGGCCTGCCGCTGGCGGACGCGAAAAAACTCGGCCCGGTTTTCGCCTACGGAAACTTCCTTACCGTGGCGATCAACTTCGCCATCCTCGCCTTCTGCATCTTCATGATGGTGAAGGGGATCAACGCGTTGAAGAGAAAGGAAGCGGCCAAGCCCGCTCCCGTGGCGGAAGTGCCGGCGGACGTGAAGCTCCTCTCTGAGATTCGCGACCTGCTGAAGAAATAACCGGCCCGGCGCCTCGATTTCACAGCGGCGGCCCGCTTTAGCCGGTCCTGTGCTATTTCGGCCGGAACTTCGTCAGCCGGCGGTGGAGGTCGGTTCGCGCCTCGGCTAGCCACGGCCGGAGGCCTTCGGCGGAAACCACCAGCGCCCCAAAGCTCGTCGCCGTCTGCTGCTCCATGTGGTCGGATGTAGCCACCGTGATTTCGTGAAGGCCCGCGTATTTCGCCACCAACCGCTCGACGATCTGATCCGCCGTCTGCCCGGCACCCGAGTAGAAAACCTGGATGCCGCCTGGCTCCGTCACCTCGTTCGCCGTCGCGCCTTTCCCGTCGAAAACCGCGACCACCCGCACGCCGCTCGCGTCCTGGTAGGCGGTCAGCGTCTTCACGAGTTCATCCCGGGCCAGCGCCGTACGGCGCGCATGCAGCCGTCGCAACTCCGGCCACGCAAAAATCACGCTATGCCCATCGACGATGAGATAGCGCATGCCAGACTGGCCCGTAATCTGGGCACCGTCCCCCTGCGAACGTCCTATTCCGCCGCGGCGGCAGGCGCAGCCGCCTTCTTGGGCGCAGCCTTCTTCTTCGCCGGCTTCACCGTTACGGCGGCTTTGGCCTTCACCTTCTTGCGCTCGATGTAGTCGAGGCGGCGGCGGCGTTTCTGAATCTTGTTCGTTTGCTGTCCCATAAAATAGAGGTGGTTTGAAAAGTGGAGCGCAGTGGGTACGCGGTGCGCACCGTGCGGTCAAACGCTTTCCCTTTTGACCGCGCTGAAACTGTCTCTGGCAAATCCGTTGACGCACCCCCGCACCGCACCCATATTCCGCGCCCTTTTGCACACCGACAACTATCAGGACATAGACATGGAACACATCCGCAACATCGCCATCATCGCGCACGTCGATCATGGCAAGACCACCCTCGTTGACCAGCTTCTCAAGCAGGCCGGCACTTTCCGAGCCAATGAAGCCAAGGCCAGCGAGATCCGGATCATGGACTCTATGGATCTGGAGCGGGAAAAGGGCATCACCATCAAGGCGAAGAACGCCGCCTTCAAATGGCACGAGTACCACGTCAATATCGTGGACACCCCCGGTCACGCGGATTTCGGCGGCGAAGTGGAGCGGATCATGAAGATGATCGACGGCGTGCTCCTGGTGGTGGACGCCTATGACGGACCGCAGGCGCAGACGAAGTTCGTCTTGAAAAAGGCGTTCGAAAACGGGGCCAAGCCGATCGTCGTCATCAACAAGATCGACCGCGAAAACGCCCGCCCGCACAAGGTGCTCGACATGGTTTTCGAGCTTTTCATGGAGCTGAACGCCACCGATCTCCAGCTCGATTTTCCGGTCATCTACGCCTCCGCCCGCGACGGCTACGCGATGAAGGAAATCCACGAGGCGAGCACCACCATGGAGCCGCTCTTTGAGGCCATCATCAAACACATCCCGGCCCCGGCGAAGAGCGACCTGCAGTATTTCCAGATGCTCGTCTCGAATCTCGACTACTCCGACTACCTGGGGCGAATCGCCTACGGCCGCATCATTTCCGGGCGCGTGAAAGTCGGCGACAACGTGGTCCATATCTCGAAGGACGGGAAACGTGAGCGCGCCAACGTGACCGCGCTTTTCGGCCACGTCGGCCTGGCGAAAGTGGAACTCAAAAACGCCAGCGAGGGCGACATCATCGGCCTCTGCGGCTTCGAGGACGCCTTCATCGGCGAGACCATCACCGACACCGAGGAGCGCCTGCCGATTCCCTTCGTCGATATCGATCCGCCCACGATCACGATGAAGATTTGCATCAACGACGGCCCGCTCGCCGGACGTGAAGGCAAACTCCTCACCGCCCGCCAGGTCCGCGAGCGCCTCGTCCGCGAGACCCGCACGAACGTCTCCATCCTTTTCGCCGACACCGACATCGCCGGTCACTTCGAAATCCAGGCCCGCGGCGAAATGCAGATCGCTATCATCGTTGAGCAGATGCGCCGCGAAGGCTTTGAAATCCTCGTGTCCCGGCCCGAGGTCATTTTTCAGCGCGACGAGGACGGCACCCTCCTCGAGCCGATGGAGACGCTTTACGTCGATGTCCCGAATGACAACCTCGGCGACGTCCTCCAATCCCTCGCCGGCCGCAAAGCCGACATCACGCACATGGAGCACAATCCCCACAGCGTCACCGTCCAGGCCGTCGTCCCCACGCGCGGCCTCATCGGCTTCGAGACCGATCTCGTCAACGCCACCAAGGGCCACGGCATCATGTCCCACATCTTCAAGGAATACGGCGAACACAAGGGCAGCATCCCCACGCGCAACAACGGCGTTCTCGTCGCCATGGAGCAGGGCATCAGCACGGCCTACAGCCTGGAGACCATCCAGGAGCGCGGCCGCCTCTTCATCGGAGCCCAGGCCGAAGTCTATGAAGGCATGATCATCGGCGAAAACGCCCGCAACGACGACATGCCCGTCAACCCCTGCCGCGCCAAAAAGCTCAGCAACATGCGCAGCACCGGCGACGGCAAAGGCGTCAGCCTCTCCCCGCCGCTCGTCATGACGCTGGAGCGCTCCTTGGAATACATCGCTCCCGACGAATACGTCGAGGTCACGCCAAAGAGCCTCCGGCTCCGCAAAAAAATCCTCGACGCCAACGGCCGCAAACGCGCCGAGCAGAAAATCGGCTGACGCAGTTTCGGCGCTTCCCATCCGACCCGCGCCCGCTCTAAATCCGCGGCGCGATTTCCGATGGCCGCGCTCCTCCAGCTCACACAGGTCACCAAATCCTTTGGCGCCGTCCGGGCGCTGAAGGGCGTCTCGTTCGCGCTGGAGCCGGGCGAGGTCCACGCCCTGCTTGGCGAAAACGGCGCGGGCAAATCCACGCTCATCAAGGTCATCACCGGCGCGCATCAGCCGGACGGCGGCCAGCTCGAAATCGGCGGCGAGCCTGTCGCGCATCTCACCCCAGCAAAAGCGCGCGCGCTCGGCATCGCCTGCATCTATCAGCAGCCCGCGCTATTCCCCGATCTCAGCGTCGCGGAAAACATTGCACTGCGGCTGGAGAAGCCCTCGCCCGCGCATCGCGTCCTCTGGGCACAAAGCCACGCGCGGGCGCGCGAGCTTTTGCACCGCATCGGCGCGGAAATCGACCCCGCCGCCGAGGTGCGCACGCTTTCCATGCCCGGGCAGCAGCTTGTGGAAATCGCCTGCGCGCTCGGCGCGGGCGCGCGCATCGTCATCATGGACGAGCCCACGGCACCGCTCACGCAGAAGGAGCAGCACCTTCTCTTCGCCGTCGTCCGCGAGCTGCGCGCCAGCGGCACCGGCGTCATCTACATCTCTCACCGCTTGGAGGAAATCTTTGCCCTCGCCGACCGTGTCACCGTCCTCCGCGACGGCGAAAGTGTGGGCACGCACCGCGTTGGGCAGACTCCGGTTGTGGGACAGGCATCCCAGCCTGTCGGAGTGGCGCAGGCATCCCTGCCTGCGGCACATGCTCCCGGCGCGACCGCTCACCCGGACAGGCTGGGAAGCCTGTCCCACTCCGACAGGCTGGAAGCCTGTCCCACAACGACGCTCACCGAATCCGCCCTCATCCGCCTCATGGTCGGACGCGAAATCTCCGCCATCTATCCACCCGCCGAGAGCGCGCCGGGCGAGGTCGTGCTCTCGCTGAAAAACGTCGGCTGCCGCGCCGGCGGCGTGCGCGACATCACCCTCGATGTCCGTGCCGGCGAAATCGTCGGCCTCGCCGGACTCGTCGGCGCGGGGCGCACCGAACTGGCGCGCGTACTCTTTGGCCTCACGCCCGCCGATGCCGGTGAAATCAGCCTCCGCGGCCATCGCGTCCGCATTTCCTCGCCGCAATCCGCCGTCGCCCACGGCATCGCCTACGTGCCCGAGGACCGCCGCCGCCACGGAGTCATCCTCGAAATGCCGGTCGCGTCGAACATCACGATGGCGATTCACGCCGCGCTCTTCCCCGGCGCGTGGCTGCGCTTCGATGCGGAGCGAAAACTCGCGCTCGATTTCATCCGCGACCTTGCCATCAAAACCGCCGGTCCCGACGCCCCCGGCGGCTCGCTCAGCGGCGGCAACCAGCAGAAGGTCGCCCTCGCCCGATGGCTCGCCACCCAGCCACGCGTCCTCATCCTCGACGAGCCGACGCAAGGCGTGGATGTCGGCGCGAAAGCCGAGATTCACAAGATCATCCGCGCCCTCGCGAAAGAAGGCCTCGCCGTGCTCATGATCTCCAGCGACCTCCCCGAAATCCTTGGAATGAGCGACCGCATCGCCGTCCTCCGCGGAGGCACCATCACCGCCGTCTTCGACGGAAACCCCGACGCTCACGACGTGATGGCCGCCGCCCTCGGGCAAAGTAGCTTGGGCTTCAGCCCAGCCTCCCCGCCGAAAAACGTTGGGCTAAAGCCCAAGCTACTTTGTTGACCGCACACCGGGAAAAATTCCTCGATGACTCGTTACTTGCGTGAACTCACCGTCGGCTATGCGCTCCTCGCACTGCTGCTCGTGCTCGCGGTTTTTGCGCCTGCGTTTTTTGAGGCGCAGCCTCTCCTCTCGCGGCTCACGCGCGAGGCGCCGACGCTCGTCGTCGCGTGCGGCATGGCTCTGGTCATCATTTCGCGGCAGATCGACATCTCCGTCGGCTCCCTCTTCGGCGTTTGCGGCGTGTGCGCGGGCTTGCTGGCGGCGGAGAAATGGCCGGTCGCGCTGGTTGTGCCGGCGGCGATCGGGATCGGGGCGCTGCTCGGGGCGGTGAATGGCGCGCTTGTCGCCGGGCTGCGGCTGCCGAGCATCGTCGTCACGCTGGCCACGATGGTCATCGCGCGCGAAGCGCTGCGCTGGCAGCGGCAGGGGGCGTTTGTGAATCTGCCCGACGGCCTGCAATGGTTCGGCCTCACGCAGCGCGCCGGGCAGTTCACACTCATCGGCGTCGCGCTCGTCATCCTCGCCGCGCTCGCGTGGGCGATGAAAAATCTCGCCGCCGGCCGCTTCATCCACGCCACCGGCTCCGACGCCGAGGCAGCGCGCCTCGCCGGCATCCGGCCGCAGGTCACCACCTTCGCCGTCTTCATTTTCATGGGCGCGCTCACCGGCCTCGCCGCCGTGATGAACCTCGTCCAGTCGCCCCAGGTCGATCCGAAATCCGGCGCGGGCCTGGAGCTGAAAGCCATCGCCGCCGCGGTAGTCGGAGGCGTCGCCGTCTCCGGCGGGCGCGGCAATCTGTGGGGGGTCTTCATCGGGGTGCTGCTGCTCGCGTGCATCAACCCCGCGCTCACCTACCTGCACGTCGAGGCCTATTGGGAAAAGGCCATCCAAGGCGCAATCATCCTCCTCGCCGTCGTCGCCGACGGCGTGCGCATCCGGCGCCAAGCACGCTGATGCCTCACATGTCACCACGTCCATCGCGTGTCATCCTGAGCGGAGTCTCGCCGGGGAAAGGCGGGGGCGAGACGCAGTCGAAGGACCCCGGCGGACCGATAACGTATTGCGCTGGAACGAACCGCCGGGGTCCCTCGACTGCGCTGCGCCCGCCTTTCCGCCTCCGCTTCGCTCAGGATGACACGCTCGTTAGTTGGGTCTGAAGCATCATACGCCATGTCCGCATCACCCTTTCAAATGGCGAAAGCCGCGATCTTCCGCCACGAGACCATCCTCCTCGTGGTGCTGCTCGTGGAGTGGCTTTACTTCGACTCCGTCGGACGCCGCTTTGGCTCGCTCGACAACACTTTCGACATCCTCCGGCACTCGGTGGAAATCGGCCTGCTCGCACTCGTGATGACGCCGGTCATCCTCACAGGCGGCATCGATCTTTCGGTCGGCTCGCTGCTCGGCCTGTGTGCGATTCTCTTTGGGAAGATGTGGCGCGATGCCGGGATGGACCCCGCGCTCGCGGCGGTCTGCACGCTCGGCATCGGCGCCGCCGCGGGCGGCTTGAATGCGTCGCTCATCACCGGCCTGCGCCACCCGCCGCTCATCGTCACGCTCGGCACCTACTACCTATTCCGTGGACTCGCGGAGGCGATCACGCGCGGCGTGGATACCTTCACGGGCTTCCCGCAATCGTTCCTGAATCTAGGCCAGGAGCGGCTCGGCGGGCTGCCGACGCAGGTCTGGGTCTTCCTCGCGGCGGCTGCCGGCGTGTGGCTGCTCGTGCATCGGACGACTTTCGGCCGCGCTTTCCGCGCCATCGGTTTCGCGCCGGAGGGCGCGCGCTACGCTGGCATCCCCGTCGAGCGGCGGGTGGCGCTCGCGTATGTGCTCGCGGGTGTGGTCGCGGCACTGGCGGCGATCATTTACACCGCGCGGCTCGGGCAGGCGAAAGCGGACGCGGGCACGGGCTACGAGTTGTTCGCGATCACCGCCGTGGTGCTCGGCGGAACGAGCATTTTTGGCGGCATCGGCTCCGTGCATGGCACGCTGCTCGGCGTCGCCGCCATCGCGGTCCTGAACAACGGGCTCGTCCACGCACGCCAGCCGCGCGAGGTCGCCGGCCTGCTCACCGGCGCGCTGCTGCTCCTGGCGCTGAGCAGCAGCGCCCTGCCAAAGCTGCTCGCCAATTTCCGCCCGTCCCGCCAATCTCCCGCTCCCACCAACCCTCCATGAAATACCTCCTTCCACTCGCTCTCGCCGCCGCTTTCGCGCTCGTCTCCGGTTGCAATAAAGCGCCGGAAACCTTCTCCAGCACTTCCATCGACGGCAAAAAGCTGACCATCGCGCTGATGCCGAAGAGCAAGGGCAACGCCTACTTCATCTCCTGCAAAGCGGGCGCGGATGAGGCCGCGAAGGAAGCCGGCGCGGACCTGCTTTTTGACGGCCCGACCGATCCCGATCCGGCGAAGCAGAATGAGATCATCGAAAATTGGATCACCCTCGGCGTCGATGTCATCGCCGTGGCCTGCGAGAACAAGGAGGGGATTTCCACCGCGCTGAAAAAGGCGCGCGGCAAGGGCATCAAGGTCGTCACCTATGACTCCGACGCGAACGCCGAGGCGCGCGACTTTTTCATCAATCAGGCGACGCCCGAAGGCATCGGCAACACGCTGATGGACGAAGCCGGGCGGCTGCTCGGCGGCGAGGGCGAGTTTGCGATCATCACCGCGTCGCTCACCGCGGCGAATATGAACGAGTGGCAGAAGCACATCGAGGCGCGGCGCGCGGAGAAGTATCCGAACATGAAAATGGTCGCGCTCCGCCCATGCGACGACCTCAAGGATAAGGCGCAGGCCGAGGCGACTAATCTGCTGGGCGCAAACCCGAATCTCAAACTCATCATGGCCATCTGCTCACCCGCCGTTCCCGGGGCGGCGGAAGCCGTGAAGCAGGCCGGCAAAGTCGGCGTGGTCAAAGTCATCGGCCTCGGTCTGCCGAACGAAAACAAAAAATACGTGCACGAAGACGTGACCCAGAGCGTGATCCTCTGGAAGACCACCGACCTCGGCTATCTCACGATCAAAGCCGCCGCCGATCTCGCCAACGGGAAGCTCAAGGCGGGCGACACCGAGTACGACGCCGGCCGGCTCGGCAAACTCAAGATCGATGGCGACAGCATCGTCCTCGGGCAGCCGTTTATCTTCAACAAGGCGAACATCGACGGCTTCGATTTCTAAGCGGACTTACCGAATCTCTGAACGCGGTGTCATCCTGAGCGGAGTTCCGTTTGGCTCTGCAAACGGAACGGAGTCGAAGGACCCCGGCATTCAAGGGCGGTGTCGCGCCGAATCGCCGGGGTCGTTGCCTCCCCGCCTCCGCCCAATCGGCTGTCTCGCGGACTCGGCTCGCCTGCGCTGCGCCCGCCTTCCCGCCTCCGCTCCGCTCAGGATGACACCGTGCTTTTGAGTTTCGGCACACGCCTTCAAGTCGCCCGGAGAGCTTCCGCCTCGCGGTGGGTGCATTCAGACTTCCCCGCAGATCGGCCGCGCGCTCAGGTGCGGTTGACGACGGACATGCCGCCGGCCGTCTGCTCGCGGAGCATCTCGTCGTGGATCCAGCGGTAGGTGATTTCCAGGCCGGCGCGCAGCTTGATGCTCGGCTGCCAGCCAAAGACCTTTTGGATGAGCGTGTTGTCGGAGTTGCGGCCGTTCACGCCCTTGGGCGCGTCGAGCTTGTAGTTCCGCTGGAGTTTCATCCCGGCGATGTCCTCGACGATGTCCACAAGCTGGTTGATCGAGACCATCTCGCTGCTGCCGATATTGATCGGCTCGATGAAGTCGCTGTTGGTCACCATCTGCGTCCCGTGGAGGCAGTCGTCGATATACATGAAGCTGCGGGTCTGGTTCCCATCGCCCCAGATTTCGATGTTCTTGTGGCCGGCCAGCTTGGCGGCGATGACCTTGCGGCAGACTGCGGCTGGCGCCTTCTCGCGGCCTCCGTCGTAGGTGCCGTGCGGGCCATAGACATTGTGGTAGCGGCCGATGCGCGCCTGGATGCCGAAGTCCTCGCGGAAGTGCCGGCACATGCGCTCGCTGAAGAGCTTCTCCCAGCCGTATCCGTCTTCGGGAAGCGCTGGGTAGGCGTCCTCTTCCTTGAGCGCGGTGACATTCGGGTCGCGCTGTTTGTCGGCGTTGTA
Organism: Chthoniobacter sp.; assembly: GCA_031411535.1. Taxonomy (GTDB): domain Bacteria; phylum Verrucomicrobiota; class Verrucomicrobiia; order Chthoniobacterales; family Chthoniobacteraceae; genus Chthoniobacter. Next base: position 2,743 of record JANOBH010000373.1, on the reverse strand, counting down.
CACGCACGCGCTGGAGGAAAAAAAGAAGCGCTCTACGCCGTATTTGCGCGCGGCCATGAGGAGGTGCGTATTGATCAGCACGGTGAGCATGCAGAGCGCCTTGTTCAGCTCGATGAAGCCCATGCCGCCCATGTCGGCGGCGAGGTTATAGACCACGTCGCAGCCCTGCACGGCCTTCTCGCAGGCGTCGAGGCGGGAAAGATCGAGCGAGTAGTTCTCCACGTCATCGAAGCGCTGGTACCAGGCGTCGAGCGGCTTGAGATCGACTGCGCGGATACCGGTGAAGCCCTGGCGTCGAAGATCGGCAACGAGATGGCCGCCGATGAAACCGCCGGCGCCGCATACGAGAATTTTTTTGTTGGAGGGCATAAGAGTGGAGGGGTGTTGAAGGGGCGTCACTTTCTACAGGACGAACGTTGTTTCAAGGCCGATTCGCGGATAATTCCGGCGGCTGATTCAGCCGGCCGCCGAGGCCGTCAAGCCTGTGGCGGGCGGCGGAAGCCGAGCAACTGCCCGGCGATGCGCCAGAGGAAAAGCGGATTATTCACCAAGTAGCGGCGCGCGAGCCGGCGTGGCTCGCAGCACATACGGTAGAGCCACTCGAATCCGCTGCGCTGAATCCAGCGCGGAGCCTGCCGCACGCGGCCCGCGTGGAAGTCGAAGGCCGCGCCGACGCCGAACATCAGCGTGGTGTCGAGCCGCGGCAGCCATTCGGCCATAAAGCGCTCCTGCTTTGGCGTGCTCAGGCCAACCCAGATGATGTCCGGTTTTTTCTCGCTCACGAGCGCGGTGAGCGCCGCCTGCTCCTGCGGATCAAGCGGACGAAAGGGCGGGCAGTAGGTGCCGCAGACGGTGACGCCGGGGAAACGCGCCTCCAGCTTCGCTTTCAACTCCTCCGCGACGCCTGGAGCGCCTCCGTAGAAGAAATGGCGAAAGGGCGTGGCCTGTGTGGCGGCAAAGATCTCCAGCATGAGGTCCGGGCCATAGACGCGCCCGAGTTCGCCGCCGACATAGTGTTTCGCGAGCCAGACGAGCGGCATGCCATCGGTGGTGTTGAGAGAGGCGGCGTTCAGGATGCGGCGGAAATCCGGGTCATTCTGCGCCTCGGTGACCCCGTGGACGCCGGTGACGCAGACGTAGCCCTTTCGCCGCTCCCGCAGCGCCGAGAGCACGGCCTCTTGGGCGATGCGGAGATTCATGGCGCTGACGGACACGCCCAGGACATCGAAGCGCGGGATGGCGGGCGGTGGAGTTTCGGCGGTCAAAGTGGCGGGAAACTAGTAACCAGACACCGGCGAGGCAAGGCGCGCTGGTTTGCAAATCGCGCGACCGTCCCTAGATTCGCCGCGCCATGCCAGAAAACCCCTCAGCCGCACCGCCCCAGCCCCTCGAATTTGGCGAGGTCTTGTCCCGATTTGGAAAGTGGTGCGCCGCGAATGTCGTGCCTGCGCTGCTGCTCGCAGGCTGCGTCGGCGCGCTCGTCTATTTCTTCGGCTTTTACTACGCCTTCCGGAACGGCGACGAGACCACGGCGCTCTGGGCGTGGCGGGCGTGGAATGTGGAGAACAACCAGGAACACTCCGTCTTCATCCTCCCCATCACCATCTATCTGCTCTGGCACCACCGGGAAAAAATCCGGCAGGCGAAAAAATCGCCCTCCAATCTCGGGCTCGCATGGCTGGTGGCCGGCGTCTTTTTCTTCGTCGCGGCGGTCCGGATGATCGATGCGCGCACAGCCGTCGTTGCGTTCCCGATCATCATCTACGGCTGGGTGCTTTTTCTCTGGGGCCGCGAAGTCGCGCGCGTGTTCATCTTCCCGTGCCTCTTCATGCTTTTCATGGTGCCGGTCGGCGGTTTTGTGCAGGGCACGGTGAGCCTCCAGTTGCTCGTTTCGGAGTCGGTGAAAGTGCTCTCGTCCCTCATCGGCGTGCGCATCGAGACGATCGGCACCACGCTGCGGGCGCTGGATGGCAGCTTTAACTTCGACATCGCCGAGGGGTGCAGCGGCATCCGCTCGCTCATGGCCATGACTACGCTGAGCGCGCTCTACGTCCATTTCACGCAGCGCGAGTCGTGGAAGCAGTGGGTCATTTTCGGCGGCTCGATCGTCTTTGCTCTCATTGGCAATGTCGGCCGCGTCTTCAGCGTCATTGTCGTCGCCCGCTTCATCAATGAGAAGCTGGCGGGCGGGCTTTACCACGACTACTCGGGCTTCGTTTTCTTCCCCATCGCCGTCGGGGCGATGCTCGGCTTTGCCAAGCTGCTGAACACCGACTGGCGCAACGTCGCGTCGGATGCCGTCAAGCCCGAGCGCCCGAGCCCTGGCAAGAAAAGCGGAGGACCGATTTCCTATGACTACTAAGCGCCTACTGCTGCTCCTGGCCGTGCTGCTCGGGATGAGCGCGGTGTTTTTCCTCCCGAAGTATTTTTTCCAGCCGCTCGGAATAGATCTCAAACTGCCGGAGACCGTGGGCGTCTGGACCGGCGGTGACGTCGCGATCGGCGACAACGAGATCGCGATCCTCGGGAAGGAGACGGAATTCGCGCGCAAGTCCTACACGAACGGGCAGGGAGACGAGCTGCTCGTGACGATCGTGCTCGCCGGCCACGACATGAATACGAGCATCCACCGTCCCGAGCGCTGCCTCCTGGCGCAGGGCTGGTCTCTCACGAGCGCGCCAACTGTGCGCGTGCCAATCGAGGGGCGCGGCAAGCTCGACGTGAAGGCGCTTAAGGTCGTCAA
>JANOBH010000372.1:0-3971 GCA_031411535.1 Chthoniobacter sp. | reverse complement strand
GCGGTGCCCGTCTATTCGCCGGGGAAATTCTATCCCGGCGAAACCAACCCGCGCTGGGCGATCAATCTCGTCTGGAACCGCGACGGCTCCCCGCTCGTTCCCTCACTCGCGCAGCCGGCCCCGCCCTCGCCCGCCGCACCCGACGCGGCCTCGCTCGCGCTCTTCGCAGAAAACCTCCTCCACCGCTTCGGTCTCGCGACGGGCTGGATTCGCGGGATCGATCCGCTCGACGAAACGCGGCCGGTCGTGGTGCTTCCGCTCGATCACGACGCAGCGGGTTTCCTCACCGACGATTGGAAGATCGGCGACAGCATCACGCTGCTCCGTGCGGAAGGGCCCGCCGGCCTGCGTCTGCCGCTCGCCTCGCTGCCGCCCGAGGTGAACCGCCGCGCGCTAGCGGTCGAGATCCAGGACGGGGCGCTCCACGTCTTCCTCCCGCCGCTGCTGCAGGGGCCGTGGCTCACGCTCGTGGAGCACATCGCCGCCGCGCTCCACGAGACGCAGCTCGGCGCGGCGGTTTTCGCCGGCTACGTCCCCGGCGACGAGGCGGACGTGTGGACGACGCTCGGGATCGCCTCCGATCCCGGCGTGCTGGAGATCAATCTCCCGCCGTGCGCGACGTGGCGCGAATACGCCGCGTGGCTCGACACGCTGGAGCGAGCCTGCGCGTCGGTCGGCTTGCGCTCCTTCAAGCAAATCTCCGCCGACGAGCAGACCGGCTCCGGCGGCGGCAACCACCTGCTTTTCGGCGGCCCGAGCCTGGATGAAAACGCGCTCTTCACGCATCCCGCGTGGGTCACCTCGATCCTGCGCTACTGGCAGCGGCATCCCTCGCTCGCCTACCTTTTCACCGGCCAGTACGTCGGCCCGTCCTCGCAGGCCCCGCGCCCCGACGAGTGCGCCAGCGCGCTCTACGATCTCGAGATGGCCTACCAGTTTCTCGACCAGCTCCCGCCCGGCGACCACCGCTACCTCATCAGCGAAACGCTTCGCCACCTCCACACCGACACCTCCGGCAACACGCACCGCAGCGAGGCGAGCTTCGACAAGTTCTGGAACGTGAACTTCGACGGCGGTTGCCGCGGGCTCGTCGAGTTCCGCGCCGTGGAGTCGCTTCCGCGCGCTGACTGGATGTCCGCCGTCGCGCTGCTCTGGCACACGCTCGCCGCGCATCTTCTGGCAAAGCCGTACGCCGAGCCGCTGATCGACCACGGCGACAAGCTGCACGACGCCTTTTTCCTCCCGACGCACCTTTGGGCGGACTTCGGGAAAGTGCTGCGCGATCTCCGCCGTGGCGGCTTCGCGCTTCCGGCGAAAATCTTCCGCGAAATCTTCGAGTGGCGTTTTCCCGTCATGCTCACGCACGCGGACGGCGACGCCACGCTCACCATCCGGCGCGCACACGAAGGCTGGCCGCTCCTCTGCGAGCAGCCGCTCGAAGGCGGCAACACGAGCCGCTTCGTGGACACGTCCATCGAGCGCCTGGAGTTCACGGCCAGCAAAGCCTTCGCCGCCGAGTGCCAGATCCGCGTCCACGGCCGCGCGCTGGCTCTGCGCCGCTTCCCCGGCGGCCAGACCGGCGCGGGGCTGCGCTACCGGCGCACGTCGCTCTATCCCTCGCTCCATCCCGGCATCCCGCCGCAGATGCCGCTCTACCTCACCATCACGCGCGGCGAGAAGACGACGCTCTACAAGCTCGGCGAGGGCCAGCGCCGCTTTGCTCCCGCACCGCACGAACCCTCGCCCGCGCTGAACATGCGCCCGTGCAAGAGCCTCCACACCAACCTCATCACCTGCGACCTGCGGATTCCGTAGCTGCGCGCATACCCGCGTTTCACCCGCCGCGTTTTTTCCCGTTACGAAGTTTCACTTCGGAACGCCCCGCAGAGGAAGCTCAGCTTCCCGGAATGCGCGTGCCGAAGTGAAACTTCGGCATGAGAGCAAAAGAGGCGAACAAGACCGCCAGAACCTATGCAACTCCTTAAGCAAATCGGTTTCATTGCATTAGTCGGGATCGGCTCATCGATTGCTTCCGAAGAGTCTCTGTCAGTGCAGAACCTGGCGAACAAAGTCGCAGGAAAGCCGATGGAACAAATCAACCGGGATGTTCTCCCAAAAGGGAACGAGGAGGCAGTTCTTTGGGTGTTGCGCAAAGAGCGCGCCTACGACGCGCTTTTCCGCCTCAATGACCAGCCGGCTATCGATGAATTCATTTCGAAATACCGTGCGAAGAAAGGGCTGGATAGATTCCTGCCAAAGTATCTTAAGGATTGCAAAGCCCCGTATATATTGGATGAGCTGGCACCATTCCTCTACGAGGGTCCTGATTATGAGCATCGGAGAAGTACGACTGGAGGCGAATACTACGACGATCACGGTTGCGCACAGACGACCGCGACAGCGATGGGCGAAATCATCGCCAAAGCGCCGGAGTTCTCGGAGGCGGTTCGGAAATCGGTCAATGATCGGGTTGGCGAGAGCCCAGCGACCATGCGCGCGTGGTGGGAAAAGAACCAGCAGGCTCTGCGCGAAGAGCGCTACGGCGAAGTCACGCCCATCATCCGGGCGGTTGCTGCGAAGGTGCCGGACCAAACTCGGAAGGAGGCACCGGTACCGCGCAACAGCGCTCCTGCCGAGATCCAGCGAACCATGGCCCCTCCCGCCATACCGTCACCGGGCGTGCGGGAGCACAAACCCGCCGCCGTCGAGGCTGCCGGTGGCCAGCGCGGTCATTCGTCGACAGTAATCGCCTTGGGCGTGTTAGCGGTTTTCATCTTCGCGGTCGGAATATCCATTGCGTTTCGAAGGAAGTGGTAGGAATAGAAGGATGGGGTCGCCTCTTGAAAATCGGCGGAGGGAAAGGGTCAGTCCGTGCGTATGTGCAAGGGATCGCTGACTGTCGGCGGCGGTGACGCTGGGGTGTGCGAATGCTGCGGCAGGTGCGTATCCAGTATGAAGGAGCAGTCTATCACGTGATGTGCCGTGGGGACCGGCGCGAGGCGATCTTCGCCGATGACGGGGATCGGGAAATGTTTCCGGGGACGCTGGCGCAGATGTGCGCGCAGCGGGATGGCTAAATCCGCTCGAAATAGCGCTGGCGCTCCCAGTCGGTGACGGCGTTGTCGAAAGCCGCGACTTCGAGGCGGGCGGTGTGGACATGGAAATCGACGACGGCATCTCCGAAGGCTTTCCGCGCGAGTTTGCCCGTGTCGAGGAGACCGACCGCTTCGTGCAGCGTCCGCGGCAGTGCGGTCAGTTTGGGATCGATGTAGGCGTTACCCTCGTACGGCTCACCGCAATCGAGGCCCTCCTCTACGCCGGCCATTCCGGCGGCGATTGTCGCGGCGAACGCGAGGTACGGATTCGCGTCGCCGCCTGGCATCCGGTTTTCGATGCGCAATGAGCTGCCGTGGCCGACGACCCGGAACCCCGTGGTGCGGTTGTCCGTGGCCCACGCCAGCTTCGTCGGCGCCCAGCTCGCGGCCTGGAACCGTTTGTAGGCGTTGATCGTCGGCGCGAAGAAGTAACACAGCTCGCGCGAGTATTTGATGAGGCCGCCGAGGAACTGGCGGAAAAACTTCGAGCCGGTCTTGCGTTTCGCGTCCCAGAAAAGGTTCGTGCCGCCGCGCCAGATGCTCGCGTGGATGTGGCAACTGCTGCCGGGCTCGGTCATGGAAACCTTTGGCATGAAGGAAACGGCGCGCCCCTCCTGTGCGAAGATCTCCTTCACGCCCTGCTTGAAGACGGTGTGCATGTCCGCCATCGGCACCGGCTGCGCGTACGCGAAATTAATCTCGTGCTGGCCGCGGCCCCACTCGCCTTTGCTCGACTCGATGGCGATGCCTGCCTCGCTCATCTGATTGCGCACGCGCCGGAAGACCGCCTCGTCGCGCGCGGGCTGCATCGTGTGGTAGTCGATCCGGTAGTCGCTCGATGGCGTGAGGTTTTTGTAATCGGCTGCGAAGGCGTCG
>JANOBH010000371.1:0-11462 GCA_031411535.1 Chthoniobacter sp. | reverse complement strand
GGATTCGGTGCCCGGCCCGCGATCCTTGTTCCAGACGACTTTCCCGGTCTTCCATTCGAGGCAGATGGGGAAGCCGTTGTTGTGGCCGGTGCCGGCGTAGATGTAGTCGCCGAGGCGGATCATGCCGCCGTGGTGGTTTTGAAAAGTGGACGCGTTGAGAAAGTACTGCTCCTGCGCCTCGACGGGCGAGCCGGGCACGCGTCCGGACGGCGCATCGGCTCCGCCGCGGGCGGCGGTGAGGGCCGCCTCGGCGCGGGTGATCTCGGGCTTGAGCGCCTGCACGGCGGCGTCGGCCTGATCGTATTCCGGCGTGCCACGCTCCGCTTTCCCGCGCGCATCGCGGCGCTGCGTGAGGTCGGCGCTGAGCGCGGCGAGTTTCTTCGTCGCTTCGGCGATCTTCGCCTCGTCCTGTGGCGGCGCGGCCTGCGTTGGGGCGGTGGCTTTCACGATCCGCAGCAGCGCCGCGCCGGTGCCGTAGCCGCTGGAGCAGAAAACGTAGTCGTCCCACGCGAGCGGCGTCGGGATGTTCGCAGTGCCATTGGCCACGCGGTTGTAGTGCCAGAGCAGCTTGCCGTCGGACGCGGCCACGCCGATGACGCCGCGGCCGATGAGCTGCACGTACTGCCGCACGCCTGCGGCGTTGCTGACGACTGCGCCGGTATAGCCTGCGCCGTCGCCTCCCTTGCGGCCGATCTCGGGCAGCTCCGTTTTCCAAATCGTCGCGCCGGTTTTCCGGTTCAGCGCCACGAGCGCCGCGTCCTTTCCGCCGGGCGTGACGATGAGCTTCTCGCCATCGACCAGCGGCGATTCGCTGTAGTGCCAGCCCGACATCATCTTCCCGCCGAAGTCTGCGGCGAAATCTTTCCGCCAGACCTCGCGTCCGCTGGCGGCTTCCACGCACGCGAGATCGCCTTCGGTGCTCAGTGCATAGACGAGCCCGTCGGAGACGGTCGGCGTGCAGCGCGGCTCGCCGTTTTTGTCGCCGACCTTCGCGGCCCACAGTTCCTTTTGCGTCGCGAGATCGAGCGCCACGACATACTGGCCGTCCTTGCGTCCCGACATCGTGAACGCCTTTCCGCCGACGATCGCGACGCTGGAGAAGCCCTTGCCCATGCCGGAGATTTTCCACGCGAGCGCGGGGCCTTCCGCGGGCCATTCTTTCAGCAGGCCGGTTTCGGTTGAGACGGCGTCGCGGTTCGGCCCGCGCCATTGCGGCCAGTCGGAGGGCGCGGCGAGGGCGGTGACGGCGAAGAGTGGAAGCGCGATGAGACGGCGGGGGATGTTCATGGGGGATGTTTCGCGGCGAACGCTAGCGGGCGCCCAGACCGGAGGCAACGGTGCTCCGCCGCGGGATTCGCCTCTGCCGCCTTCGCGTGGTAGGCATTTGCTGCGTGGCTTCCTTCATTCATCGCGTGCCCTTTGCCATGCTGCTCCTCGCGGCGCTGCCGCTGTGTGCGGCGGAGCGGGCGTATCCCGAGCTGGGGAAGATCTACGCGCCGCCAGCGGAAGTGGGCCGCGAGTTGGTGGGCACGCGTCCGCCGGAATGGACGATCCGCGAGTGGCTTCACAGCAAGCCGATCGCCCTCGCCGATCTGCGCGGAAAGGCGGTGCTGATCCGGTGGTTCACCGGGCCGCAGTGTCCGTACTGCACGGCCAGCGCGGAGGGGATCCGGACGCTGGCGGAAAAGTACCGCGCCCGCGGGCTCGTCGTCCTCGGTTTCTACCACCACAAGGCGGCGACTCCGCTCACCCGAGAGCATGTGGAGGCGCAGGCCCGGCGCCTTGGCTTTGATTTTCCCATCGGCATCGATGAGGACTGGGCCACGCTCCGCGCATGGTGGCTGGGGAAAGCCGAGCGCGGCTGGACGAGCGTGACGTTTCTCGTCGGGCGCGACGGCACGATCCGGCACATTCATCCCGGCGGGGCGTTCTTTCCGGGCGAGCCGGGCTACGCCGCGCTGGAGGCGGCCATCGCCAGGGAACTGCCCGCCGCGCGCTGAAGTCTCAGCTCGCGTAGAAGCGCTTCGACACGGCGCGGCTGACCGGCCAGGCGATGAGGAGCAGCGCGGCGCAGAGCGAGGCCTCGACCGTTCCGACGGCTGCGCAAAAGGCGGTCTGAACGAGCAGCAGGAGGCGGATGAGCTGGCCGATGACCGGCGGGACGGGTGCGCTGGGATTCCGCGTCAGGTGAAGCGCGACACCGAAGGCGTTCAGCACCACGATGCAAAAAATGGCCGCGGTGCTCCAAAGCGTCGTGCTCCACACCTGTCCGAGAAAAAATGCGGCGCCCCCGAGCGCGGCGGCCGCTGGCAGCCATTTCGCGAGTGGTGGCGACTGCGCCCTCGTCTCGAAGCGCGCAAGGTGGGTGATGGCGGCGACGTAGAGGGTGACCAGTCCGCAGGCGGTCAGCAGAGGTGTGAGCTTCCCGGTCACGCATAGCCGCCACAGCAGGTCGTTGTGCGGTGCGGCGGCCGCCCCGAGCATCAGGCTCAGGCCGCGGCAGGCTCCCATATTGAGCGCGCCGATGACCGGGATGTGCTTCGTCAGGTGATTGTAGATTCCGACTGCGGCGACGAGGCCGGCGGCGACGGTGAGCGCTGGCGCGCCGAGTTTTCCCGCGAGGAGAAAGCCGAGGCACACGAGCGCCGCAGTGACGATGGCGACCGTGCGAGGATTCGCCGCGCCGCTCGGGAGCGGGCGATGGGGACGCTCGGCGCGGTCTTCGCGGAGATCGGCGAGATCATTGTCGAGCAGGCCCGCTGCGTAAAAGCAGACGCTCGCGCCGAGCGCGTAGAAGACATCGGATTCAAACGCGCCGTATGCGGCGAGGATGTAGCCCGCGAGGGGATCGCCGGGGACGGTGAAAAGATTTGGCGCGCGGAAGAGCTGGAGCCAGGTGCGGAAAGGGGAGGGCATGAGGGCAGTGGAGGATCGCGAACGGTGAAGGTGATGGGTCTTCGCCAAGACGCCATTCCCTAATCACGAATCACGTTTCAATCCGGCCCGGCCGCTGCCCGCCAAAGACCGCGAGTTCCAGCACCTTCAGATAGCAGTCCACGTTTTCAAAGCCGATCTCGCGCAGCCAGTCGCACTGCACTTCGAGCGGAGCGAGTGCACCGGCTTCCTGCGCGGCGCGGGCGTAGTAGTCGCGGGCGACCTCGGCCCGGCTGCGGTCGCCGGCGGATTCCCGGAGCTCCTGGCCGAAAATGGCGTCGATCGTGTAGTCGTCCCAGATCGACTGCGTCCAGCGCGTGGCTGAGGCGACGTGCTCGATATTGATGAAAATGCCCTCGGGCTTGAGCAGTTGGAAGACCTCGCCGAAGAGCGCGCGCTTCCGGTCGGCGGGAGAGTGCTGCGCGGCAAAGCCCGAGACGACGGCGTCGAACGGCTGGGCGCGGGCCAGCAGGTCCGTCCAGCCTGGCTGCGCGTAGTTTGCGAGGATGAACTCGACGCGGCCGGCGTGGGCGTGAAGGCGGTCGCGGGCGGCGGTGAGAGCCTCCTCTGAGAAATCGACGAGGCAGCCGCGGGCGGCGGGGTTTTCATCCAGGATCGCGGAGGCGAGCACGCCGTCTCCGCAGCCGAGATCCATGAAGTTTTCCAACTGCTCCCCGCGGGCGGCGGTGAGGAGGCGGAGCATCATGTCGATCTGCTCGATGCTGAGCGGGATGGCGCTGCGGACGTTCTGGAGAAACTTCGCGGCGAGATCGGGCTGGTGCCAGGAGGCGGAGGAGTCGGGCATGTACACGGAACCTTTCTAAGCTAGGGGTCTGCCATCCGGCCCCAAAAAGCAACGAGGGACAGGGTCCGGATGGAACCCTGCCCCTCGCGAAGCTCACGGATGACTGGCTTTAAGCCTGCATCGGGCCGGAGGTTCCCCCGGTGAAGTCCTCGGCGATATGCACCGGCTTGTAGCCGCCGATGGCCTTGAAGTAGATGAAGAGCAGCAGGTAGATGGCTGCCATCGCCGCCGGGATCCAGGCGTCGGCTTTCAGCGTCTTCCGGTCGCCGACGATACTGGCTTCGATGAGGGCCCTGTCCTTCGCATCGAGTTTTTCAATGGCGGTTTTCGGGTCGCCCTTGGCGGCTTCCACTTCCTTGCGGATTGCTGCAAGGCGGTCGTTGGCTTCGCCGAGTTTCTTGCCATCGAGGCCGGTCGCCGCGGTGGACTCGATGTTCAGGAACTTCGAGGGCTGCGCTGCCTTGAATTCCTCGAACAGGGCGGGGTTCGCCGCCTGCAAGGCCTCGCCGGCAAAACGGTCCTTGCCATAGCCGAGACCCGGGCCGCCGATCAGACCGGCGGAGAGCATGCCGATGCCGCCCATGATCGACATTGCCACTGCGCCTGTCTGCGGGAAGCGGTCGCCGACTACGGCGAGCATGGTCGGCCAGAAGAACGTCTTGCCGACGGCGTAGATGCCGAGCGCGACGAGAGCCATGCCGAAGGTGTGCATGGAACTGGCGAGATTCAGGCCGACGCAGGCAATGGCCGCGCAGAGGAACAGCAGTCCGATGGGCGAAACCTTGAGTGTTTTCTCAATGAAGTGCGCGCAGAAGCGCAGGCCGAACATGATCGCCGAGGTCCAGAGGAAGAGATACTTGCCCTGCTCGGACGTGAAGAGATTGCCGGTGATGTTCTGAATCCAGCCGTCCGTCCCGAGCTCGACCGCCCCGACGAGGGCGTGCGTGACATAGAGGATGAAGAGCAGGACCGAGCCGATGGAGAAGCGCGTGATGAAGCCGACGCCGAGAAGGAGCGCGCCGCCGAGGAGGTTGCCGATCAGTTCGCCGTTGCCCGTCCCCTTTAAGATGTCTCCAAAGATTTTCGAGTGGAGGAACCAAGCGACCGCAGCGCCGAGCAGACCGACCGCCTTGAACATCTGGGAGAAGCTGGCGCCTTTTTCGGCGGCTTCCGACTTAGGAAATTTCTGCCCCATGAACATGATGCCGTAGAGAACCGTAGGCACAAGGTAGAGGGAGAGCTGGAGCTTCCAATTGAGCTGCATCTTGTCGTCGAGAATCCATCCGGCGACGACGCCGAGGATCATGCCGGCGGGCCAGCTCGCGTGGAGGATATTGAGGTAATGGGTGCGGTTGTTCGGGAAGAGGGTGGCGACCAGCGGATTGGCGACGGCCTCGAGGGTGCCATTGGCAAAGGCAAAAATGAACATGCCCCAGAAGAGAAGGTTGTAGGCATTCTCCGGCGTGCTCGCACCGAAGGTGACAAAGGCCGATAGCACATGGCAAAGGAGTGCGACAAAGACCAGCTTGCCGTAGCCGATCTTATCCACGATTACGCCGCCGATGATGATGCCGAAGCAGAAGCCGCTGAAGCCCGCTCCGCCGATGGCTCCGAGCTGCGCACCGGTGAAGCCGAATTCCTTGGCCCAGTTATCGAAGATGCCGCCGCGGATGGCGAAGCCGACGCCTGCGGCAAGGATGGCCATGAAGCCAGCCCAGAGGAGCCGCTTGGCATTGGGCGCGATGCCGGGGTCATTGGTGTCTGCGATGTTATCTAGGGTGCTCATGGATTGGGTGTTTGGGCTTTGGGTTGATTTGGTGTCTGATCATGATCTTTCTCAGACGTTGCCCGAGTGGGCGGGGACTGGGATCAAGAGTAAGAGGGGTGCTTAGATGCTCCAGGCGGGCAGCTTCACTATTTTGCCGCCGGCGAGGGCGGATTCGTGGGCGCAAAGGCCGACGCTGGTCCAGTTGGCGGATTGCTTCGCATTCGGAAACGGGTCGCGGTCGGTGACGAGGGCGTCGATGATCTCATGCACGAGGTGCGGGTGGCTGCCGCCATGTCCGCCGCCTTGCACGAAGCTCAGGTGGGATTTCTTACCCTTGCCGCCATAGACTCCGCCGGTCGTGAATGCCTGGATGGGTTTCGGCAGCCGCTTTGCGAAGTCCGGCGTCTTGACGGCCTTCGGAATCTTCGGCTCGGGGAGCTTGGCGGTGTGGATGACCAGGGGCTGATGCTCGATCAGCGGCCATTCGACGGATGCCTTGCTGCCATAGACGTCGATGCTCTCCCGATACTGGCGGGCGGTGTCGAAAAGGCTGCGGATGATCCGTGCGTTGACGTCGGTGTTGGCAAACTTGATGTGCGCAGTCTCCACGGCGAAGGGCGAGTTGTAGCATTTCACCAGTTCCTTGCGCACCGTGCCTGAGCCGAAGCAGCTCACATACTCCGCCGACTGGCCGATCATGCCGGCGACCGGGCCGACGCAGTGGGTGGCGTACCACATCGGCGGGAGGCCGGGCCAGTAGTTCGGCCATCCGTCCATGTCCTGCTGATGGCTGGCCTGCACGAACTGGAGCTTCCCGAGCTTCCCGGTATCGAGCAGCTCCTTCATGTAGAGATACTCCCGCGCATACACCACGGTCTCGGCCATCATGTATTTGAGGCCGGTCTTTTTCACGAGATCCACGATCTGTTTGCACTCCGCCACGCTCGTGGCCATCGGCACGGTGCAGCTCACATGTTTGCCGGCCTTCAGCGCGGCGATGGACTGCCAGCCATGGTCGGGGATCGGCGAATTGATATGCACGAGGTCCACGCCGGGATCCTTCAGCAGGTCTTCAAACTTCGTGTAGCGCTTCTCGATGCCGAAGGCGTCGCCGACCGTGTGAAGCTTCTCCGGCGTGCGCTGGCAGATCGCGTACATGTTCGCGTTCGGGTGGCGCTGGTAGATGGGGATGAACTCGGCGCCGAACCCGAGTCCGACGATGGCGACGTTGATTTTCTTTTTCGACATGAATGAGGAGGGCGGTGGGAAAAGGGTGGGCCGGTGCTGGGGGCGAAGCGCGCAGGATCAGAGCGGGGTGGGAAATGGGTGTCAATGTGGAAAAGGCAGCGCCGTTCCCGCGTTGCGGGCGACGGCTGTTGATCTAATAGACTCGCCTCCGCCGCGGTTGTTGCCCCACATCCATGAACCCGCTATCTCTCCGCGCCATGCCGTTCCCCCGCCTTCTCGCCGCCTTCGTTTTCGCCGTCTCGGTTTCCGCTTTTGCCGCGGAGGACACCTTCATCGAGCCCGAGGCTGCGGGGCCGGATTTCGCGGTGCAGGGCGAGTATGTGGGCGAGGGATGCGCGGCGCAGGTCATCGCGCTGGGTGGGGGGAAGTTCCGCATCGTCGGCTGGAGCAAAGGGCTGCCCGGCACCGCGGCGGACGTGGAGAAAAAGGTGGAGGTGGATGCGCTGCGCGAGGGCGAGAAGGTGGTCTTCAACGGCAGCGGCTGGAAGGGCGAGATCGACGGCGGGAAGCTCAATGGGACGAGCGACGAGGGCCAGTCGTGGACGCTGAAGCGCACGGTGCGCGAGTCGCCGACGCTCGGCGCCAAGCCGCCCGCAGGCGCGACGGTTCTTTTCGACGGCACGAGCGCTGACGCATGGGCGGGCGGAAAAATGGACGACCGCAAGCTGCTGGCCGCCGGCACGAAGTCGAAGCAGAGCTTCGGCGACTGCACGCTGCACATCGAGTTTCGCACGCCTTTCAAACCCGCGGCGCGCGGCCAGGGGCGCGGAAACAGCGGCGTCTATGTGCAGGACCGCTACGAGTGCCAGGTGCTCGATTCGTTTGGCCTGAAAGGCGAGAACAACGAGACAGGCGGCATCTACACGGTGTCAGCTCCGAAGCTGAACATGTGCTTCCCCCCTCTCTCATGGCAGACCTACGACATCGAGTTCGAGGCCGCGAAATGGGACGGCGACAAGAAGGTGAAAAACGCCGTGATGACCGTGCGGCTCAATGGCGTGCTCGTGCAGGACCGCGTGGAAGTGCCGAAGACCACGACCGCCGCGGGCCGCAAGGAAGGCCCCGAGCCCGGCCCGATCCAGCTCCAGAACCACGGCAACCCGGTCTTCTTCCGGAACATCTGGGTCGTGGAGAAAAAGTGACCGCGCCGGCCCCTTCGGTTCTTCATCGCCGGCTCCACCCCAAAGCTTGTCTCGAAACCATAAATACCCGGTCATCCTGAGCGGAGTTCCATTCGGCTTTGCGAATGGAACGCAGTCGAAGGACCCCGCCGATTCTGTGCGACGCCGCCCGTGAAATTGCGGGGTCCTTCGACTGCGCGGCGCCCGTCTTTCCGCCTCCGCTTCGCTCAGGATGACAGGCCCTTTTTAAAATCCACTCAACCCTCCTACCCTATGAAAAAGCCCACGCTACCCACGCTCCTCGCCATCGCACTGACCGCTCTCGCGCTCCCGCTGCGGGCGCAGCAGGTGATCAAATGGGACAAGACCGACCTCGGCCCGTTTCAGACCGGCTGTTTCAAAATCAACGGCCAGGTCATCGCGAAAGGCATCGCCATCAAAGTCGGCGGCACGGACAGCCCGGCGACGGTCCTTTTCGACCCCGAGCTGCTGCGCGTCGGCGCGGCGTGGACGGGTGGCTTCATCAAGTTTCCCCGCGGACGCGGCGGACTCGAAGGGCAGATCACTCCTGTGGGCGAGGTGGCGTATTCCACGCCCTATCTCACCGGCTGGAGCACGGGCGAGATTGCCGATGATCCGCGCGAAAAGCACCAGGGCCATCTCCCGAACGATGTCGCGAAATACCGCGGCCTCTACGTGAATGGCGACAAGGTCATCCTCAGCTACACGGTCGGAAAGACGGCGATTCTGGAACTGCCGGGTGCGGAGGTGAAAGACGGCGCGCTGATCCTCTCCCGCACGCTCGCGCTCGGCGCGGGGCCGGCCGTGACGATGCTGCTCGGCACGGGCGAGCTCCTCACCGCGGTGGAGGGCGAGTCGGGCGCGAAGGTCGAGCGGACCGCGGACGGGAACGCCGTGCTGCGCATCCCGGCGCGGCTGAAGGCGGCCGCGTTCCGCCTGCTCATCCTGCCGGGGAAGCCGGGCGAGACGCAGACGCTCGAATCCTCGAAGACTCCGGTGCCGGATCTCGTCGCGCTTTGCAAAGGCGGGCCGGCGCAGTGGGGCGCGGCGATCGAGACGCAGGGCACCCTCGGCACGGGCGACGGGCCGTATGTCGTCGATGAAATCACCGCGCCGGACGACAATCCCTACAACTCCTGGCTGCGCTTCGGCGGGCACGATTTTTTTCCGAATGGCGACGCTGCAGTGGTCAATGTCAGCGGCGACGTGTGGCTCGTGAGCGGGCTCGACGCAAAGCTCGAAAAGGTGAAGTGGAAGCGCATCGCGACCGGCCTTTTCCAGCCGCTCGGCTGCAAGGTGGTGGACGGAAAAATCTACGTGACCGGCCGCGACCAGATCACGCGCCTGCACGACCTGAACGGCGACGGCGAGACGGACTACTACGAAAACTTCAACAGCGACTGCGTGGTCACCGAGAACTACCACGAGTTCGCCCTCGATTTGCAGACGGACTCGAAGGGGAACTTCTACTACGCGAAAGGCTCGCCGTGGACGCCGACGAACATGAGCCCGCATCAGGGCACGATGCTTCGCGTTTCAAAGGACGGCTCGAAAATGGAGATCATCGCGACGGGCCTGCGCGCTCCGAACGGCCTCGGCATGGGGCCGAACGACCTGCTCTCGTGCAGCGACAACCAGGGCCACTGGATGCCCGCGAACCGGCTGAACATCATCAAGCCCGGCGGCTTCTACGGCATGACGCCCGCCGCGCACAAAGTGCTGAAGTTCAAAGCCGCCGACGGCACCGAATTCGAGGCGAACCCAAGCAGCGCCGAGGATCGCGCGAAGTTTAAGACGGATTTCTGGGGCAAAGAGGCGCCCAAACCGGTCGCCGGCCACGACCTGCCGCTCGTCTGGATGCCGCAGGCGGTCGATAACTCGCCCGGCGGCGAGGTGTGGGTGACCGGCGGAAAATGGGGCCCGTGGGAGGGCCGCATGCTGCATCTCAGCTACGGCCACTGCCTGCTCTACGGCGTGACGATGGAGACCGTCGATGGCGTGGCGCAGGGCTCGGTCGTGAAGTTTCCGTTCAAGTTTCCCAGCGGCATCATGCGCGGACGGTTTCACCCGAAGGATGGCCAGCTCTACGTCTCCGGCCTGAATGTCTGGCAGAGCGACGCCGCGAAATTCGGCTGCTTCTCCCGCGTCCGCTACACGGGCGCATCGGCGGCGATGACCATCGGCCTGCGCACGCTGAAGGACGGCGTGCAGCTTCAGTTCACCGGCCCGCTCGACGCCGCCTCCGCGACCGACGTGCAGAACTACGACATCACGCGCTGGAACTACGAGTGGACCGGCAACTACGGCTCGCCCGACCTCAAAGTGAGCGACGGCACGAAGGGCAAGGACACCGTCACCATCGAGAAAGCCGTGCTCTCGCCCGACAAGAAAACGCTCACCCTCACGCTCGCCGACATGCAGCCCGCGATGACGCTGCGGCTGAAATTCAAGATCGACTCTGCGGACGGAAAGCCGGTCGAGCAGGAAATCCACGCCACGATCCACAGGGTGCCAAAGTAGGCGGGACTTCCCAGTCCCGCCTTCCCCGATGCGGCTCTGGGAAGAGCCGCCTACG
Source organism: Chthoniobacter sp. (assembly GCA_031411535.1). Lineage (GTDB taxonomy): Bacteria > Verrucomicrobiota > Verrucomicrobiia > Chthoniobacterales > Chthoniobacteraceae > Chthoniobacter. Next base: position 990 of record JANOBH010000371.1, on the reverse strand, counting down.
TTGCGCGATTACTTCGCGAAGGCTTCCGCCTTTTCATTCCCGCCGCTGGCGAGGTAGGCGAGGAGGTCGAGGATTTCGTCCTTCGTCAGCACGTTGATCAGGCCCGGCGGCATGAGGGAAACCTTCGACACCTCGCGGGTGGCGATGTCCGGCTTGGGCAGCCATTCCTTTTTGCCGGAGACGGGATCGGTGATGAGGCCGACGCGCGCGGCGTCCTCCTCGGCGATCTGCCCGGCGTGGGTCGCGCCGTTTTTCATGGTGATGACCACACTCGCGTATTGCTCGCTGATGACCTTGCTCGGCTCGACGATCGCTTCGAGCAGGTCGTGCGCGTTGAAGCGGTTGCCGACGGCGCTGAGGTCAGGGCCGACGTTGCCGCCGTCCTTGCCGAAGTGGTGGCACTGCGCGCATTGCGTGCTCGCGTAGATTTCCTTTCCGCGGGCGAAATTGCGGCCCTTCGCGGCTTGCGCGAGGTCGGGCGCGAGGTCGGCGACGGTCCAGTTTTTTTGAAACGCGCGCGCGACCGCGGGCTGGGCGGGCGCGGCGGGAGCGGGCCGGGTCTCCAGGATCGCGGCGAATTGCGCGCGCTCGGTGTCGGTCAGCTTCTTCACCACTTCCTCGCGGATGCGGAGGATGAATTTCTTCATGCTGTTGCCGCCCTTGAAATCCTCAGCGGTGTGAAACCACGCGAAGTATTGCTCGCGCTGCGCGGGCGTCCACTGCTTCGCCTCGCGGAGCACGTTGGCATACCAGATTTGCTCGGCGTGCTCCGGCGTGGCGCGCAGCAGCGCGAGCGTTTTCTCGACGACATCCGGTGCGCCGAGCCAGACGAGGAGCTGCGAAAGTTCGCGGTTCAGGTCGAAAGATTTCGCGGGATACTGCCGGCTCAGTTTTTCAATGCCGAGCTTCACCATCTCCTCGCTCGGACGGCCCTGGCGGATGAGGCTGACTTCGATGACGCGGAGCTTGTTCAGCTTCCATTCCTCATCC
>JANOBH010000370.1:0-3886 GCA_031411535.1 Chthoniobacter sp. | reverse complement strand
ACCAACACCAGGATCCTCGCCAGCCTCGCCACCCTCCACGAGCGCACCACGCAGACCGACGAAGCGCTCGAAGCCCTCGCCTCCGCACCGCACGCCGCCCACGCCGAAGCCCACCTCGCACCGGTCTAGGCAGTGTTCACGGATTTCTGACGATGAGGAAAGCGGCGACGAGGTGGACGGCGGCGAAGAAGGTTTTGGCGAGCTTGTCGCAGCGTGCGGCGATGCGGCGGAATCGTTTGAGCTTATTGAAGAAGCGCTCGATGCGGTTGCCGGCCCGATAGAGATCCAAGTCGTAGGGCAGCTTCTGGCTGCGGGAAGGGATCGGGGGAAGCCGCTGCGCCAGTCAAAGCAGCCGCAACTCCTACCGTAGCCGCCAACGACGCCGTCGCCTCAAACATCGAGATGACCCCGGAGTTCCATTTCCAGATCGCCTCCGAGATCCTCGCCTCCGAAGAGGGCGTCTCCTTCGTCGAGACCCTGCTCACCAAGCGCGCCGGCCAGGTGGCGGCTCACGAGATGATCGCCCAGACCCTCAACGCCCAGGCCCAGTTCGTCCAGTATGCCGGTAGCGTCCGCGGCGGCCATCAGCTTTTTGCAGGGCGGCGGAAATGTGCGCCTCGGAGTAGCCGCGCTTCAGCAGGTTCGCCCGGGGGTATTTCTCCTCGATGCAGCGGTTGTTTTCCCGTTTGGTCCACTCGCCGAGGTAATCGTAGCCGAGGCCATCGGGCTGGGTCTTGTCCGTGAACAGGGCGATGACGCGGTTCTGCGTCTCGCGTTCGGAGCGGGGTTGTTCAGGCATGGATGGAGGCGGCTTGATCGGAAGTTGAAAATTTTCCGCGATCATAGGCAAATCGAGTGCAGCGCAAAGGTATTCTGGACAAAATGGCTAAAACAGCCGATACTCACGATATGTCCAATCTACTTGAAGTCCCACCGCCGGACAGGCGCCAGGAGGCAATCGCCAGTCTGCCGGCCGTCACCGCCAGCGACCTGAAAAACAATTTCGGCGAAGTGAGCGCTCAGGCCTTGAAAGGTCCCCTGGCGATTACCCGTCACCAACGGGCGGAGTTTGTCCTGCTACCCGTGGATCAATACCTGGAGCTTCAGCAGGCGCGGACCGCCCCGCTGGACGCGCTCACCTCCCAATTCGATGCCATGGTCGCCCGGATGAACACGCCCGCCGCGAAACGTGGGGTCGCCAAACTGTTCCAGGCCAGCCCCGCTGGATTGGGAAAAGCCGCGGTGAAGGCAGCCAGGGCCAACCGTGGCGGCTAGGAAGGGAGCGCCTGGACCTTCGGCCCCGCGGCGGGCGGAGATCACCGTCCTGGCCGGAGTGAATGGCGCCGGGAAAAGCAGCATCGGCGGCGCGCAGCTACGCGAGCACGGCGCCGAATACTTCAATCCCGACGAGGTCGCCCGCACCGCGATGGCTGCCTGCCCGGGTCTGGGCCAGCGGGACGCCAACGCCTTTGCCTGGCAGGGGGGCAGGCGCCGGCTGGAGGCCGCCATCGCCGATGGCTCCGCCTTCGCTTTCGAGACCACCTTGGGCGGTGAAACGATCACCCGATTGCTGCTGGAAGCCGCGACCCAGGGCGCGGGCGTGCGCGTTTGGTTCGCCGGACTGGAGAGCGTCGAGCTTCATCTCCAGCGCGTCGCCGCGCGGGTGAAAAAAGGCGGGCACGACATTCCGGAGAGCGACATCCGCCGGCGTTGGGTCGGCAGCCACGCCAATCTCATCCGCCTCATCCCGCACCTCACCGTTCTGCGGGTTTACGACAATTCCCTGGAGCGCGACCCGGCGACCGGCGCACCCCCGGAGCCCCGGCTGGTCCTGAGCATCGAAGACCAGCGACTCACTTTCCCACCTGCTAACCGCCTGGGTGCCACCCCGCAGTGGGCCAAGCCGATCGTCTTTGCCGCTTACCGGCACTTCGGGCTCGCGTCGTAGGCTCGGTCCACGGGCCGCGATCTCCGCCTTTCCGGGTCAGACCAGTCGGGTCCGTCCGGTGAGGAGTTGCTGCATGGCGGCCTGTTTGAGGTCGCACTTCTTGGCGATGAGCCGGTCCAGCCCGCCCAGCAGCCCATCCACATCGCTCAATGCTGTTGCGATGGCGCGTTGTTCGGGGAGGGGTGGAACGGGCATCGGCACTTCCATGAACTTTTCACGGGGAAGATGCGCGATGCTCGTCTGTGTGAGCTTGCCCCGGTTTGGTCGACACCCTGAGGGGCGGTGGGTGGAATGAACGACGATGAACAAAATTAAGAACGAGAAGTGCGGTGTGGCGAGAGCGGTCGTTGAACCGAAACGCTACGAAGAGGCCCTCAAACGCCAGGACGTGGAGCATTGGCTGCGCAGCGCTCAGAGTGGGACGCAGATCGCCAAGGAACTGGGGATCAGCTACCCGAGTCTCAAGGAGTGGAAGCGTCGCTACGGTGGAGAGGCCGCGCCGCAGCGGACCGATCTGGAAGCCGAGAACCGCGCGCTGCGCGCCGAGCTGGCGCGGGTGCGCGAGCAGCGCGACATATTTAAAAAAACGCTGGGCATCCTCTCGGAGGCGCCGCGGCCCGTTACGAGCGCATCGAAGCCATGAAGGACGAATACCTGGCGTGCTCCCCGAAAGTTGATTCAGGCGCTATGAGTGTTGGCGGCGCGTGAGCGCCGCCGAACTCTCAACATGAAACGCAAACGACACACACCCGAAGAGATCATCAAGAAGCTGCGCGAGGCGGTCACACTGCTGGCCGGAGGCCAGAGCGTGGAGGCCGTGTGCAAGAAGCTGGAAGTCAGCCCGCCGACCTACCACCGCTGGCGGCAGGAATATGGGGGTGCCAAGGAGGAGACGGTCAAACGATTGAAGGCGCTGGAGAAGGAAAACACGCAGCTTAAGAAGCTGGTGGCCAACCAAGCCCTGGACCTCTCGATCCTCAAGGAGGTGGCGGAGGGAAAATGGTAGGCCCGGAGCGCAAACGGCAAGCCGTGCTGCATGTGCGGCAGGAGCTGAAAGTGAGCGAACGCCGGGCCTGCACCACGATTCGGCAGCCACGAGCCACGCAACGTTACCGTGGGCGCAAGCGTGGCAAGGACGCGGCGTTGGCCGCGGAACTGAGGCGGATCTCGGCGGCGCATCCGCGAGCGGGCTACCGCATGGTCACGGCCATGCTGAGGCGGGCCGGGATGGAGATCAACGCCAAGCGGGTGCAGCGGCTGTGGCGGCAGGAAGGGCTCAAGGTGCCGCGGCGGCAGCGCAAGCGCCAGCGGCTCGGGAGCAGCGAGAGCGGTACGCAGCGGCTGCGGGCCGAGCGGATCAACCATGTGTGGAGTTACGACTTCATCTTTGATCAGACGGAGGATGGCCGGCGGCTCAAATGGCTGCCGATCTGCGATGAGTTCAGCCGGGAGCTGGTGGCGCTGGAAGTCGAGCGGCGGATGGAAGCCAACGACGTGATCCGCATCCTGGACGAGGCCGTGATGGCGCGCGGGTGCGTGCCGGAGTTCATCCGCAGCGACAACGGGCCCGAGTTCGTGGCGGTGGCGGTGCAGGACTGGATCACGCGGCGCGGGTTCAAGACGCTTTACATCAAGCCCGGCAGCCCGTGGCAGAACGCCTGCAGCGAGAGCTTCAACAGCCGCTTTCGGGACGAGTTCCTCAACCGTGAAGCCTTCGCGTCGGTGCTGGAGGCTAAAGTGCTCGGCAAACAACACCGGCACTGGCACAACCAAGAGCGCCCGCATTCATCGCTGGATGGTAAGCGGTGCGCGGAGCACCTCTTGACGGCGTGTCTGGTATTGGGCTGGCGGAGTGGCAGATGTCGTAGATGGCGATCTACGACATTTACGATGCAGCGTGGTAGGCGGCGCGATGCTGTGCCTTCGCCCAAGCTTCCG
>JANOBH010000369.1:0-13660 GCA_031411535.1 Chthoniobacter sp. | reverse complement strand
GAAGCTCGATCCGGTGCCGCGCGCATCGGCGGGCGTGGGGTCGTCGTGGAACGGGCTCACCATCTTTCCCGCGACGCTGATCTGGCCGCCGGTGATGGCGGCGGGCGCGCCCTGGCCAGCGTACTTTCCATCCGCGTCGTACATCCCGCGGTGGCGCAGCCAGTCGCGAAACTCGGTCACGGCAAACGGGCTGTAGTCGGCGAGAAGGGCGTCGGCTTTCACCCCGCCGAGCGCCAACTCCTCCTCGATGGTGAAGCTGATGACATGGATGACGCCCGGCGCTTTCTGCAGCACCGCGGAGACGGCGCGCGCCCAGTCCGTGGTCGAGCGCTCGTAGTCCGCGCGGATCGCCGTGGCGTAGCGCGAGGGCGTGGGCACCATCGTGTCGCGTGCGTCCTCGCTGGTGCCGCCGCCGCGCCATGTCTTGCCGTCGAGCCGCCACTGGCAGAGGCGGAGATCGTCCGCGACGAGCTTGCCGACGGATGTGCCCGGCCCGACGTGGTGCGTGGCCGCGCCGTAGATGAGGCCGAGGCTGAGGTCGTTCCTTTTCGCCAGCTCGCAGAGGTGCGTGAGGCGCGCGGTGTTCGGGCCGGTGATGAAGGAGAAGCCGACTTTGAAATGCGGGCTGTTCGAGCCGACCTGCGCCTTGAGCTTTTCCATCTGCTGCTGGATGACGGCGTCGTCATTGAGCGAGGTGAGGTCGTCCCAGATCGGCAGCAGGTGAAAGACGCGCTCCTCGGCTCGGCACGGCGCCAGCGCGACTGCGGCAGCGGCGGCGAGGACGGCGGCGAGATTTTTCGCTGAGGACATGCGCGCATTTTCACTCCGCTGCGGCGGACGCGGCAAGCGGCGAAAGGGCTGCGGCCGGCGCTGGTGAAGGCTCTTGATTCCGCTCGCGCGTGCGGCAGGCTCGCGCGCGTGACTCACCTCGCTGGCTCCGCTTTGAACACCCTGCTGCCGGGCGCATTCGTGGCGATGTCGCTGCTGGAGAAAATCCTCTTCGGTGCGCTCGGCCTCGCCGTGTTCGTCCTCGCCGTCTGCGTCTGGGCCTACCGGCGGCGGCGCAGGCACCTGATCGAAATGTACGGCGATCCGGAGATCGCGCGGCGCATCATGAAGTGCATCCTGTGGAAGGGAGAAACGCAGGAGCAGCTCGTGGAAAGCCTCGGGCGCCCCGCCGACATCGACCAAAAGGTGCTGAAGACGAAGACGAAGGAAGTGTGGAAGTACCGGCCGACTGCGCGGAACCGCTTTGGGCTGAAGGTCACGCTCGACGACGGCATCGTGGCCGGCTGGGAGCGGAACGACTGACCGCGAAGGCGCCCCCGCCTTCCAATCCATGACTCCCCGGCGCCAGGGAATCGCCTGCCTACCCTGGCCGGCCACCACCGCCGTATTGCTCCCCGCCTCGTGGCCCGAATTGACGAAATCATTTCGTCGAATACAGAGCTATACCCAGCCCGCTTGCCTGAGCAAATCACTTTCAATCTCCCAACCGTTGCGCGAAACTCTATGACAGCAACGTGTCAGGGGATAAGTTATGAAAAAATTCGCATTACTCATGTATCTACTTGGAGCGACCTTTGCCAAAGGATCTGAACTGCCTGTCCTGATGAAGGACGGTGATTACACCCTCACAATCATTAGTGTGGCGGAAGACCCCTCGGTCCAGTTTCCCCACTCACCCATTCCGGATAAGGACTATAAGCCCGCCCACGAGAAGGAGAATCTACAGTTACACGTCTCAAATCATGGCGCGAAAATAAGAATTGTCCCGCTGGACGCTGGGGGCCATCCAAAAGGCGGGAAAGTTAAAGCTCCTCAGGATGGAGTTATCCTAAGTCCCTATCTCTTTTCCGGTAAATTGCAGAGCAAGGCTGCCGATGCTTGGGTTTATACCACCGTCGCCGACGGGTTGGGGGACGCCGGGACGTTCGTCCTCAAGCAAACAAAGCAGGGACTTGTCGCAACTTATACGGCCTTCGGGTCGGGCAGGCCTATCCTCTGGAGCTACCGGGGATTGGTAAAAGATAAATCGACAAAGGCAGAACTTGTGGGTAGCGACCAACACTGAGTTCACGGAGCCAAGGAACGCGGGCCTGCGAGGAATGGGTCGGTTCAAGAAATTCGCTCCTGCCAGTGGGAGAGTGAGGGTCAGGGAAGTCCATCTATCTGGCTCATTTTCCAAAAAAATGTTGCCTGCTTCTCGTAAACGAACAGTTTCCAAGAAACCATCACGCTGCCCGTCTCATCTTTAATGAAAATCCAATTCACTCTCTCTGCAATGGCGCTGCTGGCCGGCTCGCTTGTCGTTCCCGGCCCGGTCAAAGCGGATGAGAATCCTTCCACCGAGGGAGACAAACAGGAGACGATTTCTGCGAAGGCGCTTCTCGAACAGGGGCGGACGTCCGGCTCATGGCCCGAGGGCATGATCATCCGCGTGAACGCTTGCCTGGGGGAACCCGATAAGAGGGGATCCGGAGATGGTGTCCCAAACGAAGTGAAGGAGACGTGGGAGTTCACGTCCGGTCAAGTCCGCCGCATCCAGCACGAAGATGATGGTGCCGACAAGATCACGGCGCGCCCGTTTGACTCGAAAGGAATCTGCACAGTTCTCCTCGAAGGCAAGGCGATCGAGATTCAGGCCAGGAAGGGAAAGGGTTCGGAAGTCGGATTCATCGGCTCCCGCTACCACCTGGGCTCGCGCTCCATCGAAGTGTTGCGGAAGGGGGATACCATCCTGAGCCTGGTCGAAACCAACGGTCCGTTTCTCAGATTCTATCGGGAATCGGACGCCCGCGCCTTCAGTGCGCTCTTTGAAAAGCTGGCCAGCCAGGCGCGCGTTTTGTTCGAGCCAAAGGCTGCCGATGCAGGGGACCGATCCAACACCGACAGCATCGCTTGGGGTGCCGCGGTCAACGGCCTTCAATTGGGGATCTCCCCGACTGCGGGAACCAAGGGAGTTCCGATGGCTTTGTTCGACGGCGGGACTTTGCGCGTCAATGTCCAGGTGCGAAATGCCGGCAAATCCCCGGTGAGTTTCATTCCATCATCTTTTGGGTGCGCCGCTATGGGGCCTGGTGGAGCGATTCCCGTGACGAAGCTCATCCTCACGCCGAGCGAGGGAGGTGAACCGCTTTCCATTACTTATCAGGGCTTGAACCACGTGAGTGATCAAAAGCAGTTGGACGCAGACGATGTGGAATACTTCGCCACCGTGCTCGCACCCGGGGAGTTGGGGATTCCTTACCCGGCAGAATACACTCCCGGCAAAGATAGAGCTACGAGTTGGCAGCGAACAGGTGGATCAAACCTTGTCCCGGCGGGAAAATACCGAGTGAAGGCGGTCTTCGTCAGCGATCGGAAGGAGTCCCAATGGAAGGGAGAACTCACCTCCGGTTCTTTGGAAGTCGAGATTCCCTCATTGACCAAGAAGTGAACCTGGCGAGGGAAACAGGGCGGCCGTGATGCGCTCTCATTTCCCCAAAAAGAATGGGCGCCTCGGAGCGGCATCAGCAGCCGCCTGTCCGAAACGCCAAGTTCTCCTCGTTCCCAGTGAGGTGAGCCGATGCGCCCCCGCCAGCCTCCGAAACAGAGTTTTTCCAAAAAGCCGGCATTCCAATCCCTCAGTTTGGGGATGGCTTGTCCGCGCTGGGGCAGAGGGCGCGCAGTTCGCAGCCGGGGCAGTCCGGCTTTCGCGCGGTACACCGGCGGCGTCCGTGCCATATGAGCCAGTGGCTGAAGTCCGTCCACTGCGCGCGCGGGACAAGTTTGATCAGGTCCTGCTCGATCTTCTCGGGCGTGGTTTGTTTCGTCAGGCCAAGGCGCTGCGAGAGGCGCTGGACGTGGGTGTCCACGACGACGCCGACATTGATGCCAAAGGCGTTGCCGAGGACGACGTTCGCCGTTTTCCGCCCGACTCCGGCGAGCGCGGTGAGCGCCTCCATGGTCCGCGGGACCTCGCCACCGTGGTGCGCGACGAGGGCGGCGCAGCACGCGCGGATGTTCTTCGCTTTGGAGCGGAAGAAGCCGGTGGACTGGATCAACTCCTCAAGCTGCTCCGCGGGCAGCGCCACGTAGTCTGCGGCGGTGCGGCAGGTGCGAAAGAGCGCCGGGGTGACGAGGTTCACGCGCTTGTCGGTGCATTGCGCGGAGAGGATGGTGGCGACGAGGAGCTGAAGCGGCGTGGTGTGATCCAGCTCGCAGTGCGCCTCCGGGTAGGTGCGCGCGAGCGCGGTGATGACGGCGGCGGCGCGCTCTGGCCGGGTCACTTCTTTTTCTTCGGCTTCTCGGCGACGGGTCCGAGCGCCTGGAGCCGCTCTTTGGCCTGCGCGGCGAATTCCGAGTCTGGGTACTTCGTGACGATGTCCTGGTAGGCCTTGGCGGCCATCTGCTTCTGCCGGACGCGAAACGCTTTGACCTCCTCGGCCCGCTTCTCGGCCGCGGTTTGTTTGTGCTTGCAGGCGGGCGTGCCGGCGGCCAGCACGGCGGCGAGGAGGAGCAGGGCGAGGCGTTTCAGCATGTGTCGGAAAGCGGGGGACATCTATTTCTTCGCGGGCGCGGCGGGCTTGCCCTTTGCCGGCGCCTTTTGCGCCGGGGGAGGCGTGGGCATGGGGATCTGGCCGTCGGCCTGCCTCTCCAGGAGCTGCGCCCCGCGCCAGAGCCCTTCGGCGGCGGCCTTCTGGATCGCGCTGTAGAAGACGGAAATCTTCACGTAGTTGTCGATCGCATCGGCGAAGCGTCCGTTGTCCTCGTGAATCCTGCCTAGGAGGAGCATCGATTTCGCGCGCAGTTCGGCGGACGCTTCCTGCGACTTGATAACCTTGTAGAGCCGCTCGACCGCCTCTTCGTCCTTCTTGTTCTCATGCAAACCGAGCGCGATGCCGTAGTGGACTTCGAGCATCTTTTTCGACCACGAGTAGAGCTGCTCCAGTTCGGCAAATTTCTTTCCGCCGCCTTCCTTGTCGCCCTTTTCCTGCATGGCCTTGCCGAGGCCGGCGAGGGCGATGGCCTGCGCCTCCTGCACATCGCGCGAGCCGGTGCCGGAGGGTGAAAGCGGGTAGTCTTTCGCGAGCTTCTCGTACACAGCGATGGCTTCGTCGTATTTTTTCCCGTCGATGAGCGCGAGGCCGTAAAGGTCGATGTCCTCTGGCGCAAACTTGAGATTGGGGTTGTAGGCGCTGCTCATCTGCTGCACGGCCTTGGCTTTGTCCTTTTCAAAGGTCAAGGCGGCGAGCGTGAAGCCGATCTTGGCCTTGGTGCCGGGATGGCCTCCGAATTTCGCCGCGAGATCCTCAAAGTATTTCTCCCCCTCGGCCTCGCTCTTCAGCTTCACCGCCTGCTGCAGCCGCTGCACGTCGAGGAGGTTTTTCAGCGCGAGCGCGACGGCGGGGCTGTCGGGAAACTCCGTCAGGACGCGCTCCGCGGCGGTGGTGCTTTTTTCCACGCCCTTGCGCCACTCGGTGCGCTGCGTTTCGTCGAGCCCCAGATACCGCCCCTGCGATTCCGTGTAGCCTTTCCAGAGGGTGCTGAGCTTGAGCAGCGCTTCCGCGGCGCTGGGATCCTTCGGATGCTTTTCCACGAACTCCTCGTAGGTCGCGAGCGTGTCCTGCGGCTTGCTCTGGCTGGTCTGAATCTGGGCGATGAAATCGTACGCCTGAAAGAGGGCCGGGTTGCCGGGGTAGCTCTTGATGAACTCGTGCATGACGGCGAGGCAGTCGTCGAATTTCTGGTTGCCGGCGAAAATCTTCGCGCGCTCGAAGAAGCCGTAGGGCGCGGCCTCGCTCTTGGGATACTTGTCGGCGAGCGCCTTGAAGGTGGCGATGGCCGCGTCCTTCTGGCCGGCCGCGCTTTGGGCGCTGGCGAGAGCGAAATTCGCCGAGGGGACGAGCGGGCTGTTGGGAAACTTCGTGAGGAAGGCCTGCAACTCGCCGATCGCCGCCTTGGCATCCGTGCCGCTGAGGATCTGTCCGACCTGAAAGTGTGCCTGCTCGGCCTGCGGTGTCCCCGCATAGGTGTCGCGGACCTTCTTGTAGCTGCTGAGCGCCTCGTCTGTCTTCCCGGTCTCCAAATACACCGCGGCGCGGAAAAACTCGGCATCGACGGCGAGGTCCTTCGAGGGGTTTTTCGCGAGGGTGTCGTTCAGCACCTTGAGTGCGTCGTCGTAGCGCTTGAGCTGGATCATCGCCTGCGCCTGCATGAGTACGGCGGCGGAGGCCGCTTTCGTACCGGGGTAAAGCTGCACGGCTTCCTCGAAAAACTTCGTCGCCTTGTCCGGGTCCTTCAGCTTCGGGTCGTCCTTTAGATACATCGCGCCGATCAGCAGCGGGAGATCCTGCGCCATGGGGTCGCCCTTGTAGGCGGCTTGAAAGGCGTTGTATTTCTCCACCGCCTTGTCCGCCAGATACTGGAGGGCGTAGCTGCGGGCGATATGGTAGAGCACCAGCTTCTTCTGGTCCTCCGCCGTGGCCAGACCGTTCTGGTCGATGTAGCTCATCACCATGCGGGTCTCGTCCGGCTTTCCCATCATGGAGAAAATCTGCCCGGCCTTGATCTTCGCCGTCACCGTCTCGTCCCCGCGCTCCTGGAAGAGGGCGAGCTTTTCCTGCTCCTTCTCGACGACGCGCTTGAGCTTCTTGAAGAGCGCCAGATCGCCTTTCTGCCCGGCATCGACCTGCGCCTTTTTGAAATACTCGACCCGCTGCTGCTGGGCCGCGACGACGTAATCCTTTGTCTGCACGGTGCGGTAGGAATCCAGCGCGCGGCTGAACACCGCAGCCTGCTGCTCCTTGTCCGACGTGTTTCCGCCGCGGGCGAGGAGGATCTCGCCGACCTGAAACTGCGCGTCATTGGCCAGCGCGAGGTTCTGCCGCTTGTTGATGATGTCTCGCAGCAGCCTCTCCGCCTCGTCGTACTGCGCCTCGGCGGCCTTGTTTTCGCCCGTCGCGGCCTGCATCGCCACGTTCGCGATGGTGCCGATCGTGAGCGCGAGGAGGTACTGGCTGTCCTGCACCGTCGGGCTGGCCGCGAACTTCTGGAGATTCGTCTTCAGCGCCGTCGCCGCGTCGTCGTACTTGCCGAGCTGGTAAAGCGCGACCGCCTTGCCGTAGTTCGCGGACTCGACTTCCTCGCTGTTGGGGAATCGCGAGAGGTACTGGTCGAACTGTTTGACGGCCTCCTCGAAGGCCGGCTTTCGCGCGGGATCGTCCGGCTTCAGCTTTCCGGCCTTCGCCGAGAGCACCTGCGGCATGAGGCTGAGGGCCAGTTCCGCCAGCTCCGGCGGTGTCTTTTTGTCGTCGAGCACCTTTTTGAAAGACGCCACGGCTGCATCGAAATTGCCCGCATTGTAGTAGGCGTAGCCGCCGCGGAAATTCGCCTCCGGCACGAACGGCGAGGCGGCGTATTTCTTCACCAGTTCATCGTAGGTCGCCGCGGCCTCGGCGTGCTTGCCTTCGTCGCTCAGCTTCTCGGCCTTCTGCATCATCTGCTGGTCGAGCGTGGCCGGCGCCTGCGCCTGCGCGAGGGGGCCCGCGCACATCACGCCAGCGGAGCAAACGAGGGCAGCGATGGGAGAGCGGCGGTCGAAAAGCATAGGGAGGAGTTGGGCTAAGCCGCGGGAACATAGCGAGCCGGTTTTTCGCTGACTACCCATTTTCTCGCCGCTGGATTCCCGGCCGGCGGACTGATGGATGAATGCGCGGAACGCTCTCCCACTCATTGACTCGCGGACTCATTCGCTCATTGATTCCGCCCCGCCCATGATCGCCGTCACCTTTGCCCTGCCGCAGGAAAGCCAGGACTTTCGCCGCATGCTGCGGAATGCGAGCGCGGTGGGCGGCGAGTCCCCGCGTTTCATCCTCGGAAACCTCGGCCGCGAAGAGGTGATCCTCGGCCATACCGGGGTCGGCCCGGAAGCGGCGGCGGAGAATGCCGCGGCCCTGCTCGCCTGGCAGCGCCCGCGCCTGCTTATCAGCACCGGCTTCGCCGGCGGACTCGCCCCCCGGCTGGCGACTGGCGATCTCGTCGTCGCCACGAATTTTTCCGACCCCGCGCTGGTCGCGAAATGCCGGGCGCAACTCGCCGGGAACGCGCACGCCTTTTTCGGCACGCTCGCCAGCGAGCCGCGGGCCGCGGAGACCATCGGGGAAAAGGCGGCGCTCGCCCGCGGGACGGGCGCGCTCGGAGTGGATATGGAGACCGCCTCAGTCGCCGCCGCCTGCGCCCGCGCCGGAGTGCCGCTGCTCGCCGTGCGCGCGATCAGCGACTCCGCGCTGGAGGCTTTGCCCGTGCCATTCGGCGAGTGGTTCGACCTCGCCGCGCAGCGCCCGCGCCCGCTCGCACTCCTGCGCTACCTCGCCCGGCACCGCGGGCAGATCGGCCCCTTCATCCGCTTCGTCCGCGGCCTCACTCCCGCGCGCCGCGCCCTCACCCGCTGCGTCGCCGGCTTCATCGCCAGCTACTGACCGCCCCGGCGGCCTAGATGTTCTTCAGCACGCCGCTGCTGTCGCCCATGCGGTCCGCTTTCACGCCCATTTTCTCAAACATGGCCATGTAGAGATTCGTCATCGGCGTGTCCTTGTCGAAGCGGACGTGGCGGCCCGGAGCGAGGGCGCCCGCACCGCCGCCGGCGAGGATGACCGGGAGTTCGTTATGCGCGTGGGCATTGCCATCCGCGATGCCGCTGCCGCAGACGATCATGGAGTTGTCGAGCACGGTGCCGCTGCCCTCGCGCATGCCTTTCAGCTTCCCGAGGAAATAGCCGAACTGCTCGATGTGGAAGCGGTTGATCTTGGCAATCTTCTCCTTCTTCTCGGGGCTGTTGCCGTGGTGCGAGAGATCGTGGTGGCCGTCGCTCACGCCGATGAATGGGTAGGCCCGGTTGCTGCCGTCGTGCTGCACCATCATCGTGGCGATGCGCGTGGCATCGGTCTGGAGCGCGAGGGCCAGCAGGTCGTACATGATGCGGACGTGCTCGGTGAAGTCACCGGGGATGCCTTCGGGCTTTTCCATGCTGCTCGGCTTCGGCGCGGTGGCCTTGAATTTCGCCTCCTGCTCGATCGCCACCTCCGTCTCGCGCAGGCCCGTGAGGTATTCGTCCATCTTCCGCCGGTCCGTGGATCCGAGCCGCGCCTGGAATGCCTTCGCGTCCTCGCGCACCACGTCGAGGATCGAGCTGCGGCAGCTTTCGCGGAGCGCTTTGCCGGCGGCGAGGTCGGGGTCCTCCTCATTGCTGAAAAGGCGCTCGAAAACGATGCGCGGATCGCCGAGCGGCGGCATCGGCGTGTTCTCGTTGCGCCAGGAAATATTGTGCTGGTAGGCGCACGCGTAGCCGGAGTCGCACGCGCCGGCCTGCCGCGTCTTCGGCTCGCAGCTCAGCTCGAGCGAGGGCAGCCGCGTGTTTTTCCCGATCTGCAAAGCCGCGACCTGATCCGCGGAGATGCCCACCGAGATGTCCGCGCCCGCCGTCTTGCGCGGATGCGCGCCAGTGAGAAAGGCGGCGTTCGCCCTCGCGTGATCGCCTGCGCCGTCGCCCAGCGGCTTGGCATTGCCGTGCGCCAGCCCGCTGAGCACGGAGAAATTCGCCCGGTGCGGCTGGAGCGGCTGGAGGATCATCGGCAGCTCGAAATTCGAACCCGTCGCCTTCGGCGTCCAGTTCTCCATGTCCATGCCATTCGGCATGTAGAAAAAGACCATGCGCCGCACCGCGCCGCCGACCGCCGCCGCCTGCACGGCAGGCAGCATGCACTCGAGAAACGGCAGCGCCAGCGAGACGCCGAGCCCGCGGAGAAAGGTGCGGCGCGGCAGGTAGATGGATTTGTCGGGGATGTGCATGATTCGTGGGATGCGGGGGAAAATTACGCGCCGGACGCTGCCACAGGTTCACCACCCGCGCGAGGCGCAAAAGCGGGTCGCCGAGGTCTCATTTCGCCGGCTTCACGGGTGCCGCTGGTGCCGCTGGTGCCGCCGCGGCGGTCTTTGCTCCGTCGGAAAACTTCCGGTGGTCGCCCTCGCCCCGCCGCTGCTGGAAAGGGACGCTCTTCACCACTTCGAGGATGAGGGTGGAAAACTTCGGGTCTTTCTCGATCGCCGCGGTGAGTCTGGCGATGGTTGTGCGGTCGTAGAATTCCATGCCCCGGCCCAGCGCGTAGGTGAGCATCTTCTCACCGCAGCAGCGGAGGAAATCCGCGCGCTTTTTCGTGAGGAGGATCATGCTGAGTTGGCTCGGCCCGTCGAAGATCTCGCCGCTCACGAGCTGGCCCTGCGGATTGATCGGGGCTCCGGCATCCTTATCGCGCCATGCGCCGATGCCGTCGAAGTGCTCCAGCCCGAAGCCGATCGGATCCATGCGGCCATGACAGCCCGCGCAGTTCGGGTCCTCCCGGTGCTGCTCCATGCGCTGCCGGAGCGTGCCCTTGAGCTCGGCGCGGTTTTTGTCGTCGAGGTTTGGCACCTCGGGCGGCGGCGGCGGCGGCGGCGTGCCGAGGAGGTTTTCGAGGACGTACTTGCCGCGCTTCACCGGCGAGGTGCGCGTGGGATTCGATGTCAGGGTCAGAAAGCTGCCCTGCCCCAGGATTCCACCCGGCCGGTTGGGCGGGAGCTTCACTTTGACGAATGCCTCCCCCTCGACGCCTGCGATGTCGTAGTGCTTGGCGAGCCGCTCATTCACGTAGGTGTAGTCGGCGCCGATGAAATCCAGCACGGGCCGGTCTTCGCGCATGATCGCCTCGAAGAGCATCCCGGTCTCCCGCTCCATCGCCGACGCGAGTTCGCGGTCCCAATCGGGGAAAGTTTTGAAGTCCGGCTGCACGAGCTTGAGATTGCGGATTTGCAGCCACTGGCCGGCAAAGTTTTCGACGAGCGCGGAGGATTTCTTGTCGGCCAGCATCCGGCGCACCTGGGCGTCGAGGTTCTTGCGCAGCGTGCCCTTCTCGGCTTCGGCAAAAAGCGCCGCGTCCGGCATCGTGCTCCACAGGAAATATGAGAGTCGCGAGGCGAGCGCCCATTCATTGATCGGGCCGGCCGTTCTCGGATCATCGGGATTCGCCTGCACCTCGCCGCGGAAGAGGAAGTGCGGCGAGACCAGGACGGCCGTCAGCGCGGTCTGCACGCTCTGCTCAAAGTTCCCGCCCTTTTTCAGCGCCTGCTGGTAGATCCAGACAAAGCGCTCCACCTCCGCCGGCGCGAGCGGACGGCGGAAGGCACGCTTGCCAAACGCCGCAAGAATGGCCCGCGCGGAGAATTCGAGGTTCGGCTGCCCGGCGCCTGGCCGGAAGAGCGCGTACTGCGAAGGCGGCGCCTTCACCGGCTGCGGCGGCGTGAGAAACACGAGCTGCCGCAGCGTAAACGCTCGGTTCACCGGCTTGTCCTTCACCATCTCGGGCTTCGCCAGCGGATTCAGCACGCGGAGGGAAAGGGTGTGCGCACCCGCTTTCGCCACGCGCACCGGCACGTTGAAGGTTTCCTTTCGATCCTTCTCACCCCTGAGGTCGAAGGAGCGCACGAGCTGGCCGTCGAGCTTGCACTCCATCTTCGTCGCATCGGGCCCCAGCTTTCGCGATTCCACCTGCATGCGAATCGTGTAATCGCCCGCTGCCGGCAGTTCCACGGACACCGTCGATTCATTGTCGTCGATCTTCCGCGAATCCGACGTGGTGCCGTTCTTCGGCCCGCCTTCGATCTTGAAAAGATCGACCGCGATCTTTTCCGGCCGCGGCTTGTGGTCGTTGAGGATCGCCAGGCTCATCACCTTCTCCGCCGCCGCGAGGTAGCGCTCGAAAAGGACCGGCGGCAGCGTCAGCACGTCGCCGATATTGTCGAATCCGTAGCCCGAATCGTCCGCCGGAAAGTCGTCCGCCGGCTGGAAATCCACGCCCACGAGATCGCGGATCGTGTTGTTGTACTCCGCACGGTTCAGCCGACGGATCGTCACGCGGCCGGGATCGGGCCGGGCGGGATCGACCGCGAAAACCGCCGTGTCGATCCACTTCATGATCTGTTCCCGCTCCGCCAGCGTCGGCTGCTTTTCATCGTCCGGCGGCATGTCGCCGACGCGCAGCGTTTCCAGCACCAGCCCCCACGTCTTGTGATCCTGGAGCGATGCCTCCGCCGATTTGAATCCGTCCAGCGCCAGCCCGCCCTTCTTTTTCCCCTTGCCGTGGCACTTGTAGCAGTAGGTCTCCAGGAGAGGCTGGATGTCACTCGCAACGCCTTTCCCCGCAGCTCCCGGCGCTCCCGGCGTGCCGCCGAAAAAATCCGCCGCCCGCGCAGCGTGCACGAGAGCCGCGACGGCGAGGAGCGGGAGGAGGAAACGGACGGTTTTCACAGGTGCGCACGAAAATGGCGCACCACGGGGATTTCGCAAGCGGGCACGCGACTGCCGCGCGCAGGATTGCCAGCGCAGCGTCCAGCACGGAATATGTGGCAGACATGCAACTCCATCTCAGTCCCCGCCATGTGCGGCTCACCGCCGCAATCCACCGCCACGTCGCCGAAAAAATCGAGCACCTTGAGGAATTGAGCGACCAGATCGTGGCCGCCCACATCGTGCTCATCCACGACGAAACCGCGAAACCTGCCGACGCTTTCACGGTCAAAGTCCACCTTGCCATTCCCGGGCCCGACATCACCGCCGATGCGTCCGCCGCCGAGCTTTACGCCGCGCTCGACGTTGTCCTCGACAAAATCGCCCGCCAGCTTCGCAAGCGGAAGACAAAGCTGACCGACAAGCGCCGCAGCAAGGTCCAGAAGGAAGTCCGCCGCCGGAAGACCGGGGCATAGGCGGCCACCTTCCCCAGCCGCAAATCGCGTTTGCCAGTTTGGTCAAATTGGTCAAAATAGCGGCATGAAGAACTCGGTCTCGCTTTATGAAGCCAAGACGCAGCTTTCCACGCTCCTCCGCGAGGTGGAAAGCGGAGCCGTCATCACCATTACGCGCCACGGAAAGGCGGTCGCAGAATTGCGCGGGATCGCCGCCGAGCGCCCGCGGCCGCGCGCGGGTTCGCTGAAGTCGCCCAATTTCTATATGGCGGACGACTTTGACGCACCGCTTCCCGAGTTTGCGGAGTACATGGAGACGGCGAAAGAAGAGACCGTGCGCGTGGCGGAGGCTTCTCCCAAAACATCTGCGAAACGCAAACGCTGATGAACCTCCTCTTGGACACGAGTGCGCTCCTCCTTTTTCTTGAGGGATCCAAGCGTCTGCCGGCCTTGATGAAAGAAACCATCCAGAGCGCGGATCATCAGTGCTTCGTGAGCATCGTTTCGGCTTGGGAGATCGCCATCAAGTCGGCCATCGGGAAACTTTCAATCGGTTACCGCGTGGAGCCGGGTCTGCGGCTGGCCCTGATGTCGAATGGCATCGAGGTGCTGCCGGTGACGTGGGAGGATATTGGCCGGGTGGAGACGCTCCCGCTGCATCATGGCGATCCCTTTGACCGCCTGCTCATCGTCCAGGCGATGCGCCTTGGCCTCCATGCGGTGACTCCCGATGAGGCTTGGGACGACTACGGTATTGCGCGTCTATGGGCGTAGTCCGCACGAGCGATTCGGACCCGCGACGCGTCCCCGTCATCGACTCCCACACCGGCGGCGAACCCACGCGCGTCGTGCTCGCCGGCGGACCCGACCTCGGCGGCGGCAGCGCAGCGGACCAGCTCGCCGT
>JANOBH010000368.1:0-14828 GCA_031411535.1 Chthoniobacter sp. | reverse complement strand
GAAAAGCTCCCACCCCGCGCCATCGACCTCGCCCAGAGTCCAGTCGGCTGTGCGGATCGCGCGGTTGTCCAAGTATTGAAAAAAGAGCGGTTGTTTCCGCTTCCAAGGCTGGCCGCTGAGCAGCGGGAGAAAGGATTCGCCGGCGGTGTCGGCCGCGCGCGTTCCAATTGCATCGAGGAAGGTCGGGAGCACATCGACCATGTGGACGGCACTGGATTCGATGCGGCCCGGCATTCCCTTCACACCCGCGCCCCACATCACCGCGCCGGTCGTCACGCCACCGTTGTGCTGGCTGATTTTGTAAAGCCGCCACGGCGTCACGCTCGCGTAGGCCCAGCCCGTGCCGGGCTGCCAGTTCGAGCCGCGATCACCGGGCAGCAGGCCGCGCTTCAGCATCGCGTCGTCCACGACGGAGAAGGAATCCGCGCCGTTGTCGCTGAGGAAAAGGACGAGCGTGTTGTCCGCCTTCCCGCTCTGTTTCAGCGCATCCATCACGCGCCCGATGCCGCGATCCATGCGCTCGACCATCGCCGCATAGGTGGCCATGCGCAGGTCTTCCAGATCGCGCTGCGCGTCGGAGAGCGAGTCCCACGCGGGCAGATTCTGCGGATACGCGGGCAGTTCCGCGTCGGCTGCGACGATCCCCGTTTCCTTCTGCCGCGCAAAGCGCGCGTCGCGCACGGCCTGCCAGCCGCGCAGGTATTTTCCACGATACTTCGCGATGTCCTCGGGCGGTGCCTGGAGCGGATTGTGCGGCGCCTGATAGCTGAGATAGACGAAGAACGGCCTGTCCGAATCCGCGCGGATGAAGTCGATCGCGCGATCGGTGAAGGCGTCGCTGCTGTAGTAATCCGGGCCGAATTTCGTGAACGGCGCGCGGTCGTCGCGATAACTCGGCGCTCCCGCGAAGTGATCCGCGAAGCCTGCAAGGAAGCCGAAGAAGCGGTCGAACCCGCGATCCATCGGATGCCCGGCGAGATGCCACTTCCCGATGAGCGCGCTGCGATACCCCGCATCGCGCAGCCGCTCGGAAAGCAGCGGCGTCTTCGCAAAAGCCGGCACCGCGCGCGGCCACCACCGCCCCGTAAGCATCGAAGCGCGCGACACCACGCACATCCCGCCATTGTGAAAATGCGTGAGCCGCACGCCCTCCGCCGCGAGTCGGTCGATGGCCGGCGTCGCGATCTCCCCGCCGTAGCAGCCCGGATCGCTGTAACCCATGTCATCGGCGAGGATGATGAGGAGATTTGGCTGTGCCGCCTTGGCAGCAAAGGCGCTCCCGCAGAGCGCTGAGACAGCAAGCAATAGGAGCGCGAGTTTCATCCAGGATCGCGAGTTAGAAATCTGCGCGACGCGTCTCCGCTCCACTCTGCATCGAGATCCAGTCGATCAGCACGGGCTCCCTTTGCGCCGGGAGATAGAGCCGCACGATGCCGAGCGGACCTTCGGCGGGAAGCTCCACGCTCACCTCCTGCCAGTCGCCGCCGGTGAGTTGGAAGGCCACGGACTTCGCCTTGTCGGAGGCAGCCGGAGTCGGCAGCCACTCGACTTTCCCCGCGCCGCCGGCCGCCGAGCGCGCGCGGAATTTCACCACGGTCGGGCCAGCTAGCTTGCCCGCGGCGAGGCCGAGGAATGGCGCCTCGCCATTTCCCGTCGCGGTCAGAATGCCGTCCTTCACGGACGCGGCGCACGCACGCGGCTTCCAGCCCTCCAGTTTCGGATCATTGTCCGCCAATCCGGTACCGGCTCCTGCTTTCGTCGCGGCGGGCCGGGCGTCCGGCTTCGATGGCTCCTTCGCCGTCCCCTTGCCCTCGTTTTCGGGGCGATACTTCGCCGGATCGAAATCGGGATTTGGCACCGGCACCACGGCCTTCGTGTCGGCGAGGAATTTCCCGATCAGCGCATCCATCGACTTCACGCGCTCCGGCTCCTTCGCCGCGAGATCGTTCTTCTCGCCGATGTCCTCGCGGAGGTTGAAAAGCTTCCAGCCATGCGCGCCGGTTTCGCCGCCGTGGAAAATGCGGATCAGCTTCCAGTCGCCGCTGTGCACCGCGACCGACGGCGGCACCCAGTCCGGCACCGGCGGATCGTGCGGGAAGTAAGTGAAGATCGCCTCGCGCGTGAGCGGCTGGCCATTCAGCGCTGGCACGATGCTGATGCCGTCGAAGCGCTGGTCCGGCTGCGGCTTCAGCCCGAGCACTTCGAGGAATGTCGGATAGAAATCGCTGCTCTGGATCACCGCGTCGCTCTTCGTTCCCGCGCCGACCTCGCCGGGGTAACTCACCAAGCACGGCACCCGAATGCCGCCCTCGAAGACAGTCGCCTTGCCGCCGCGCAGCGGGGCGTTGCTCGTCGGCGTCGTGCCATCCACTTCGCTATACATGTTGCCACCATTGTCGGAGAAAAAGACGATCAGCGTGCGGTCGGCGATCTTCAGTCGATCGAGCGTGTCGAGCAGCGTGCCCACCGCGTCGTCCATGCTCTCGACCATCGCCGCGTAAGTCGGCGAACGCTGCGGATCCTTGGGATCCACACGCACGCGATATTTCTCGATCAGCGCCGCCTTCGCGTCGAATGGCGCGTGAACGCTGAACATCCAGTAGTTCAGGAAAAACGGCGCGTCCTTGTGCTTCTCCATCCACGCCGCCGCCTCCTTCGCCATGCGATCCTCGATGTGCTGATCCGGCTCGCCGGGGTCCGCGTCGAAGTCCTTGAACTTCCACGGCGCGACGTAGCTGCCCGCCGGCCCCGGCCCCGGCCAGTGCGGCACATCCACGTCGAAGCCCTGCTGCAACGCCGAATACGGATCCGGCCCGAGATGCCATTTCCCAAAATGCCCGGTCGCGTAACCCGCCGCCTTCAGCGCCTTCGGCAGCGTGAAATAAGTCGTCTTTAGCCGCGACACCGGCGTCGGCGCGATCGCCTTCTCACCTGGCCCCGCCTTCTTCCCGACCGACGCCTCCAGCACCACCTGCGGCACATGGCAATTCGGCGTCGTGAGCCCGAGCCGCGCGGGACTCATCCCCGTGAGAATGCTCGCGCGCGTCGGCGAACACAGCGGACTCGCCGAGTAGGCGCGCGTGAAAAGCATCCCGCGTTTCGCGAGCCGTTCGAGATTCGGTGTTTTGTAAAACTTCGTGTTCCCATACAGCGTCGTGTCCGCCCAGCCGAGATCGTCGGCCATGATGAAAACGATGTTTGGTTTCGCAGCCGCGCCGAGCGCTGCGTTGAGCAAGGCGATCAGCGTGAAGAGGGTGAGGTGGAGGGCTTTCATTGTCTTGCAGGTTCTGTCATGTGGCAGAATTCCGTCGTTCCGTCCCCCCAGACTGTCAGGTTTTTTGAGGGATGGCATGAGTTGCACGACGGCTTTGATGCGATGAAGGATCGACCCACTGCGGGACCCACACCCCATCCGGCCGCCGCGTCCGCGTTTCCAAACGCACTCCGCGAAGCCGATCCGCCCCAATCCACGGCAGGACCGCCCGACGCGGGAGAGGAAGATCCGATTCAGTGTCCCAGCGGTCTCGGATTGGATGCGCCTGGACGATGCGGACGCTGCCCGCCAGCCGTCCGGCTAGATCGCGATCTCGCGCTCGCCGGCCTCGGCCTTGTCAGCGGCTTGCAGGTGCTCGATCGCCGGGCCGTCCGGTTTGTCGCGCCCGGCTTTCACAGTGTACTGGCCGGGCGCATAGACGCGCGGCTGGAAGCGGTCGCCGCGCACCCGGACGGTGTAGAGGATTTCGTCCGTGGCTTCCGCGATCACCTGCACCACAGGGTTTGCGGCTCCTTTGAAAACAAGCGTCGGGAGATGCGCGACGGGTTTCCGACCGTCGTTGTCCTCCATGGCCACCGTGACGGGCCAGCCGGGGAATTGCGCCTTGTCGCCCTGCTTCGCATCGGAAAAGCGCGGCCAGCACTCGAAGGTGATCTTCCGCTGTTTTTTGTCGAACCTCACGACGCCGTAGCCGTCGGCGCGCTGGCGCTCGTCCTGGATGGCGGGCGGGTTTGCGTAGGCCATCATGCTGATCCTGTTGCCGAGGCCGTCCTTGAAATCGCCGGTCCACGGGAGCGGGCTGCCGGGCACGGGATTCGGGCCGGGCTTTTCGTCGAGCGGATGCCACCAGCGGCCGTAGATCGTATTCACCAGCGCCGGGCTCGTGAATGCGTATGGGCCGTCGCCCCACTCGGCGATGCCCTGCTTCACCACGACCGCGAGATGCTGATCGCCGCAGAGATGCACGGCCTGCGCGCGGCGGATTTCCTCCAGCGCGCGGTCGCGCGGCGTCTGCGGCCAGCCGTTGCAGTCGAGGTCGGCGAGCAGGCGCGCATTCCTGCCGCCGTGCATGTGGACCGCGCCGCAAAATGCAGTCTGCGAAAGGACGGCCTTCATCTCCGCGCCGGTCCAGTCCTGCGTCCATGTGCGAAGGAATTTTTCCTCCCGCTCGCCGAGCAGTTGCAGCCCCGGCAGGTCGATCGTCTTTGGATCATAAGCCGGGTCGTTGATGTGATCGGGGCGCGGTCCCATCTTCGGAATCTTGCCGTCCGGGCCGGACTTGAATTTGCGATCCTCCAGGATCGCGAAGTCCACGCCGCCGACGCGCAGGCTTGTGAAATACACAGTGATCCCCTGCTCCACCGGCGCGGGATCGGGCGAGTCGGGGAGATTCCACGACTGCTGCCGCTGCACGAGATTCACATACTCCGCGGGGAAGAAATATCCGCCGTCCGCTCCATCGGAGCGGAGCGACTTTTTGCCGTTCTCGCCCCAGAGATTCGGGTGCCCCACATCGTGATCGTCCGGGATGCAGATCGTCGGCCGGTCGCGGATCACGTCGCGGAATTGCAGCCCGAACTCGATCCACCCGGCCGTGTGCTCGGTGTGCCGATACGTCTGGTCGCCGGCGAAGAACAGCAGGTCGGGATCGTGCGTCCTCAAGTGCTCGATGATCTCCGGCCGCAGCCCTGTCGTGCGGCTGGCATTGCACGACATGTTCGCGACCACGATCACGTCCTTGTCCACCGGATCGCGCCGGATCACGCCGTCGAACGCGGCCTTCTCCCCATGCCGCACGCGATACGGCACCGTCTTCGTCGCGTCCCATTTCTCGATGCGAAAGTGCGCGCTCCATCCGGGATAGAGCACCTCGGTCTTCGCCACCTCGACCCACGCGCCGTCGCGCTGAAGCTCCAGCCGTGCCTCGCGCGGTTCACCGGGCTTCAGCGGGTAAAGCTGCGCCGTCAGCTTCAGAACGCCGCGATCCTGCGTGTAGAGCGCGAAGGCCACGACATCCTCGCGCGGCACGTCCATCGACGGCGGCGGATTCTGCTTCGGCGGCGCGGCCTTCCACCACTCGCCGGTCGCGAGCGAATCGAGCTTCGGATACTTCGCGCCAAACGGCTGTGCCGCCCCGGTCTCCGCCGAGAGGAGATCCGGCGCCGAGCCGCGCCAAAAGAGCAGCGGCGTCAGTTTCAGCAGAAGGCGGCGGCTGATGTTCATGGGAAAGGGATGGGTTCGGGGGAAACCGGCGCATTTCGCACCGGCGCGCGGCCCCACGATGTCGGCAGCGCCCCGCCCCTGCAAGCGCCGCTGCCTCAGGGCGGAGTCCCCGCCCGCCTTCGCTCAGCCATAGCTATGCAGTCAGGTTTTGGATAAGCGCAGAGGCGCAGAGACGAGGAGTGCGCAAAGGGATGATTGGAAGCGCTCACCATTTGGTGACTCGGATTCGACGAGCGAAAACCTCCGCGAACTCTGCGCCTCTGCGTTTTAAAATCCACCGTCTCCAACTGCATGGATACGGCTCAGGATGAGATCAGGCTCAGCAGCCACAGCGCGATGCCGCTGCCAGCGACGAGGAGCAGCGCACCCGCGAGCGCGGCGAGAAGGCGGGGAGCCCGCTCAATGGAGCGGAGCCAGAGGCTCTCCCTTTCGCTACGCCTCCGGTGTCAGGTCGGTGAGCTGCGCGCTCAGTTGCTCGAGATGTTTCGCGGCGGACTGGGCCTGGCCGATGGCGACGACATTCTGCCGCGCGACGCGGAGGATGTCGGCCATGGCTGCGCTGGCCTCGGCAATGCCGGCGGACTGCTGCCGCGCGGTGGCGGCGATCTGTGCGGCGACGCTCGCGTTATCGGCAAGCTTTTCGCTCAGGGACTGGATCGCCTCGCCGGCGCGGTTCACGACCGCCCCGGCGCCCGTCACAGCCGTCAGGCCGCGCTCGCCGCTCAGCACGGCCACGTCGGTGGCTTTCTGAATGTCCGAGAGGATGCTCCGCACCTGCGCGGTGGCCTTGCGCGACTGGTCGGAAAGGCTGCGCATCTCGCGGGCGACGACCGAGAAACCTTTTCCAGCCTCGCCTGCGCGGGCGGCCTCGATGGCGGCGTTGACGGCGAGAATGTTCGTCTGATCGGCGAGGACATTGACCGTGGCGATGATGTCGCCGATGGCGTGAGCCGCCTCGGCGAGGACCTGGATGTGGCTGCTGACCGCCTGCACTTCGGTCCGGACGGTGCGCATCGCGGCGACAGACTCCTGCACGGCCTCGCCTCCCTCCTGCCCCATCGCGACCGCGCTCTGCGCGGATTCGCGGACGCGGCCCGCCCATTCTGCGGACTGGCTCGCGGTGTGGGCGACTTCCTGCATCGTCGCCACGGTTTCGGCGACGCCGCTTTCCTGCTCCTTCGCTCCGTCGGCCTGGGCGGCGGTGGTGGCGAGCAATTCGCGGCTCGTGGCCGAGAGCTGCGTCACCGCTTCGCGGATGGCTTTCGCCACGCGGCTGCGCTCCTCGATTCGGCGCTGGAGTGAGGCGTAGGAGTCGGAAAGCTGCGCGGTCATGCGGTTGAAGGCGTCGCCCAGCGTGCCGAGCTCATCGCCCGTGGCGATGTCCACGCGGGCGTCGAGCCTGCCCGCGGCGACGGCGGCGGCGGTCTCCGCCAGCGCCAGCACGGGTCGTGTGAAGCGCGTGGCGAGAAGGCGGGAGCCTAGCGCGATGACCACCACGAATCCCAGCCCCACCAGGAGCAGCATGCGCCGAAGCTGCGCGACGGGCGCGTAGGCTTCAGCGGTCTCTATTCGCGCGACGAGTCCCCATTCGCGGTAGCCCACGGGACAGTAGGCTGCCGACACCGCGCGGCCGCCGATGCTCATGCGCTCGGTAAAGCCGCTCTTCCCGGCAATGGCCGCCGCCATGGCGGGGAGTTTCGAAGCGCTGGCGTCCGGAAGCGTGTGGCCACTCCGGGACGGGAGGAGATAGTGGATCACGTCACCGACACGTGTCGCGATAAGCACTTCGCCGCTTTTTCCGAGACCGGGTGTCTCTGTGAGCAGCCGCGCCAAAGGCGTGGCGTCGAGCAGGACCATGCACACACCGCGAGTCCGTCCGTCGCTCGTGACTACGGGTGCCGCAGCGATCGCCTGAAAACCGCCGCCGTCCACCACGCGGGGAGCGCTCACGGTTTTCTCCGTCATACCCCGCTGGAAATCGGGGTCGGCGGCGTAGTCCGCGGTGAGCCGGTTCCCGTCGATCGCGGTCAGCACCTTGCCGTCGAGACCGACGATCCAGATGCCGAGAAAGCCTTCGGTGCTTTGCTGTGCGTCGCGCAGGATTGGGGCGGTTTCGGCACGAAATTCTTCGGTCGCGATCCTGCCCGCGGCGTGGTCGCCGAGCAACTGCCGGAGGCGCGTACGGCTCGCCACGAGCGCCACGCGTTCCTTTTGCTGATCGACAAAGTGGAGCAGCAGCGCCTGACGGCTGCCGGCGATGATCGTGAGCCGGTCCTCGATCTGCCCGCGAAGCATGGCGCGGGCGAGTAAGTAACCAGTGCCCGTCAGCGCCCCGGCGACGAGGACGACGAGCGCAGCGACGAAAAATGTCAGTTTTCTGACGATGGAGAGGCGCCGCGCCGGAGGACTCGTCTGCATCGGCGTATCAGAACATCACCTGAAGGCGCGCGACGATCTGGTCGAACTGGTCGCCACCGGGGCCGGGGCGCTCGCGACGGAAGTCGGACCAGGTGTGGATGTAGTTGAGCATGAGCTTCAGGTCGTCGCCCTTGAGGTAGTAGTTGAGGCCGCCCGTGATCGAGCGGATGTCGTCGTTCGGGGCCTGGTCGGGATCGAAGCTCTCCCACTTGGCCACCATCTGCAGCTTCCCAGGCACGAGAAAGAACGCCGCCTGCACGTAATATCCGCTCGCGTCAAACTCGCGAAAACCCGCTCCCGCAGCGCCGCGCGGCCGCACGCTTTCCCGCAGGTACTCCGCCCGCAGATCGAAGGAGCCGATGGCAAACACGACATCCGCGCCCCACGCGAAGCGCTCGTCGCGCACGGGCAGTGGGAAGGCGCTCAGCGAGCCATCGGCGCCCAGCCGGAGCGCGCCAGACGGTGAGATATTGGTGCCGGCCTCGTCGCGTGACCAAAGGGCGTTGCCGCCGATTTTCACGCTCGAATCGAGGCCGCCGAGACGCCCGGTGAACGGCACCGCTTCGAGCCGGCCCGTCCACATGAACTCGGAATTGTCGTTGGTGTTCGTATTGCGGCCGTTGCCATTGAAAACGCCAGCCGCGTAGCTGACGCGATCCGCGTAGCCGGGCGCGAGACTGGCAAGCGGTCTGCCCCAGATTTGCACGCCGATCTGGCGCTGCGGCGTGAGCGCCTCGCTGGCGAGCGAGCGCTCGATCGTCAGGAGCTTTGTCGCCGGCGTAAGCATCTCCATCCCGAGCGGCGCCTTGAACTGCCCGGCCCTCACGTTCGCCTCCGGAAGCGCGTGCCAGTTGATGAAAAGGTCCGCGCCCGAAAATGCGGTGCGCCCACCGCCGATGCCGTCACCCTGGGTGAACTCGCCGTCGAGTTTGAAATCGAAATCCTCGAGGAACTCGCCGCTCACGCTGAGCCGCGCGCGCCGCACTCGGAAGCGGTCGTCGGTGTCGTTCACGCCGCCGGGAAAGCGGCCGGAGTAGGCGCCCGCGTCGCCGAATTCCGCCTGTCCGTGAATGAATCCGCCGATGACGAGCTTCGTCTCCTTTCCCGCCGGGAGCACGGTCACGCGGCGCGCTTCCACGTCGTCCACCGCCGCCTTTCCGCCGGCGGCCGGGCCGGCGGCTTTCATGCGCGCGAGTTCGCCGGCCAGCGCCTCGTTTTGCCGCTGCAGCGCGCGGACGGCGGCCTCGAGTCGCGTGATCCGGTCAGCCTCGGCATCCGCCGCGAAAACCGCGCGCACGGGGAGGCACAGAACCATCAGCAAGACTCGGCAGATTCGTGAGTTCATACGCGGGGAGTTTGGGACTTTCGCGACCGTCGTGCGCCAGGCACGACGATGTGGCTACCAGTTCCGCGCGCCCATTCCCACAAGAAACCGAGCGCGTCGCGCTTTCGCGTCGCTCCGCGAGCTGACCGCTACTTCGCGAAGCCCTGCGCTTTCAGCCAGACCATGAGGTCTTTCGCCCATGGATGCACCTCGCCCGAGGCTGCGCCGTTTTTCCCGATGCTGAGGCCGATGCCGTGAGGACCTTTCTGATAGACATGCAGATCGAACGGCACGCCGGCTTTCCGCAGCGCGGCGGCGAAGTCGAGCGAGTTCTCGACCTTCACTGCGGCGTCCTCCCATGTGTGCCAGATGAAGCAGGGCGGCGTTTCCTTTGTGACCTGCTTTTCGTTCGAGAGCAGTTCCACGAGTTCGGGTGCGGGCTCTTTGCCGAGCAGGTTGCCTTTCGAGCCGCCGTGCGTATTCGGCCCCATGCTGATGACGGCGTAGCAGAGAATGCCGATGTCGGGCCGCGAGCTGAGACGCTCGACGGCGTCGGCGGCGTCCGCTTTCCCGGCGTCGAAGTGCGTGAGCAGCGTGGACGCGAGATGCCCGCCCGCGCTGGAGCCCATGATGCCCACGCGTTTCACGTCGATCTTCCACTCGGCGGCTTTCGCGCGGGTGAGGCGCACGGCGCGCGCGGCGTCGTTGAGCATCGCAGGATGACGGTAGCCTTTCGATCCGAGGCGGTATTTCAGCACGATCCCCGCGATGCCATTCTCCGCCAGCCACTCGGCGTAGCCCGCGCCCTCGTGCGACGCGAGTCCGCCGTAGCCGCCGCCGGGGCAGATGACGACCGCCGCGCCGGTGGCCTTCTCCGGCGCTGGGAGAAAGGCGGTGAGCGTCGGCTTGTCATCATCCTTGTCACCGAGCGCGCCTGGCGCTCCCGCCGGCCAGAGCGGAATGGGATCGAGCGGCGCTGCGTGTAGCGCAGCGGTGACGAGCGAGGCGAGGAGGATGGGGAGGAGGCGCATGGCGGGAAGGATGGATGGTTTGGACCGGGGGCTAGACTTTCTCCGGCACGATGTAGGGCGCGCGGTACTGGCGGGTGAGCAGCTTGTCCGCCTCGGCGTTGCCGATGAATTTCTCCGTCTTCGGATCGAAGCTCAGATGCTCGGCAAAGGTCAGTTGATCGGTGGAAATATCGACGTTGTTGGCGGCGAGGTGCGCGGCGAGACGGTCGAATGAATCGGTCGCCTCCTTGCTGCCCTTGAGCTTCTCCTTAATCGCGCCGGGCGCGGTTTTCTTGCCGAGGCGGTAGGCGATGTTGCCGGTATGGCAGAGCGCGCTGGAGATGTGGCCGTCGATGATTTTGCCGTTCAGGTCGGAGGTCTTCCGGCTGCGGACGGCCTTGAGGAAATTCACGTAGTGATTCTCCGAATTCGGCTCGCCGGCGGGCTTCTCCTCGGGCGCACCTTCGGCTTTTTTCCCTGCACTCTTCGAGAATTTGCGGATCTCGTTTCCATCCGCGTCGTATGCGATGGCGTCGTTGTAATTCGGGCAGAGGATGTGGCCCTTTTCGTACTGCACGATCACGCCCACGCTCGCGCCGCGATACTTGTCCATCTGCTCGGGCGTCTTCTTCTCCTTGCCGTCAGGCCCGGCGACCGTCCCCGCGGCCTTTTCCGGCAGCCCGCGCACTTCAAAGATCAGCGGAGCCTTTTTGTAGTCGTGGAAAATGATGAGCGAGTTCGGCGTTTCCGCGTCATCGACATAGCCGAGGCGTCCGCCGACGGCCATGACGGAGGGCGAGAGCGCGTCCTCGCCGAGGAAGCGGCGCGCGATGTCCATCTGGTGGATGCCCTGGTTGCCGAGGTCGCCGTTGCCGGTGTTCCAGACCCAGTGCCAGTCGTAGTGCAGCTTCTGGCGGGTGAGCGGGAGCTTCTCCGCCGGACCGCACCAGAGATCGTAGTCGATCGTCGCCGGCACGGGTTGCTCGCCGTCCACTTTGCCGATGCTCGGGCGGCGCTTGTAGCACAGCGCGCGGGCATACTGGAGTTTGCCGAGCGGCGAGTCTTTCAACCACTCCAGAGCCTGCGCGAGCCCGGCACCGGAGCGGCTCTGCACTCCCATCTGGACGATTTTCTGATGCACGTCCGCGGCCTTCACGAGCTGCCGGCCTTCCCACACGTTGTGCGAGACGGGCTTCTCCACATACACGTCCTTGCCGGCCTGGATCGCCCAGATCGCGCCCAGGGAGTGCCAGTGGTTCGGCGTGGCGATGGAGACGACATCGACCTCCTTGCTCTCCAGCATCTTCCGGATGTCCTGATAGGGCGTCACGGTGTGGCCCTTTTTCCCGAGCTGGGCCACCCCCTTCTCGAGCACGGTGGAATCCACATCGCACAGCGCCACGATGCGCGCGCCTTTGATGCCGAGGTAGTTGCTGATGTGGTCCTGGCCGCGGCCGTTGAAGCCGACGACGCCGACGCGGATGTCGTTGTTCGCACCCGCGGATTGGGAGTAGAGCCGGGCCGGCAGCGAGAGCGCCGCACCGGCGGCGATGGAGGATTTGAGGAAGGAACGACGGGTTTGATTCATAGGATTTTTTGGGGGGACAGGATTGGTCTTATTTTGCAGTGGCGGAAAACTTGGCGAATCGCTCGGCGATCTTCGCCTCCGCGGCGTCGCCCGCGTGGAGGATGATGCGGTATTGGAAAGTAACGCTCTTGCCGGCTTCGAGTTTGAAATCGCCCGCGCCCGCCGGCTGCTCCTTGTCCATCTCGCGTTCGCAAAAGGGATTCGCCGCGAAGAGCCCGTAGTCGCGCGCATGCCAGCGGGTCGGGTGCCGCGGGTTTTTTGGCGAGTCGAAAATCGCGATGCCCACAATCTTTCCATCCACCGGCCCGGAGTAATCCACCCACGCCGCCTTCTTCCCCCAGACTTTGCCGTCCACATCGCCGGGAGCGTTCACGATTTTGCCGGCGCCCGGCTTTTTGTCAGCGCCGAGCAGCCGCATGGATTCGGCGATGCGGATGGCCATCGTGCCTTCTTTCGTGTCGCCAAAGAGCACATCCTTCTCGCCCGCTTTCAGCTCCATGGAAAAGTCGATCACGCGCTCCGGTCCGGCCTGCACGCGGAAAGTCTGCACGCTGGTCAGCGGCACGCTGCCGTCTGCCGCGACCCAGCGGAGCTGGTCGCGGATCACGCCCTCCTTTTCGCCGCCTTTCACTTCGAGGAATTTCTCGTGCTCGATCCTGCCCACGGGGTGCTTCGGCGCCTTTGCCCCGTGCGTGGACACCTCGGTCCAGAAGTCCCCGCCATTCACCAGTCCGTGCGCGAACCACAGCGAGCGGTGGTGCGGATGGTCGTGATCCTCGCCGGGCGTGTCTTTCATCGGCCAGTCGCGGGTCATCCGCGCGCCGCCGGGGCCGATGAGCGGGTAAAAATACACGTGTGACGAGCCGGTGAAGCAGTACTCCGTGAAGATCTCCCCATCGATCTCGATCCGCACTTTGTCCGGCCCCTCTTTCACCTCGACGGCGGCAAACGAGGGCAGCGTGAAAGCGAGGAGGCCAGTGCAGAGCGAGGTGGGGAGACGCATGGGCGGAAGCGTGCATGCGGACAACCGGGCGTGCCAAGGTTTCTTTGCCGCGAATGCCGCGCGGCCTGTGGTTGGGAATGTGCATTCCGTGGCCAGCGCCCCAATCGGAGCAGCCGCGCAATCACCGCGCTCGCGGCACTGCGGAGATCATCAGTCGCGCGCCGGCTCCTGCATCGGCTCCGCCGGCTCGGCGGGCTCGACAGGGATTGCGCGACGGACTTCGACCTCCTCGTCGGGGGCGCCCTTCTTTTTCTTTTTCGCCTTCTCGACCTTCGCGTCGTTTTTGAACACCTCGCGGAGGACGCGCCCGATGAGGGGCGCCGCATGGGTGCCGCCGTGGATGTCGTCGGCATTGCTGACATCGCTCTCATACACGGCGGCGAAGGCGTAGCGCGGAGCCTCGGCGGGAGCGAAGCCGGCAAACCAGGCGGCAGTGCGCTCCTTGCTCTTTGGCCCCCACTGGGCGGTGCCGGTTTTGCCGGCGACCTGGACGTTTGGGACGGATGCCTTTCCGCCTGTCCCGCTGCGGCTGGATACGACGTCCGACATGGCTTTGCGCATCTCTTTCATGACCTTTGGCTCGATCCCGAGGTCGCCGCGTGCGCGGACGGGGTAGGCTGTCACGATCTGCCCATCGATGCTCTGCACCTGCTTGACGAGGCGGGCCTGGTAGAGCGTGCCGCCATTGCCGACGGTGGCCATGCCCTGCGCCATCTGAAGCGGGGTGACCTCCACGTCGCCCTGGCCGATGGAGAAGTTGGCGAGATCACCTTCGAGGAGTTTGCGACCGTGGGCTTTCCGCATGTACTCGTCGGTCGGGATGCGTCCGCCGGCCTCGGCGGCAAGCGGGATGCCGGTGCGCGTGCCAAAGCCCAGTTTGACGGCCCAGTCGGCCATCCGTTTGGCGCCGGTCTTGATACCGACCTGGTAAAACCATGTGTCGCACGACTGGGTCAGCGCCTCGCGGAAATTGAGCGAGCCGGAGTCGGTTTTCTTCCAGTTGCGGAAGGTAATGCGGCCGATTTCCATGGACGGCGGGCAGGGAAAGTAGTCGTCGATTTCGACCACATGCTCCTGCATCGCGGCGAGGCCGATGGGCACTTTGAAAATGGAGCCCGGCGGGTAGGAGGAGCGGTAGGCGCGGGGGATGAGCGGGATGGCGGGGTCGTCGTTGAGCGCTTTGAATGCCTCCTGCGAGATGGTGGGGATGAACCAGTTCGGATTGATCGCAGGCCACGACGCCATGGCGAGGATGTCGCCGTTGTTCGGGTCCATGACGACGATTGCGCCGCGCTTGACACTCTTTTCGAGCGTCTGCTCGCAGAGTCGCTGGAGGTCTTCGTCGAGGGTGGTGACGACGTTGTAGCCGGGCTGGGGCGGGATGGAGATCTGGTCGCTGGATTTCCGGCCATCGGAGTCAAAGGAGATATTGAACTGGCCGGTCTTCCCCTGGAGCTGCTCGTCAAAGGACGATTCGAGACCCTCGCGACCGACGGCATCCGGCCAGAGGAGTTCGTTGTTTTGAATCGGGCCGTCGGGCATGCGTCCGGCGCGCCCGGCGTAGCCGATGATGTGGCCGGCGAGCTGGCCGTTCGGGTAAAAGCGCTGATAGACGGGTTCGAGCTTGAGGTTCTCGGGCTTGAGCCGGTTGAAGTTTTCGACCTCCGGCGGCTTCATGTCCTGCGCAATCAGCATCGGGACGACGCCGCGGTTTTTGTAATGCTTCAGCACCTGGTCCTGGGTGAGCGTGATCGGGCGGCCGCAGACGGTGCGGGCGGTGAGAATCTGCCGCTGGGCGAATGCGAGCACCTCCGCGTCGCTGAAAGTGAGCGGCGTGGGGAAGCTGATCGCGAGATTGTAGCTCACGCGCGTCTGCGCCAGCGGGTTCCCGTTTCGGTCCACGATCTGTCCGCGTGGCGCAGGGATGCCGAGGACGTAGGTGCGGGCGTGCTTCTGCGTCTCCCAGCTCGGCGCGGGCGCGGCGACGG
>JANOBH010000367.1:0-11463 GCA_031411535.1 Chthoniobacter sp. | reverse complement strand
TGGATGCCGGCATACATCGCCGCGCTCTGCCCGGTGTTTTTCGCAAACTCGATGACGCGCACGCCCGGCCCGCGCCCGATCCGCGCGAGCGTCTGGTCGGTGGAACAGTCGTCCACGAGCACCAGCTCGTAATCGGTGCCGGTGAGTGCGGCGGCGAGTTCCTGCTGGAGCTGGGCGATGTTTCCCTCCTCGTTGAAGAGCGGGATGACGACGGAGACGGCGGGCATGGGGCGGAAAGGATGCAGGCGGAAGGCGGCGGACGGAAGGCGGAAAGCGCGGGCTTTTGCGGACGATTTCCCCGCTCGACGGGGCGTATGCCTCGCCGGTAGAGCTTCCCTCGTGAAGCGCTTCTTACTGCTCGTCCGTGCGGCATCTGGCGTGGGTGTGGCCGTCTTTTGCTGCCTTGGCGGGATGAAATCGTTCGCCGATCCGGCTGTTGCCGATCCGCGGGCGGCGGAAATCGAGGAGTTGCAAAAGCAACTTGGCGCGATCGACGAAACACGGAATCCCGGTGAGTGGAGCAACGCCGCACAGAAGCTCCAAGTCGCGCTTTACGAGCATGGCCGTTATGGCGAGGCGGAGCCACTCGCGCGGGAGTTGATCGAGAAAGGCACCAAACGCCTGGGCGCCGAGCATCCTCACACTCTCGCGTGCGTCACGAATCTGGGTGCCCTGCTCCAGGCGAAAGGGGACTACGTCGGCGCGGAGCGGCATTTCCGCGAAGCGCTTCGCGGGACCCAGAAAGTGCTCGGTGCATTGCATCCCGATGCGCTGAAGAACGTGATGAGCCTTGCCAACGTCTATCGGGCGCGGGGCGAGTTTGCGGAGGCTGAGCCGCTTTACCGGCTCGCTTTGGAGGCGCGTGAGAAGACGCTTGGCGCCGGGAATCCCGACACTCTTAACAGTCTAAACAACCTCGCGGTTCTCTTCTCGATGCAGGGCGATTACGCGCAGGCGGAGCCGCTGTTTCGCCGGGCTCTGGCCGGACGCGAAAAGGCGCTCGGGCTGGAGAATGCCGCGACGCTCGATAGCGTCAATGACCTCGCTTCCATGTTCACCGCCAAAGGCGAATTTGCGGCGGCGCTGCCTCTTTACCATCGGGCGCTCGCCGCGCGAGAGAAGAGCCTCGGCGCGGAGCATCCGGACACCCTCATCAGTGTGACGAATCTTGCCAACGTGCTGTCAAAAACAGGGGACGCGATTGAGGCGGAGCGGCTCTACGAGCGCGCGCTGGATAGCAGACGGAAGATCTTCGGACTGGATCATCCCGCTGTCGCCGAGTCGGCTTACAATTACGCCCTCCTCTGCGCGGATCTCAATCGGCTTCCACAAACCCTGCGGCTTGCACGCCAGGCGGCTGCCATCGGCCGGAAGAGCCTGCCCCCAAACCACCCGACGAGGAAATCTTACGAAACCCTCCTCGATCTGGTGGAGGCGCTGGGCCGCGGCGAGCCGTTGCCGCCGAAGAGGCAGCCTTGATTTCCCGGTTGGGGCGGCTCACTCCTCCCTCACAGCTCCGGCTGGCGGTAGTCGTAGCAGGCGAAGACGCGGAGCTGGCGCAGCGGCAGCCCGCGGCGCGTGATGTCGATGCAGGCGATCATCTCGGCGCGCTCGAATTCGCGGAGGATGCTGGACGCGGGTTTACCCTCCTCGCGGTCGGTGATGTAGAGCGCGGTGCGGCCGATGAAGGGGCTGTAGCCCATCGCCTCGGTGAAGTATTCGTCGATCTTCAGATGCGGCGCGGCGGCGTTCAGCGCGAGGATGAACTGCCGGCGCCGCTCGGTCTCCTCGGCGGGTTTGCCGGGGATTTCGAGGGCGGAAAGCGCGGACGTGAGCGCGGTGCGCTGCGCGTCATCGAGCGAGGGCAGGAGATCGCGGGCGACGTCGGTGTAGTTCACGAGCGCATCGTAGCGCGGCCAGAAAAAGAACTGGTTCTCGGGAACCGCGGACATCGGGCAATAGACGGGCGGGTGGCCGGGGCCCTCGCGGCGCTTGTCCTGGAGATAGAATGCGATGGCGGCGGCGGTGCCGTATTTGTTCGCGATGAGAAAGACGGGCTGGCCGTGCTCCGTCTCGAATTTCTTTCGCAGCGCCTCGACGGCCTTCGCGCCGGTCCGCCATCCGCGCAGCCGGGCGCTCGGATCGAGATTGTATGAAAGCGGGATGCCCGCACGGCGCAGCAACTCGGTGTCGATCGTGACGATGCTCATCAGCGCGCCGAACGCGAGTGCGGCGACCGCGAAGTTGCGCGCCCACTTTCGCTCCGAGACCCACTCGTGCCAGCAGGCGACGGTGAGGATCGCGAGGCTGACGGTTGCGGGCGCGGTCCAGTTCGGCTCGCCGGACTGCTTGATCGCGAGCGTGAAGTAGAGCGCGAAAAGCGGGAGCGTGAAGGCGAGGAGGAAGCGCGGCTTGGAATGCACGCGCGCCTTTTTCCACGACCACGGAATGGCGGAGAGCATCCCGCCGAAAATGAGCGGTGAATAGACGGCGAAGTGCAGGCCGAGGTAGATGAAAAACTCCGTGGGGCGGAAGCGCGGCGCGTCGCTCAGCCCGCCGCGCTCGCCGAGATGGCGCAGCGTGATCCAGTCGTGCTGCGCGTTCCAGATGAGCACGGGGATCGTGAAAATGGCGAACGCCGCGAGCAGCGATGCGAAGCCGGGGCGCAGAAGTTCGCGGCGGTGTTTCGGCGTGGCGGCGAGCAGCAGGAGGATCGAGAGGAGCTGCATCGCGTTGGTGTATTTCGCGAGGAAGCCGCAGCCGATGAGCGCGCCGGTGAGGGGCCACCAGCGGGAAAACGCGGGGCTTTGCTCCAGCGCGAGCCAGAAGGTGAAGAGCGCCGCGGTCCAGAAGAAGATCGAGAGGGGGTCGATGGTGAGCAGCAGGCCGCCGGCATTGAAGATCGGCGTGCAGTTGATGAGCAGCACGGTCCAGAGCGCCACGGACTCGCCGTAGAGCCGCCGCGCGAATCCGGCGATGAGCAGGCTCGTGCCGAGCGCGAGGAGCGGGCTGAGCACGCGCACGCCGAATTCATTCGCGCCAAAGGCGTGCGTGCCGAGCCGCATCGCGAGCGCCACGCCGGGGCCTTTGCTGAAGTAGCTCGGTGCGAGATGCTCGCTCCACTGGAAGTAATACGCCTCGTCCGGCGAAAGCTCGATCTGCGCGCAGTAGATGAGCCGCAGCACGGTCAGCGCGCCGAGGAAGAGCAGGAGAAACCGGCGCGCGCTCATGCGGCAAAGAGGCTGGGATGCGCGGCGTGGAGCTGCGGGAAGAAGCGCGGCGCCGCCCGCCGCCATAGCAGCTCAAACGCGGCGAGGAGCAGCAGCGTGACGCCAAGGCCGAGGAAGATCGAGGTCACCACATCGCTCGGCCAGTGCGAGCCGACGTAGATGCGCGAGTAGCTCACGAGCAGCGCCGGGACGAATGCGAGCCAGCCGAAGCGGCGGTAGAAGCACGCGGCGGTGAGCGCGGCGGCGATCATGTTCATCGTGTGCGACGACGGGAAGGAGCGCCCGTCAATCTTCTTCCCGTCATCCGCGGGCTGGGAGCGCTTCACCTTTGCAGGCTGCGCCACCGCGAGCAGCCGTGGCGTGGCTTTCGCGAGATCCACCACGCGCACTCCGGCGAGCACCTGGTGGGGCCGCGGGCGGTCCGTGGCGCGCTTGAGCGTTTTCGACACCACGCCGTCGCTGATCCCCACGACGAGCCCCGCCGTAAGGATGAAAGCGCGCGCGCGAAAACCGCCGCGCCACAGCGCCACGAGTGCGGCTGCGATGAGCAGCGGCATCCACGCGGGGAGGCTCGACATCAGCGCCATGAAGCGGTCCAGCGCCGGGCCGGTCCACTCGCGGTTGATGAGAAAAAGGAGCTTTTGATCCATGCGCAAATCACTGAGGTTCGCGAGCCTATGGGCATGACATTTCAAGTAAAGGCACGATTGCTCGCGCTGGGAATCCTGTGCCTGAGCGGCTTCGCAGCCGCCGACGAAACGCCGGACGCGCGCGCGATCCTGAAGACCGTGCGCGTGGCGCAGGCCGCGCAGAGCCAGGCGCTCCGCGGCGAACTCCGCAGCGCGGGAAAGACCGTCCCCTTCCGCCTCTCGATGAGCAGCGGCGTCATCCGCTACGAGTTCACGAACCCCGCGCTCACGCTCCAGCTCCGGCTCGGCGAGCGGGATTCGCGATTCGAGCAGGTCACCAAGGGTGGGACGGAAAAGGTCACGCCGGCGCGTTTCGACACGCGCGTGGGCGACACGGACCTGAGCTACGAGGATCTCTCGCTCCGCTTCCTCTACTGGCCGAATGCCGCCGTCGAAGGCGAGCAGACGATGGTGCTTCAGAAATGCTGGATTGTCCGGGTCGAGCCTGCGTCCAAGGCGGACTCGCAGTATGGGAGCGTGAAACTTTGGATCGCCAAGAACAGCGGCGCGCTCATGCAGGCCGAGGCTTACAACGAGGCGGGGAAATTCGTGCGGCGCTTCAAGGTCATCTCCGGCCAGAAGACCGACGAGGGGCTGTGGATCTTGAAAGAGATGCGCATCGAGTGGGTGGACCGCGGCCAGTCCGCGGACCGCACGCCGACGTATCTCAATATCGACGGGGTGGAGAAATAGCGGGCGGCCGTTCTGCACGCGGGCACGTTGAGCGACCGGGAATTGGCGCTTCGGGTCGCAGCGTGTGGCTTCCGGATGCGGTGTGGGACTTCAAAACAACGTGTCATCCTGAGCGGAGTTCCGTTTGGCTTTGCAAACGGAACGCAGTCGAAGGACCCCGGCGTTCACGGGCGGTGCTGCACAGAATCGCCGGGATCCTTCGACTGCGCTGCGCCCGCCTTTCCGCCTCCGCTCCGCTCAGGATGACACGCGTTTTGGTTTGTCGATGAGCGCTACCACCGCGCATCCCGCAGCGCGGGAAAGTCGCGCCGCCAGGCGTGGACGGTTTCGGCATCCAGCGTGGCGGTGAGCACGCGCTCCTGCTCGCCGGCATCGGCGATGATGACGCCGTGCGGATCGATAACGACGCTTCGGCCCGCGTAGGAAAACTGCGGCTCGCTGCCGACGCGGTTCACGCCGATCACGTATGCCTGGTTCTCGATTGCGCGCGCCTGGAGCAGCGTGAGCCAGTGCTGCTGCCGCTTCGCCGGCCAGAGCGCGATGACGGTGAAAAGATTCGCGCCCGCGCGAGCGGCGGCGCGAAAGATTTCCGGGAAGCGCAGGTCGTAGCAGACGAAAGGCGCGACCGTGAAACCGCCGCACGCAAAGGTCACGATGCCGTCGCCCGCGGCGTGGCCCTCCGCTTCGCCGGCGAGGCTGAAGGGGTGCATTTTCGTGTAGCGCGCGAGCAGCGTGCCGTCCGGTGAGAAAGCGGCGGCGTCATTCCGCCCCATCGCGCCGTCGCCGGGGCTGACAACGCCGCCGAGCACATTGGCGCGGTGCTCCCGCGCCAGCGCGGCGAGAAACACCTCGTCCTCGCGCGCGGCGTCCTGCCGGGTCGCGGCGAGGTTCATCGAGAAGCCGGTCGCGAACATTTCCGGCAGGACGATCAGCGAGCCCGGCTCGGGCGGCGCGGCGGCGAGCAGCGCGCTCACGCGGGCAAAGTTCGCCGCCTTGTCCTCCCACGCGATGTCGAGCTGGACCGCCGAGATTTTCACCGCGCGACTTTCCACAGCCGCGTCTCCGTGCGGATGAAAAGCGCGCCGTCGGCGACCGCATACGACGCGAGCGAGCGCTCGCCGAGATCGTTTTTGGCGAGCAGCTCGAAGGTCTTCCCCGCCCTCACCACGAATCCCACGCCCGCCTCGTTCTGGAAATACACCCGCACCTCGGCGGCGACCGGCGATGCGGAGAAACCGCCGCCCAGCCGCTCGCTCCAGTGGACTTCGCCCGTCCGCGCGTCGGCGCAGCTCGCGATTCCGGCGTCCGAGACAAAGTAAACCTCGTCGCCGAGCACCAGCGCCGAGGCCGAGTGCGGGGCGGCTTTGCGGTTGCTCCAAGCGACGTGCGTGGCCGTCACATCGCCGGCGGCGCCGTCGGGCTTGATCGCGTAGAGCACCGGTGCATCGAAACTGGAACTCACAAAGAGCAGCCCGTGCGCGAAGACCGGGCGCGGCACGACCGAGTAGCCTTCGCCGTACGTGGCCCGCCAGATTTCGCGCCCGTCTTTCACATCGTAGCCGCCGACGAATCCGCTGCCGGGGCTGACGATCTGCGTCGCTCCGCCCACCTCGATCGCGAGCGGTGTGGAAAAGGAGAACGGCTTTTTCGCGGGCGTATTGCGCGCGGTTTTCCACCGCACCGCGCCGGTCGCCGCATCAAGAGCCGCGACGAAAGGATCGGCGCCGCCGTCGCCGCTGAAAATGAGCGCGTCGCCCGCGAGGATCGGCGAGCCGCCGGTGCCGTGGACGGGTTTGTAGGGCAGGCCCGTCTGCTGCCATATCACCTTCCCGGCGAGGTCCAGCGCCGCCGTGCCCATGTGGCCGAAATGGACATAGAGCCGGTCCGCTGTCACCACCGCCGTTCCGCTGGCGGCGGAGTTTTTGGCGTGCATCCTGGCGACTTCGCCGGGGTCAGGGCGAAAGACTTCCGTGTCCCAGATCACGCGTCCGTCCGCGGCGTCGAGGCAGAGCGCGCGCAGCGTTTTATCCGCGTCACCTGCCGCAGTCGTGAGGTAAAGGCGCCCGCGCGAGAGCACCGGCGACGACCATCCGCGGCCGGGGATTTCCACGCACCAAGCGACGCCGGTCGTGGCGCTCCACTCGACCGGCACATTCACCGCCGCGGAAAGCCCCTGGCCCGTCGGTCCGCGGAACTGCGGCCACTCGGTCTCCGCCGCGCGGGCGTGGGTGAAAATGAGCGCGAGCAGCGCGAGGGTGCGGAATGCGTGGGACATAGGAGCGGAGAGGGTGAAGAGAATCGGGCGTTTGGCAAACCGTCCGACCGGTCGAAACTTAGAGTTGCGCGAGCAGCGCCTGCGCGGCGGCTTCGGCGAAGGCGGGGTCGTTGATCGCGGCGTCGATTTCGAGGACTGGAATGCCTTCGCGCACGTTCGACTTGATGGCGTCAAAGAGCGCGGCGTCCGCCGCGGGATCGTGGAACGGCTGGCCGGGCGCGCTGATGACGCTGATCGCCCGCATCGGCAGCAGGACGGTGACGGGGCCGGTCGAGAGGTTCACTTTCTCCGCGAGGATGCGGCCGAGCTGCGCGCACTCCTCCGGGTTCGTCCGCATGAGGGTGACCTGCGGGTTGTGCTTGTAGAAAGTGCGGCCCGCGAACTTCGCGGGGACGGTTTCCGGCGCGTGAAAGTTCACCATGTCGAGGCAGCCCGGCGCGACGACTGCCGGCACTCCGCGCCGCGCCGCGGCCTCCAGCCGCGTGGGGCCGGCACCGAGGAATCCGCCGCAAAGCTCGTCCGCCCATTCCGTCGTCGTTACGTCGAACACGCCGGCTACCAGCCCGCTTTCGATGAGGGATTCCATCGTCTTCCCGCCGATGCCCGTCGCGTGAAAGACGAGCACCTCGTAGCCCGCGCCTTCGAGGATCGCCTTCGCCTTTTGCACGCAGTCCGTCGTGTTCCCAAACATCGAAGCGACGATGACCGGCTTGTCCTCCGCGCCCGCGCCGCTGTCCAGCGCCGCGCTTTCCACCATCCCGCAGATCGCCCCCGCGGCGCGCGTGAGGACGGCGCGCGAGATGCGGTTCAGACCCGCCACATCCACGATG
This sequence comes from Chthoniobacter sp., assembly GCA_031411535.1. GTDB lineage: Bacteria > Verrucomicrobiota > Verrucomicrobiia > Chthoniobacterales > Chthoniobacteraceae > Chthoniobacter. Next base: position 3,746 of record JANOBH010000367.1, on the reverse strand, counting down.
CTCGGCATCATCACGATGTCCTTCACGCCCACATACTGCGCGGTGTTTCCGCTCGCGAGGGTGGAGACCATGAGCTTCGGGAAACCGAGCGGCAGCGCCCTCATTCCCGCCGTGGCGATGGCCGTGCCGCCGCCGCCGCCGAGCGAGACCACGCCGTCGATCCGGCCTTCGCGCTGGAGCTTGGCGAGCATGAGCGGCGCGGCCTGCGACATCGCCGCCACGGCCTCCCCCCGGTCGTGCCGCGCCACGAGCGCCGGGAGGTCGATCCCGGCGAGCGCCGCCACTTCCTCGCGGGAAATATCCGGCGGGAGCTGCGGCGGCCCGTCGGTGCCGAGGTCGATGACCAGCGTGGCGTGCCCGCGGGCGCGGATGCGTTCGGCGACGAAGCCGTGCTCGACGCCTTTGGTGTCCATGGTTCCGAGGAGGGCGATGGTGGGCATTTAGGATTTCAGATTTAGGATTTAGGATTTGCCGGGAGCCGGGGCGCGCAAGATGAATGCTAAATCCTAAATCCTAAATCCTAAATTCCCCATGTCCCTCCGCCGCTTCGTCTCCGCCACCGAAACCGATAACCAGGAACTCCCCGGCCAGATCAACCACTGGTATTTCAAGGACGGACTGGGCGACGCCGAGCATCTCGTCTTTGTGCGCGCCTGCATCCAGGTCGGGTCTGGGCATCCCTTTCACGCGCACCCGGAGATGGATGAAATCATCTACGTCCTCCGCGGCGAGATGGAGCAGTGGATCGAAGAGGAAAAGCGCGTGATGGGGCCGGGCGACAGCCTCTACATCCCGCGCGGCGTGATCCACGGCTGCTACAATGAAAGCGCGGGTGAGTGCGAATTCCTCGCGATCCTGACGCCGGCGAAGATCAAAGGCCCGTTCAGCGTCGATCACTCCGCCGAGGAGCCGTGGAAGTCACTGAAGGGGTAGGGCGCCGCGCTGCCGCGCTGGCGGGTCACGGTTTCACCCGCGCCAAGACGGCTTCCGCGTTTCGATCCCAAGTGTGCTTTTCGCGGATGGACTCGCGGGCGGCGGCGCCGAGTTGCGCACGGAGCGGCGGGCTGGCGATGAGGCGCTGAAGCGCTTCGCCGAGGGATGAGGGATTCGCCGGGTCGAAAAGGAGGCCGTTCACGCCGTCGGTCACGACCTGCGCGATCGGCTCGGTGCGGGGCGCGACGGTCGCGCAGCCGCGGGCCATGCCCTCGAAGAGCTTGATGGGTGAGCGGTATTCATTGCTGTGCGGGACCACGCAGATGTCCATCGCGGCGAGGTGCGCGGGGATTCCGGAGTGGGGGACGGGGCCGGTGAAAACCAACCGGTCGGCGATGCCGAGCGCGGCAGCCTGCGCGGCGAGGTCCGCGCGCAGCGGGCCGTCGCCGACGAGCAGGAGCCGGAGACGCGCGTCGCCCGGGGCGAGCCTGGCGAATTCGCCGACGAGCTGGTCAAGCCGGTGCCACGCGACGAACCAGCCGACGAAGCCGATGACGACGGCATCCGCGCATCCGTGCTGGGCGCGCACCGGCGCGCCATCGGCGGGCGTGCCGAGCGATGCGGCGCTGACCGCATTCGGCAGGACGAGGATTTTTTCCGGCGCGATGCCGAGCGCCGCGATCCGCCGCTGGAGGTGTGGCGAGACGACCACGATCAGTGCCGCGCGCCGGAAGGTGAGCCGGTCGGCGAGCCGCGCGAGCGGGAGCAGCCACGGATCGGCGCGCACGCGCTCGTCGCCCGCGAGTTCATTCACCTCAACTACGAGCGGGATGCCGCGGCGCTGCGCGAGAAAGGCGGTGGCGCAAAGAAAGAAGGCGTGCCGCTCGTAGATGAGCGCGCAGTTTTCGCGCGTGAGCGCGGCGCGGATGCGGACGCAGGCGGCGGCATTGTAGGCGATCTCCAACAGCTCGAAAATGAGCGCGGGCGCTTTAGCCGCGAGGCGCGCGAGGAGGCTGCGGTGCTTTTTGCCGGCGAAGGGATTCGCGCCGGCCGTCGCGCGCGGGTCCGCGCCGGTGGGGCTGGAGAAGACGACGCGGTGTCCGAGCCGCTCAAAGGCCGTGGCCACGCCCGCGATGTGGACGCCCTCCGCGCCGGTGCCCTGGGTGCGGAAGTGGTAGAGGATCGTCATTGCCCCGCCGCGGCAGCGAGGACCTCGTGGTAGGCGGCCGCGGTCTGCTCCCAGGTGAACTGCGCGGCGTGGGCGAGGATCGGCTCGGGGGGTAGCGGCTCGCGCAGGACGGCGCGGAGGGCGGCTGCGACCGGCGCAAGGCGCGGCTCCACGAGGCGCCCGCACGTTTCACCGGGATGCACCTCCGGGATGCCGCCGACGCGGCTGGCGACGACCGGCAGCCCGCACGCGAAGGCTTCGAGGACGACATTCGGCACACCCTCGTTGACGCTCGGCAGGCAGAGTACGTCGGCGGCCTGCATGTAGCGCGCGACTTCGGCGGGCGACTTGCGGCCGGCGAGGACGACGTTCGGGCCAAAGTGCAACTGGTCGGCGAGCGCGCGCGCGTTTCCCGCGAGCGGGCCGTCGCCGAGCATGATGAGCTTGGTGTGGGAAAGGGTGTTGTCGTTGCAGACCTGCGAGTGCGCCTCGATGAGCAGGAGCGGGTTTTTGATCGGGAAGAAGTTTCCGACGAAAAGGATGATCTGCACGTCCTGCTGGAGATTGAGCGCCTGCCGGGCTGCGGCGCGTGCGGCGGGGCGGAAGACGGCGGAATTCACGCCATTGTAGATCGGGAAAAGGCGTTCGCGCTCGACGCCCGCGCCGACGAGCAGACGCGCCAGCTCCTCGCTGCGCGTGATGGTGGCGTATGCGCCCGGCAGTGATTGCGCGATGATTTTCCGCCGCACCGGATTCTGGAGATACTGATGCACGTCCGAGCCCTGCGCGATGGCGACAAATGGGAATCCCATCTCGCCGGAAAGCTGCGAGACCGCGCACGAATCGGGATAGATCCACGAGCTGAGCACGACGTCGAACGGGAAGCGCTCGCGCAAGGCGAGCAGCGGCTCGCGGAGGGCGCGGGCCATGAGGCGGTGGTTCCAGCGGCTGCCGATTTTCGGGAGGTAGGGCACGGGGAGGAACTGAGGCTGGAGGCGGCTTTCCTCCATCCGCGCCGTCCACGCGCCGGTGCGGAAGGGGAGGGTGGGGCGGAGCGCGAGCGCGCGGATGTCCCACTGCGCGTTGAGGTGGTGGAGCACCGTCGCATTGTCGAGGCCGCGATAGGGCTCGCGGGTGTCGGGAAAGAGATTCGAGATGAAAAGAAGCCGCATTACAGCAAGAGTGCCGCGCCGTTTTTCCGATAGCAATGGTCGCGAAAAATTCCCGGTTCGCCCGAGTGCCCGTCCTCGGCGGCGTGGAGGATATTCACCAGTTCGCGGGCAGTGACGTAGTGAAAGCGGAGCGTCGGATCGGCGGCGGCCGTTTCCGCGAGGGCGCGGTGAAAGGCGCGCATCGGTTCGCCGAGGAGCATGCGGCTGTTTTCCGGCGTCGCGCCGTGGGTGTGGAGCTTGATGAAGAGCCAGTTTGGCCGGCCCTCGACGGCGATGCGGCAGTCGAGCCAGAGCCGGAGCCGCTCGGCGGTCGGGGGATTGGCTGCGGTGAGGTCGCTGTTTTCGATGCGCGGGAGGAAGCCGAGCTTTCTGCGCCGCCAGTTCAGCGCGAGCGGACCCTGGACGATGAGGAGTTCATCGTCCGCGGCGCGCTGCGGATGGCGGTCGGCGCGCACGCGGCGGCCGTGGTCGTG
>JANOBH010000366.1:0-4213 GCA_031411535.1 Chthoniobacter sp. | reverse complement strand
ATCACCCGCGCCCGCTCCACGTCATCAATATGACGCTCAACCTCGTCGGCGGCGACGAACTGGCGTGGCAGGAGCGCAAGGCCTCCTCCTTCACCGCCACCCGCCTGCACTGCGGCTACGCCCGCGGCTACCGCCCGAGCGACGCGTTTTCAGGAGGCATCCGCCTCGGCACCGCGCTCGCCATCTCCGGCGCGGCAGCCAATCCAAACCAGGGTTACAACTCCTCAGCCGTCATCACTTTTCTGATGACGCTTTTCAATGTCCGCCTCGGCTGGTGGCTCGGCAATCCCGCCCGTCCCGGCAGCCGCGCGTGGATGCGCAAAGGCCCGCGCCACGCCGCCTTCCCGCTCTTCACCGAAGCCTTCGGCCTGACCAATGAAAGCCGCGCCTTCGTCAACCTTTCCGACGGCGGCCATTTCGAAAACCTCGCCGTTTACGAAATGCTCCGCCGCCGCTGCCGCTTCCTCGTCGTCATCGACGCCGAGCACGATCCCTCTTACGCCTTCGACGGACTCGGCGGCATCGTCCGAAAGGCCCGCGTGGACATGGGCATCCCGATCCTCTTTCCCCGGCACAAGCCCGAAGCCATCAAAAAGACGCGCACCGCGCCCGGCAGCCGCTTCGCCGTCGGCGAGATCGACTACAGGAAAGCCGACCCCGCGGCGGAGAACGGCATACTGCTTTACATCAAGCCCGTGCTCCTCGGCGGCGAGCCCACCGACGTGCAGCACTACGCAAAGACCAGCAAGGAATTCCCCCACGAAAGCACCAACGACCAGTTTTTCAGCGAGTCGCAGTTTGAAAGCTACCGCGCGCTCGGATGCCACGAGATGACGCAGATCCTCGCCTCGCTCCCCACACCGCCAGCCACCGTCGCCGGCCTGTGCGCTGGCGTGAACGCGCTCGGACTGCCGGTCGCGTGACGGCCGGCGCAGCTCACTCCTTCTGCTTCCACGCAAACTTCCCCTCCGCGTCCGGCACCTCGATCCACTCGCCGGTGAACGCGCCCTTTTGAAACAGCTCCGCCTGCTGCCGCTCCGCCTCCGAAACTGTGACGTTCTTCTCTTTCGCAAGCTTCTCGATCAGCCGCGCGCGGTCGCTGTTCTCCGCGTCCACCGTCGTCCGCACATAGTCGCCGTACTCGCCAGGCGGGATCGTCCGCACCTCCAGATAACCCGCGTGGTTTTCCCCCACGATCCGCGAGTTCTTCAAAATCTGAATCTCACCCATCCGCGAGCGCCGACTCTTGCCGATGTCCGCCTGCGGCGCAGGCTGCGGCTTCTTCGGCCCATTCGGATCGCCGTGCTGATACACGTCCACCTTCATCGCGATCTCTACCTTCACCGCCTCCTTTGTGCCCACGTCGATCGGGATGGAACTGCACGCGGCCAGCGCCAGCGCGCCGAGGAAAAGAGGGATGCGAATGGTCATGGCTGCCGAGCAGTTACGCGCCCTCCGTTTGGCGGAGCCGGTTCGTCGTGAAATTCGACATCGACCTTCCGCGAGCCGCCGGGGCCGCGCAGATCGAGATGCAGCGCACCTGCGCGACCGTGGAATCGGAAATCACCATGCGCGGTCTCGTACGCGAAATCCCGGAGCGTCTCAAGGCTGATGCGCGAAAGCCCCCGCTTCACGCCAGACCAGTCGCCGGGCAGTTCCTTGATGATGTCGTCGATCTTCCCGATTCGGAGATTGCCGGGGCGTTTCGCGGAGAAATCGCCGACGACCGTGTCGATCTCCTTCGCCCGTGCCGAGACGGTCAGCCGGAAATCCGCCGGGCCGCTCAGCGAGAACTTCTCCGGCGAGAGAGCGTCCGTGATCGGCTTGAGATCCATGCGCGTGCCGGACACCCATCCGTTCCACGGCGAGCCGCCGCCGAGGAGAAAATTGAACTGCCCGCGCATGACGCCGCCGTAGCATTTCCCGCCGAGGTTTCCGTAGATGCCCCGCTCGTCGTAGGTCACGTCCAGATAGCAGTCGCCCCCGTGGAACTGCTTCCACCGCACGTCGCGCAGCCGCAGCGTGTTCACCACGTTGTTCGCGCCCGCTGCCGGCGGCAGCGAGAATTCCACCCGCCCGCCAACACCGCGAAGCGTCAGCTCATAGCCGGGGTAGTCGTAGTCCTGCACCGGCATGTCGATGTTCAGCTTCAGCCGCAGGTCGCTCAGCTTGCGGAAATTCAGGTTCTCCGCGTGCGACTCGAACGGCATCGGCAGCGCCAGTTCCGAGCGACCCTCGAATGCGAGGTAGAGCTGCCCGGCTGTCGCGGAGAAACGCCGGATCTGCCAGTCCGGCCCGGCGTCCTCCACCGGCGCAGCCGCCGCCGGAGCGGCGCTTTCATTTTTCTGCACGCGGTCGATGTACCAAAAAAGGTCGGGCCCGATGTCGAGCCGCGCGCCGACGATGGCCACCTCCTCGATCTCCCGCCGCCAGATGCCCGCGAGCGTGAAGCGGATGAAAATCGTGTCGAGCGACAGCACCGGCACAAACGGGTCCAGCGGCGAAGTCAGCGCGATGCGCGAAAGCTCGATGGTCTGCAGTTCCTGCCCGCCCTCGCCCGCGTCCGGCGCGAGCGCCAGATTGCGAAAGGACGTATTCACCCGGCAGTCGATCGACGGGATGCCCAGGCCGAGGTCATCGAGATGGATCGTGCCGTCGTTCACGAGCAGCTCGCCGATGCCAAAGGGACGCGAGCGCTTTGCCGGAGCCGCTTTCACGGCGGGCGCTGACGCGGGCAGCGCCGGTTTCTCGCCGCTCGCGATCATTTCGCGGAAGACCTTGTTAAAGCGAAAATCGAACTGATCGACCTGCACCCATGCGAGCCGGTGCTCACGCTGCACCTCCGGCACGCGAAACTTTGTGCGAACGGCCGGGACGCGAAGAAACGGCTCCAGCCCCGCGTTCCGCGCTCGGAACGCGATGTCGGTGAAATCCACGGCGGCCTGGAGTTCGCCCGGCTCGCGCGGCGGCAGCACATCGTCCCCTGCCCGCGCTTGAAACCCAAACTGGACGAGCGGAGCGCCAGCCAGATCCACGCCCGCCCGCCCACCGCTCACGGCCAGCCGATCGAGCGTCCAAGACAGTCCGCCTTCCGCGCTCCCGCCCGTATCCTGTTTCGCCGCAGGCGCGGAAAACGCCGCCAGCAATCCGTCGGTGACGGTGACGACCGGCTCCTCGATCACGACTTCGCGCACCCTGCGCGCCCGCAGTCCTTCGAGGGTCATCCGCGCGCGCACGCTCTTGATCGAGAGCGCCTCCGCGTCGTCCGGCCGGAGCCGCACTCGCAGCGCCGACAGTTCCACTTCCGCCGGTGTCCCGCCGATCATCTGCTTCTCGCGCAACTGCGCCGCAAAGCCGAACTCCGCCCGCGGCCACGCCGCAAGATCGACGCGCGCCTGCCCCCCGCTGACCGCCAGCCGCTCCAGTGTCCACACCGGCGCCGCCGGTTTCGCTTCGGAATCCGCCGGCAGCGCCGCAAGCAACTGGTCAGTGAGCGCGATCCGCGGTGCGTCGATCACAACCTCGCGAATCATCTGCCGGCGGAGGTCCGCGACCGACGCCCGCACCTTCAAAGACGGAAGCGCCAGCACCTCCACACCGTCCGGTCGCGTGCGGACACTCAGCCCGGTGATCTCGGTCAGATTCACGCCATCGCCCTCGTTCAGCTCGGTCTGAAAACGAAATCGCGCCTCCGGCAGCGCCGCGAGATCGACCCGGCCGGTGCCGCCTTTAACCGCCAGATGGCCGATCCGCCAAGGCACGCCGCCATCTCCGCTTCCCCCACCCGCAGGCAGGGCCGCGAGCAGCGCGTCGGTGAGGTGAAAGCGCGGATTCTCGATGACGATCTCGCGGATGAAATGCGCGCGCATCCCGTCCCACGAGAAGCGAATCTGCGCCGCCGGAACGCGCAGGACCTCCGAGCCGTCGCGCCGCACCCGGACCCGCACGGTCTTCACGTCCAGCGCCCCCGTCCCGCTCAGCGCGACGGTTTTCACCGACAGCACCAGACCCGGATACGTGCGGTTGAAAGATGCGACGATCAGCCGCGCGAGGTGGCGGTGCGCCCACCACGTCGCGCCCACCGCCAGAAGCAGCAGAACCAGCATGGCGATGGAGCACCAGCGCAGCATGCGCCGGAATCGCCGGGGTTTGCTCATGCCCGTCTGAACAACACCTGATCGGCGAAAATGCCGAGCAGAAAAACCACTCCGAC
>JANOBH010000365.1:0-9555 GCA_031411535.1 Chthoniobacter sp. | reverse complement strand
ATCCGCGGCATCGCCAACAACCCCGACAGCGCCACCCTCCACATCAGCCTCGGCACGCTCTACAAGGACCGCTTTCGCGACCACTGCAAAGCCGCCGAAGTCTATGCCCGCGGCGCGGCGCTCCCGGACGCGCCCGCCTATGCGCATCGCTTTGCCGTGTATGAACTCGCGCGCTGCCCCGGCCATGAGCGCGAGGCCTATGAGAAGCTGCTCGCGCTTTACCGCATGGGCGAGGACGAACGGCTGCCCACGCTTCTCCGCCTGCTGGGCGAACTGCAGGAAAAATTGAATGTTCCCGCCGAGCAGAAAGTGGATATTCCTCCCCCCAAACCCTGACATGCGATTCGCCATCTTCGGAGACATCCACGCCAATCTCGAAGCTCTCAAGGCCGTCCTTGCCGACGCCGAGAAGCACGAGGTCACGCACTACGTCTGCCTTGGCGATGTGGTCGGCTACAACGCCAACCCCAGCGAGTGCGTGGACATCATCCGCAACCTCGAGTGCCCCGTGGTGAAGGGAAACCACGACGAGCAGGCCTCGATCGTGGACGACCTCGTCGGCTTCAACCCCCTCGCGGAGGAGGCCATCAACTGGACCCGCAACCAGCTTTCCGAGACCGACAAACAGTGGCTCCGCGACCTCAAGATGGTGCGCCAGGTGCGCGACTTCACCATCGTCCACGCCACCCTCGATACCCCGCACAAGTGGGGCTACGTCTTCAACCAGCTCGATGCCGCCGCGAGCTTCAACTACCAGCACACGCAGCTCTGCTTCTACGGCCACACCCACGCGCCGCGCGCCTACATCCGCGACAGCTCGGTGAAAAGCCAGCTCCTCGACAAGCTCTCCATCGAGCCGGGCAAAAAGTACTTCATCAACTGCGGCAGCGTGGGCCAGCCCCGCGACGGCGACTGGCATGCCTCCTACGTCCTTTACTACCCGGACAAGCAGCTCATCGAACTCCGCCGCCTCGAATACGACATCTGGAGCGCGCAGGACAAAATCATCGAAGCCGGCCTCCCCCAGCGCCTCGCCGACCGCCTCGCTCTCGGCAAATAGCGCGCGCATGCGCGCCCCGGCGGAAATCCTCATCCTCAAGCCGAGCTCCCTCGGCGACATCGTCCACACGCTCCCCGCCGTCGCCCTCGTCAAAAGGTGCTGGCCGCAGGCGCATCTCCGCTGGCTGATCAATCCCGAATGGGCGCCGCTGCTCGACGGCAACCCGCACGTCGATGAAGCCGTCCACTTTCCGCGCGGCCAGTTCCGCGGTCCCGCCGGCTGGGCGCGCATCCCCGGCTGGGCGAAAGGGATCGCCGCCCGCAAGGCGGATCTCGTCCTCGATTTCCAGGGCCTCCTCCGCAGCGCGCTCATCGCGAAGCTCTGCTGCGCGGACGGCGGCCGCATCGTCGGCCTGTCCGACGCCCGCGAAGGCGCGCGCCATTTCTACGACGAGACCGTGGACGTGTCCGCCGAGGCGCACGCCGTCGATCGCTACCTCGCACTCGTCGCCGCACTCGGAATCGAAACTTCCACGCCGCTCGAATGGGCTCTTCCACAGGGTTCCGCGCCCGCCGGTTTCGATGCCGCCGAGCCTTTCCTCCTCCTCCACCCCTTCTCCCGCGGCGCGGGAAAATCCCTCACCGCCGCCGAGGTCGCCGACTTCTGCCGCGCGCTCGCCCCGCACCGCATCGTCGTCGCAGGCCGCTCCGACACCGCAGTCGCCGAGTCCGGGAACGTCACCAACCTCCTCAACCGCACGACGATCCCGGAGCTGATCTGGCTCATCCGCCGCGCCGCATTCACCGTCAGCGTGGACAGCGGCCCCATGCACATCGCCGCCGCCCTCACCCCGCGCCTCCTGTCCATCCACACCTGGAGCGACCCGTGCAAAGTCGGCCCGTATCAGCCCGACGCCTGGATCTGGAAAGACCGCGCGCTTTTCCAAATGCGCGACCTCGCCAAACCCGCCGCCCGTCAGCCTGCGGAGGACATCGCGGCAGTCGCCCGCTTCGTCGCCGCGCGCCTACCTCGCCGCTAGCTGCTCGCGCAGCCACGCCTTCATGTAGCGCAGAGGGTGCGCATCGGATTCGTCGGCAAGGTACTTCGCCAGCAGCTCCCGCCCGCGCGGGTTCGCCCGGATCACCGCGAGCAGGTCGGCGCGGTATTTCTCGTCTGCGAGCAGCGCGAAAATCTCTCCCAGCCGGTTGCCGGCGCTGGTGAAGAGCGCGCCGGCGTCCCGGTCATCGAACTGCGCCAGCGTGAGATCGAGCGCCGTCTTCCACTCGCGCATCCGCAGCGCCACCGCCGCGCGGCAGTCGCGGATGTCCGCCGCGTAGCGCCCGCGCGGAAATGCCCGGTCGTAATCGTCGAGTGCAGCGGTCACGCGCTTCACGTCGAACGGCTCCTGCGATGTCACCGAAGTCTCGATGCCGCCCTCCCAGCGCACCGCCTGCGGCCAGGTCACATACTTCCTCGCCTCGACCTGCTTCGAGCTTTGAAAGACCGCGCGCGCATGCAGCAGCATCGCCGCCTCACGCTTCTTGCTCTTTGGATACTTTTCCAAAAACGCGGCGGCCAGCCTCGCGAGCAGCGGATAATCGTGCGTGCGGTAGGTGTCGGCGCCGCCGTCCTTGTCCGTGCTTTTGAGCTTCACGAAAATGAAGTGGTTCGCCACCACCGCCAGATTCAGGAACTCGAAATAATCCGCCACCGGCTTCACCTCGGGACCGGCCGCAGCGGTTCTGATCGCCGCGCCCAACTCCTCGTCGGCATTTGGTTTTTCCTCCGCCACGGAGTACCCGCCGCCGATGGCGGACTCGCGGAGAAAGCGGAAGCGCAGCTTCACATAGCGCTCGCGGACACCCGCACCCGGATCGGCCTCGGAAAGGAAAAGCGAGAGATCGTCCAGCAGGTTCACCCATCGCAGCTCGTTCCAGCCGACGAACATCTTCCGGGCCTTCGCGCGCAGCGCCTCCACATGTGCTTTCAACTTCGCCGGATCCCCCTCCCCCGCCTCCTTCTCCAGCCCATCGATTTGCACCGTCAAGGCGGCCGCAGCCGGTCCCTCGGGGCTCTCCCTCTCCGCCGCCTTCAGCGCGTCCATGCCGCGCAGCCTCTCGCCCGCAGCGTCGCGGTGCAGGATTTCCGCCCCGCCATCGTTGTCCTCTTTCCCGCGCTTTTTCGGCGCGGTGAAATCCCACGCCACGGCGAAGCGCTGCGCCTCGGGTGATGCCGGGCACTCGGTCCGCAGGCGGTCGTACAGTTTGCGCGCGGTGCCGGTCCATTTCCGCGAGACGGCGCGCTCGAATGTGAACGGCGACACGTCCGCGATCTGCGGCATCGCGCGCAGCGCCAGCCAGAGCGCCTGCGCGGTCTGCGCTGTGCCCGGCTGGGCGTCGGACGCTTCGAGCCACCAGTTGAACGCGTGCCGCAGCTCGTCGCGGCTTTCCAGATCGGCGGATACATTCCCCGTCGCGCCGACAAATGGCGCGCTCGCTGCCCGGCGCACATTGGCGTCCGCAGCGAAGTCGATGAACACCTCGCGGCGCATCCCGTCGGTATCGAGCGGATAGGTGAGCAGCTCGCCCCGCGCAGCGGCCCACGCGTCGCCGAGCTTGCGGCACGCCGCGGCGCGGGCGGCGGGTTCCTTTGCCTCCTGCTCCGCTTTCGTCAGCCGCGCGAGCGGCCCGGCGGAAAGCTCCCACTGCGCGGGCGTCATGTATTTCCTCGCCTCGTCGAACTGCTCCTTTGCCAGCAGCCGCTGCGCGATGGCCTCGGTGAAGCGCAGCCGCGCCACGGGATCGAGCTTCGCGTCCCGCGTGGGCGCGGCCAGTTCGGCGATCGGCGCGAAATTCAGCAGCGTGTCGATCAGCGCGCGGACCTGATTGCTGTCGATGCCGAAAAAGACCGGGTATTCGCCGGAATACGGGCGTGTTTCGTTGAGGAGCCTTTCGTGCTCCAGATCGGCTTCGCTCGCGGGGTCGCCGTCTTTCGGCAGCGCATCGTCGGCGGGCGGTTTCGGCACGAGCTTGTCCAGCGCGAGGACCGCCTCGCCCGCGCGATGGTCATCCGTCAGCGCCAGCCCCAGCCTCAGCCGCGCGCCGCGCGCCAGCGGACTTGTCGGGAACTTCCCGACCAGCATCTGCAGCGCAGCCGCCGCTTCGCCCGGACGTTTCGCGCGATGCAGCGCCACGCCGCGCGCGAAAAGGAGATCATCGCTTTTCCCGACCGCCGCGCCGGCGGAATCGATCAGCTTCAGCGCCTGCTCGTGCTGGCCCTCACCGCTCGCCGCGGAGGCAAGCATCGCGAGGTAGCGCGGCTTCCACGCAGCATCCGCGTAGAGTTTCTGCTCCGCGAAAATCGCCACCGCCAGCCGCGGCAGCACCTTTTTCCGCCAGCCGCGCACCTCGTCCACGGATTCATACTTGCCGTTGTAATTGTCCGACTCGCTCGTGTTCAGCACGAGATAGGTGAGCGCCTGGGCAGCGGCGGGATGTCTCGCCACCTCGGCCAGCGCCGCGTCGCGCGGTTCGGCGGCGAGCCGCGAGAGCGTCTTCTCGACCATGTCCGCCGCGGACTCGAAAAGCTCCGGGTGGTCCGGCAGATCGAGCTGCTGCGCGTAGCAGCGGAGCGCCGTGGCGTAGTCGCCGCCATCCCACGCAAACGCGCCCTGCCAGCCCAGCGCATCGCCGTGGAACCGCCCGTGCGGATATTTCGCGAAGTACTCGTCGAAGAGTTTTTTGGCCTTCACGCGCTCGCTTTCGTGGAGCTGGCGGTCTGTCTGCGTGTAGTCCGGCTTGCGCGTTTTCGATATCGCGCAGCGCAGCGCCATGAGCATCGCGGTCTCGGCGCGCGGATGCTTCGGAAAATCCGCGGCCACTTTCAAAAAGCGGGCCTGGCTCTCCGCCACCATGCCGCTGTTCCAGTCCGCCGCCGCGCGGAGATGGAGCCAGTGCGGCTTCAGCGCGGGCGGAGCTTTCGCGAGCTGCCGCTCGATCTCCGCGTTGAACGCCGGATTCGGACCGGGCCTCCCGCGGTCCGGCTCCGCCTCCGGTTTGCCAAAGGTGACTCCGAACCGGTCCGCCTGTTCCAGACGCCATTCGAGATACGCCCCGCTCTCCGCGGCCGTCGCCGGGCCGGCGAAAAGATCGCGCACGTCGTTGAGCAGATTCAGCAGAGGATTGAGCGCGGCGGCACGAGCGGCGGCGATCATCTTGTCGAGCGACGCGAGCGCTTCGGCGCCGGGCAATTTCGGCAGCGCGAGCAGACCGGCCTGGAAGTCGATTTTCGCCACCGGCTCCTCGGGCTTGCCGGTTTCTGCGAGCACCTGCCCCATGGATTTGGCGGGCAACTGGTCGAGCCGCAGATAGTCGGCGAGCGTCTGCAGCGGCTCCTCGTAAAAGTCCCCCGTCGCCCGTGCACCTGGTTGTGCCAGAGCGAGGCCGATGGCGAAAAGCGCGGCACCTTTCACGGGCGGGATGCTGGAGGATCGGCGGGGGTGATCGGTTTCCATGCGGCGGCTCCTTCGCAGTTGAGGATGCGGTAGCGGACGCCGGCGAGCGTGCCGAGCGGCGCGAGTTGCAGCAAGCCGGTTCGCCGCGATGCGCCCGCGCGCAGGTCGCCGAACCAAAGCGTGAGCCTCGTAGCGAGCGGCACGGCGACGGCGCGCGGCCTTTCCGCATCGGGATCCGCGTGACTGGTGACGCGCCAGAAATCCCCTCGGAACGCTTCGCGGAAAACGGGCGCGGGTGCGTCGAGTTCGAGCGCGTAGCCGCGGTCGCGGTCGTCTTTTTCGCCCGCGAGGCGCGGTGCGAGATCGAATGGCGAATCGTTCACAAGCTCCAGTTGTTCGCCCGCCGACTGGCGCAGAATCAGCCGCGGTCGCGCAGGAGCCGCGAGCTGCCCAAGATCGCCAAGGGACCATCCGGCCGGGTCGCTCCCATCCGCGAGTCGGAAAAGCACGATGCCGGCGGCACCGGCTTCCCGCGCCCGCTGCAGGCTTTGCGCGAGCGCGGCGCGGTCGGTGAAACGCGAGGCGACGATCTCGCCCTTCGCCACCGGCGTCGCGGCCACGCGCGTATCGGCGTCCGCGCGGAGCAGCGTCACGCCGAGCCGCGTCGGCCCGAGGGTGCGGAGCGATTTGTGAAAGCAGAGATCCTCCCACGCCCAATTCGGAATCTGCCCGCGTGAAAGTCCCGTGCGGTCGAAGACCGTAAGCCGCGCGAATGTGGGCAGACCCGCCCTCCACGGAACCGGGCACGTCCGCCAATCCGCCAGTGCCGCGGCGACCCGCCCGGGATCGAGAATCGGCGGCGGGGCGTCCGGCCCGACGCCCGTGGGATCGGCCTGCATGTCGTAAAACATCGGCGCGATCCCGGTCACACTCCGCGTGAGCGCGGCGAAATCCCGCAGCCGCGGCCAGTGCGCGAGCGCGGTGATCGAGACGCCCGGAATGGTGCGGCGGATTTCGCCGAGCGCCGCGGCGTAATCGCCAAGCAGTCGGTCCGGGCAATCGTAGTCGAGCTGCACCTCGCCCCCGCCCGCCGCGACGGTTTTCAGCTTCTCCACCAGAGCCGGCATCGCCGCCGCGGCGAATGGCGTCTTTCCCTCGCTCGTCAGCCGGACCACGGGCACGACATGGAATCCCGTCGCGGCCCCATCCAGCGCGAGCGGCGGAGCTTTCCACCGCCATTCGCCGCCGCGGTTCTCCATTTCGCCGACGCTCCAAAACAGCGACCGAACCTCCTGCCGCAGCAGTTCCGCGCTCTCCTCCGCGCGCAGCGGAGCCGCGCGGTGCCACACCCAGTAGGATGTCTCCGCCACACCTGCCCACGCCCTCCCCAGCGTCAGCAGGATCACGGTGAGGCAGCAGGAAAGGCGGCGCATGCCGTGTGCTCTACCACAGCGCGGCAAAAACTGTGAGCCCCGCGAAGCGGCTCCGTGACAGCCCTAGAAGTTTGTTGCGACAGAATCTCACAAGCTGTTACCTTCCACCGCCTCCGAAAAATGACCGCGAAGTCTCCGAATCCCGAGCTCACTCTCGCCCGCGCGAAATGCGGTGAACGCCTGCGCGTCATCTCGATCTGCCCGGACTGCCACGAGTGCGTGCGGCTGCGCGAGCTGGGCTTCTACGACCGCGCGGAGGTGCGCAAAATCTCGGACGGCGCGGCGATCATCTGCTCGCTTTTCGGCATGCGCGTGGCGATCGGGCGCGACCTCGGCGAGCATGTGCGGGTGGAGAGGATCGCGGCATGACGGAGCCGGCGGGCGAGGTATTGAGCGCGCTGAAGATCGGTGAAAAGGCGCGCGTGCAGAGCTTCGACTTGCCGCCGGAATACCGCCAGCGGCTCCTGGAAATGGGGCTCACGGTCGGAGTGGAATTCGAGGTCGTGCGCTTCGCGCCGATGGGCGATCCCATCGACATCAAGGTGCGCGGCTACCATCTCTCCCTGCGGAAAAAGGAAGCGTCCGGCGTGCGCATCGAGCGGCTCTAAAGCGATGGCCGAGCACGCCTCAGCGCCGGCCGCTGCGCCGGCCCGTGAAGTCACCCGCTACGTCGCCATCGCCGGCAATCCGAACTGCGGGAAGAGCACGATTTTCAACGCGCTGACCGGCCTGCGGCAGAAGGTCGGCAACTACCCCTGTGTGACCGTGGAAAAGAAGACGGGGCGCTTTTTCGGCAGCCACGGCGAGCCGATGGAGCTGCTCGATCTGCCGGGCAGCTACAGCCTCCAGGTGCGCTCGCCGGACGAGGCCGTCGCGCGCGACGTGCTCCTCGGCCGCCTGCCCGGCACCCACCGGCCGGACGTCATCATCTGCGTGGTCGATGCCTCGAATCTCGAGCGCAACCTTTACCTCGTGGCGCAGATGCTCGAGCTGAACATCCCCGTCGTCGTCGCGCTGAACATGGTGGATGTCGCGGAGAAAAACGGCACCGTCATCGACCTCATGGCGCTGCGCGAAAAGCTCGGCGTCCCCGTCATTCCGACCGTCGGGACAAAGGGCGTGGGGTTCATCGAGCTGCGGCAGGCCGTCTCGCGCTCGCCGCTGCCGCCACCGCCGGTTTGCGCGCAGATGCCCATCGTGCTGGAACGCGAGACGATGGCGCTGGCGAAGCAGCTCCCAGTCGCGACCGAGGTCGCCCGCGGGGAAGCGCTGCTGCTGCTCACGCTTCACGACGAGGCGCTCGACGCTCTCGCTCACCACGACCGCTCGGTCATCGCCGCCACGCGCGCAGCGCAGCAGCGGCTCACCGCCAGCGGCATCGATCCGCTCAGCGCACCCGTGGATGCCCGCTACGCCTGGATCGGCCAGGTCTGCGCCGCCGCGCTGCACAAGGGCGCCGCGCACGACGGGGTCTCGGTTTCCGACCGCCTCGACGGCTGGCTCACGCACCGTGTCTGGGGCTGGGTCGCCTTCGTCGCGATGATGACGATCATGTTTTTCTGCATCTTCACCATCGCGCAGGTGCCGATGGACTGGATCAGCACCGGCACTGCCGCCCTCAGCGAGTGGGTCACGGGCAAACTCCCGGACACCGATCTGCGCGGCCTGCTGACCGATGGCGTGATCGCAGGCGTCGGCGGCGTGGTCATCTTCCTGCCGCAGATTCTCATCCTCTACTTCTTCCTCGGGATCCTCGAGGACACCGGCTACATGGCGCGCGCCGCCTTCATCATGGACCGGCTGATGTCAAAGGTCGGCCTGCACGGAAAGTCCTTCATACCGATGCTCAGCTCCTTCGCGTGCGCCATCCCCGGCATCATGGCCACGCGCACCATCGAGGACCGGAAGGACCGCCTCGTCACCATCCTCGTCGCGCCGCTCATGTCCTGCTCCGCGCGCATCCCGGTGTACGCGCTGATGATCGCCGTGCTCATCCCTGCGGCGTCCGGTTTGAAAAAGGCGGGCATCATGCTCAGCATGTATCTGCTCGGCATCGTCGCCGCCTTCGTCATGGCGTGGTTTTTCAAAACGAAAATCTTCAAGGGCGTGACGCCGATGCTCCTGCTGGAGATGCCGCCCTACCGCATGCCGTCGCTGCAAACCATCGCGCTCCGCATGTGGGAGCGCGCGGGCCTATTCCTCCGCCGCGCCGGCACCGTCATCCTCTCGCTGTCGATCCTGCTCTGGGCGCTCGCCACTTTCCCGAAGCCCGCCAGCCCCGATGCGACAAAGGCGGAGGCGCTCGCCCACAGCATCGCGGGGCGGATGGGCCACGCCATCGAGCCCGCCATTGCGCCGCTCGGCTACGACTGGAAGATCGGCATCGGCCTCATCGGCTCGTTCGCAGCGCGCGAGGTTTTCGTCGGCACCATGTCCATCGTCTATAGCGTGGAAAGCGATGACGAGGAGGACATCGCCCCGCTGCGCGACACCATGCTCGCCGAGAAGCGCGCCGACGGGCGGCCCGTCTTCACGCCGCTCGTTTGCATCGGGCTCATGGTCTTCTACGTTCTCGCCATGCAGTGCATCAGCACCGTCGCCATCGTCCGCCGCGAGACAAACTCGTGGTTCTGGCCGCTTTTCCAGATCGCCTACATGACCGGCCTCGC
>JANOBH010000364.1:0-7436 GCA_031411535.1 Chthoniobacter sp. | reverse complement strand
AACAACCCGATGCAAGACCGCCCTCTTAGTGACTGCGTGAAAAAGTCGGCACCCGAAGATTTCGCGGCAGGAAAAGCGTGGGTCCGATTTGAGTTGATGGCCAAAGCAAATCGGAATTGTAGTGACGGCAATGCCAACCCCGCACTTCCACTGCGATGAGTTTGAACGGCTCACGGCATTGTTTTTTTGAATCCCGAGGTCTCTTCCCATGACCCATCGCTTTCAGCAAATCACGGCGCAAATTTTCGTGCTGGCGCTGCTGTATTTTGTCACCGGTTGGCTGGGGTTGATGTTGCCGGCCTTTGGCTCCCAGATCACGCTCATCTGGCTGCCCACGGGGATCGCGGTGGCGGCTTTGCTGCGGTGGGGATTTGGCTGCTGGCCGGGCATCGCGCTCGGGGCGGTAGCGGTGAATCTGGCCGTCGGTTCGTCGTGGCCGGTGGCGCTGGGGATTGCGGTGGAAAATACTTTGGGGTCTCTGCTCGCCGCGTGGGCGTTGCAGCGGATGCGCTTTCATCCGGCCTTCGATCAAGCGCGCGATGTCACGGAGCGCGGGGGGGCGTCCGCGGATTTGGAGCGCAGCCTTTCCAAGCTGCAGCTCTTGATCAACACGGTCCCGGCCTACATTTCATTTGTCGATGCGGAGGAGCGCTACCGGTTGGTGAACAAGTGCTACGAGGAGTACTTCGGCCTGCCCGCCGATCGGCTCATCGGTCAGCGGATCTGCGACGTGCAGTCGGCGGAGGCCTACGCCGAGATGCAGCCGCACATCCGGGCGGTGCTGGCCGGGGAGACGGTCCGCTACCAGTCCCACCCGACCAATCCCGATGGAGCGTCCCACTGGTTCGATGTGCAGTATGTGCCGCGGCGCGGCGAAGACGGCTCGGTCGCCGGCTTCTTCGTGCTGGTCTCCGACATCACGGAGAGCAAAAAAGCCGAGGAGGCGCTGCGGGAAAGCGAGGACCGCTTCCGCAAGCTGATCGAGCATGCGCCCGAAGCCGTGATGCTCGTGGACTCCAACGCCAACTGGGTCGGGCAGGTCAATCCGGCGGCGGAACGGCTTTTCAAAATGTCCGCCGCCGAGCTTTGCCGGGTCGGGCCGACGAAGATGAGCCCGCCCGTGCAGCCGGACGGCCGGCCTTCCAGCGAGAAGGGGAGCGAGTTCGTCGTCCGCGCGATGGCGGGCGAGGCGCCCGTATTCGAGTGGGTGCACCGCGACGCGGAAGGTCGCGACATCCCGTGCGAAGTGAGTCTGCTGCGGATGGAGGTCGGTGGTCGCACTGTGGTGCGCGGCAGCATCACCGACATCAGCGAGCGCAAGCGGGCCGAGGCGGCCCTGGAAAAATCCCGGCAGCGATTTGAACAACTCGTCAGCTCCATCGAGGGCATTGTGTGGGAAGCCGACGCGCAGACGTTTGAGTTTAATTTTGTCAGTGAACAGGCCGAGCGGCTCTTGGGTTACCCGGTTGAGCAATGGCTGGAGCCGGATTTCTGGGCGGCACACATCCATCCCGACGACCGGGCGGCCACCACCGAGTATTGCGTGACCTCCACCCGGCAGGGGCGCAATCACGACTTCGAATACCGCATGCTCGCGGCTGATGGCCGGGTGCTCTGGCTGCGGGACATCGTCACCTTGTTGATCGAGGAAGGCGTTCCGCGGCTCCTCCGCGGCATCATGGTGGACATCACCGAGCGCAAGCGGGCCGAGGAAGCGCTGAGCGCCGCCGCTGAATTCACCCGAAGTTTGATCGGCTCCATGCAGGATGGGTTCTCCGTGCTCGACGCGAAGGGCGTGCAGTCGGATGTGAACCCGGCCTTTTGCACCATGACCGGCTTTTCGCGTGAGGAAATCATCGGCACCCGGGCTCCCTATCCCTACTGGCCGCCGGAGGAACATGAGCGGATTCAGGCTGCCCTCACTGCGACGATGACAGGCAACATTTCCAGTTTCGAGCTGACCTTCATGCGTCGGAACGGAGAGCGTTTTCCCGTGATCGTCAGCCCCTCCGCCGTGAAAAATCAGGCCGGCGAAACGATCAGCTACTGCGCGACCGTGAAAGACGTCACCGAACTCAAGCGGGCCGATGAGGCGCTGCGAGAGAGCGAAGCCCGATATCGTCTGCTTTTTGAGGCTAACCCGCACCCCATGTGGGTTTACGAGATCGAGTCCCTGCGCTTCCTCGCGGTCAATGCAGCGGCCATCGCCCACTACGGCTACACGCGTGAGGAATTTCTCAACATGGCCATCAAGGACATCCGCCCGCCGGAGGACGTTTCCGCGCTGCTCGCCAACGTTGCTTCGGTGGACGAGGGCCTGGACGAAGCCGGAGTCTGGCGCCACCTGAAGCGCGACGGCTCACTAATCGATGTCGAAATCTGCTCGCACGTACTCGAATTCGACGGGCGCCGCGCCGAGTTGGTGCTGGCCCACGACGTGACCGAACGCCTCCGCGCCACCGTCGAGCGCGACAAACTCGACCGCAAGGTGCAGGAGACGCAAAAGTTGGAAAGTCTCGGCGTGCTCGCCGGCGGCATCGCGCACGATTTCAACAACCTGCTCACCGCGATCCTCGGCAACGCCAGCATCGCGCAAATGGAGCTGCCGCCCGGCTCGTCCGTGCAGGATTGCCTGGAGCATATCAACGAGGCCTCGCTGCGCGCCGCGGATCTCTGCAAGCAGATGCTCGCCTACTCGGGACGCGGCCGCTTCGTGGTGCAGACGCTCGACCTCGGCGAACTCGTGGAGCAGACCGCGCAGATGCTGCAAATCTCGATCAGCAAAAAAGCCGTGCTCCGATATCGCCTGGAGAAAGGACTCCCGCCGGTCGAGGCGGACGCCACGCAGCTTCGGCAGGTGATCATGAACCTCGTCATCAATGCCTCCGAAGCGATCGGCGACACCAGCGGGGTGATCAGCATTTCCACCGGCCTGACCCGCGTCGATAGCGACTACCTTCACGGCACGCTCATGGGTCCCGATTTGCCGGTGGGCGACTACGTTTTCCTCGAAGTCTCCGACAGCGGCTGCGGGATGAGTGCCGAGACGAAGGCAAAGATTTTCGACCCATTTTTCACCACGAAATTCACCGGTCGCGGCCTCGGGCTCGCCGCCGTCCTCGGCATCGTGCGCGGGCACAAGGGCGCGATGAAGGTCTATTCCGAGGTGGGCCGCGGCACTAATTTCAAGGTGCTCTTTCCGGCGTCGGCGGGGACCGGCGAAACTGCCACGGCGCTTCCGGCAGCCATCCCCGTATGGCGGGGTCAAGGCACCGTGCTCGTCGTGGATGACGAGGAGACCATGCGGAGCACGGTCGCGCGGATGATGCGGTTGATAGGGCTCGATCCGCTGCTGGCCGCCGACGGCCGCGAAGCCGTGGAAATCTTCCGCGCCAATCCCGCGCAGTTCGCACTAGTGCTGCTCGACCTGACCATGCCGCACATGGACGGCGAACAGACTTTCACCGAGCTGCGCCGGCTGCGGTCGGACGTGCGCGTGGTGCTGATGAGCGGCTTCAACGCCCATGAGGCGCTGGTGCGCTTCAATGGCAAAGGGCTCGCCAGCTTCCTGCAAAAGCCTTTCACGATTGGCTCGCTGCGCACGACCCTTCAGGGAGCGATGGGAGGAAAAGAGCCGGTGCAGCCTGACAGCCAGATATAAGCCGGCACGCGGCCGGTGGATTCCGCAGCGCCTGCCTCCCGCGCGGCAGGCGGGCGAAGAGGCTGCACATCGTTTCGGTGATGCGCTTCCTGTGCGCGACCTGTGGCGTGATGTTCGCGTCGCGCGCCTGCGCGGGCACCTTTGCGGTGAGTCTCGGTGGTGATCGGAACCGTGAGCGAGACACTCTCGCGCACGTTCGCCGCCTTTCGTGAGAAAGGGCTGATTCGAGTCACCGGAAGAAAGAACACGATCCTCGCGCCGCTGCAGCTCGACCGGCTGCTGGGGCGGAATCTCGGCGAATTGTAGCCGGCGGCAGACGCTCGCGCGGAGCCGCCCGAACATCTCACGTGCCGGGGGCGATCAGGCGTCGCCTTCGACTGCTTCCTCGTCGTCATTGCTGACGACGGGGGCGATGCCGGAGAGGCTTTCGCCTTCGCGCATGTTGATCAGGATGACGCCCTGGGCGTTGCGTCCGGTTTCGCGGATGCCGGCGACTTTGGTGCGGACCATCTTGCCCTTGTTCGTGATGAGCATGAGTTCGTCCGTGTCGCGCACTGTGAGCGCACCAGCGACGCCGCCGGTCTTCTCGTTGGTCTTCATGGTGATGACGCCTTTGCCGCCCCGGGATTGGAGGCGATAGACCGGACCTTTCTCGTCATCGAACGGCGTCCGTTTGCCGAGGCCGTTCTCACCGGCGACGAGCAGCTTCGCATTCGCATCGACCAGCGCCGTGCCGACCACGTAGTCGCCCTTGTCCGGGCGGATGCCCCAGACGCCGACGGTGTCGCGGCCCTGGTCGCGCATCTCTTCCTCGCTGAAACGGATGCTCATGCCCTCGTGGGTGATGAGGACGATCTCCTGGTGGCCGACGGTCAGCTTGCAGTCGATCAGCCGGTCACCGTCCTCAATCTTGATCGCGATGAGGCCGCCTTTGCGGATGTTTTTGAAGTCGCTGAGGTTCGACTTTTTCACGATGCCGCTGCGCGTGGCGAAGACGATGTGCAGCTTGTCGGTCCAGGTGTCCTCCTCCTTTTTCTGGCCCTGGATGCGGATGGTCGCGGCGATCTTCTCCTCGCTGCGGAGTTCGAGGATGTTCGCGATTGAGCGGCCTTTGGAGGCGCGGGAGCCTTCGGGGATTTCAAACACGCGCTCGACGTAGCAGCGCCCGTCCTGGGTGAAGAAGACGAGGTAGTCGTGCGTGGTCGCGGTAAAGAGATGCTCGACGAAGTCGTTGTCCTCTTCGTTCTCCGCCTCGCGCGCCGTCATGCCGATGACGCCCTTTCCGCCGCGGCGCTGGGCGCGGTAGGCGGAGACGGCGGTGCGCTTGATGAAGCCGTTGTGCGTGATCGTGATGATGCAGCCTTCGTCGGCGATGAGATCCTCGATGCTGATTTCGCCTTCGGCCGGGACGATCTGGGTGCGGCGCTCGTTGCCGTATTTTTTCTGCAACTCGCGCAGCTCGGAGGTGATGATTTTCAGCACGCGATGCTCTTTCGCGATGATGTCCATCAGGTCCTTGATCGTTTCGATCAGCGCGTCGTATTCGTTCTGGATGCTGTCGCGCTCGAGGCCGGTGAGCTGGTAAAGGCGCAGGTCGAGGATGTGGCCGACCTGCTTCTCGGTGAACTTGTACTGCCCATTTGAGAGCCGCGCCTCGTCGCGGATGAGGATGCCGAGCTGCTCGACCGCGGCCCGGGTCCACGAGAGCGCGAGGAGCTTTTGCTTCGCGTCGTCGCGGTCACGGGAGTCGCGGATGATGCGGATGAAGTCGTCGAGATTCGCGAGGGCGATGAGGAAGCCTTCGAGCTTCTCAGCTTCGATCTCCGCCGCATTGAGCAGGAAGCGCGTGCGGCGCAGCACGACCTCGCGGCGGTGCTCAATGTAGCAGGCGATGGCATCCTTCAGCGAGAGCAGGCGCGGTTTGCCGTGGTCGATGGCGAGCGCGTTCACGCTGAAGGATGTTTCGAGCGAAGTGTGCTTGTAGAGGTTGTTGATGATGACCTTCGGGTTGCCATCGCGCTTTAGGTCGATCACCACCCGCGTATCCTCCGCACTCTCATCACGCACGTCGCTGATGCCGGTCAGCACCTTCTCGTTCGTGAGGTCCGCGATGCGTTTTACGAGGTCCGCGCGATTCACGTTATACGGAATCTCCGTGATGATGATCTGCTCGCGTCCGCCCTTCACCTCCGCCACACCCACGCGCCCCCGCACGCGCACCTGCCCGCGTCCGGTCTCGAAGTATTGCTTGATGCCCGCCGTGCCCTGGAGAATGCAGCCCGTCGGGAAGTCCGGCCCTTTCACATGCGCCATCAGCCCGTCGATGGTGATGTCCGGATCCTCGATCTGCGCGCAGATGCCGTTGATGCACTCGCTCAAATTATGCGGCGGCATATTCGTCGCCATGCCGACCGCGATGCCGGTGCCGCCATTGACCAGCAGGTTCGGGAACGCCGCTGGGAAGACGGTCGGCTCGGTCTCGCTTTCGTCGTAGTTCGGAACGAAATCCACCGTCCCCTTGTCCATATCCTCCATCAGCACGGCACCCAGGTGCTGCAGGCGCGCCTCGGTGTAACGCATGGACGCCGGCGGGTCGCCCTCCACGCTGCCGAAGTTACCCTGGCCATCGATGAGCATCTCGCGCATCGCCCACGGCTGCGCCATGTGGACGAGCGTGGGGTAGATCGCCTGATCGCCGTGCGGATGATATTTACCCATCGTCTCGCCGACGATGCGCGCGCACTTGAGGTGCTTCCGGTTCGGCTGCACGCCGAGTCCGTTCATCGCATACAGGATGCGCCGCTGCGAAGGCTTCAGCCCGTCGCGGGCGTCCGGCAAGGCGCGGGAGACAATGACCGACATGGAGTAGTCGAGGAAGGACTTCGACATCTCCTCGGCCACGTTCACTTTTTCGACTTTTTCGTTTTGGTTATACATCGGGCAGGTTGGGAAAAGGGCGGGGTTTTAGGTGGGTTCGGTGGCGGGGAAAACAGGAATGCCGAGCACGCCGGCGGCATCGCGCATCCGGCGGTCGGTGGTGCAAAGCGGAAAGTCCTGGCTGAGATCGCAGGCCGCGGTGTGGATGGCGTCGAGCGTGCGCAGGGGCACATCGGGATGACAGCGTTCGAGCACATGATTGGCGCGGCGGAGCACGGCGGAGGTCAGCGGGTGGAGCAGGATTTCCTCCGACTCCACCCGCTCCCGAAACACACGCCAGGCGCCAGCCCGCTGCTTTGCCGAGATCACGCCCTTTCTCTCCTTCGCGAGCAAGGTGGACCACGTTTCCGTCAGCGAGAGTTCCGAAGCGGATAACGGCTGTCCGGCCAGCGCGTCTTGGAAGAAGGCGCTGTCAGCCTCCGTCACCAGTAATTTGACGATGATCGAGGTATCCAAAAACATCGTTAACCTCGCGCGTCCCGGTCTTCGCGGATGATTTCGTCGGCTGTCAGATTTCCCTCTTTCCACTTCGGCATCGTCTTAAGGTGCTCGCGCGTTCCCGTGAATACTTTCCGGGCACGCAGCGCCATCGGCACGAGGCGCGCCTTCGGCACTCCATCGCTCGTGATGACCACCTCGCGCCCGGCGGCGACTTCATCCAGCAAGCCGGACAGATGCGCCTTCGCAGCGCGCACGCTGATGGTGTGTCCCACACCCGGCAATTCCATGAGTTCGCGAACGACGGATGACGGTGTTTCCTCATCCGTTCCGCGCAGGATCGTTGATTCAGATGCTTTCATGCCGCCAATGTAGTCACGCGTAGTCACATCCCGCAAGT
>JANOBH010000363.1:0-9803 GCA_031411535.1 Chthoniobacter sp. | reverse complement strand
CGGAGCCGCCCTCCCGCGCCGCCGGGCCGTGCGATTGACAAAGCCAGCCTCCGCGCTTTGCATACGCGCCTTCCATGAAACGACTCCTCACACTTCTAGCCGTCTCCACCGGCTTCGCCCTGCTCGGCGGCTGTGTCACCGCCCCATCCGGCGGTGCGTACCGCGTCACCGCCTACAAGCCTCACAATCCCAACAACGTGAAGGTAAAGGTTTCCACCTCCACCCAGAACATCTACGTGATGGAAGGCGACCGCCTCCTCATGGCCGTGCAGGGCTGCGTCGGGACGGCGCAAGACCCGACCCCGGCGGGCCGCTTCACGATCAACAACAAGATCAAGGAAAAGCGCCGCGTGAGCCAGCCCGACGCCGGCTACCCGATGGCCTACTGGTGCGAGTTCAAGACCGCCTACGGCTTCCACGAAGGCTTCGTCCACCCGCGCCCGCGCACACACGGCTGCATCCGGCTCCACAAGGAGGCCGCCGCCCGGCTCTTCGCCCTCGTGAAAATCGGCACGCCCGTCCATATCGCGGGCAGCCAGCCGGAGGACGCCCTTTACTCCCGCCAGGTGCAGAAGCTCGACCAGAGCCGCGATCCCGATCCGCCCCGGTCCTACATGATGTCCGCCGCGTGGTTCAAAGATCCCGCCGGCCCCCTGCTCATCGGGCAGTAGGCCAGCGCTTCGCGCGAAAGCTTCACCGGTCGCCGAATCGCCGTCGTGGCGTTCGGCGACCGTTTCGTTTATGAGTCCCACGCTTATGACCACACCCGCCGCCACCGCCAAACGCGTCAACCTTCGCACGCCCGATGTCATGGCCGCGGTCCAGGCGCAGGTCGAGTCGCACTACCGCAGCGAGGTCGTGGAAAAGCTCCGCGCCGCCGGCGGCACGCTGACCTGCGACGGACTGACCGTCCGGCTCGCGAAGCAGTTCGGCTTTTGCTACGGCGTCGAGCGCGCCATCGATCTCGCGTACGCTGCGGCAAAGGTTTTCACCGACCGCCGCCTCTTCATCCTCGGCGAGATCATCCACAACCCCGAGGTCAACGAGCAGATCGCCGCGCTCGGCATCAAGAACCTCATCCCGCCCCACCAGCAGGCCGACGTCGAGGATCTCACCGCGGAGGATGTCGTCATCGTCCCCGCCTTTGGCACCGACGTGAAAACCCTCGCCCGCATCAAGGAACTCGGCTGCCAGATCGTGGATACCACCTGCGGCGACGTGATGAGCGTGTGGAAACGCGTGCGCCAGAACGCGAGCGATGACGTGACCTCGGTCATCCATGGCAAGGCCTCCCACGAGGAAACCAAGGCCACGGCCTCGCGCGCGGTTGTCGCGGGGAAGGGCCACTACCTTATCGTCCTCACGCTCGCGGACACCGACTACGTCTGCGACTACATCCGCCGCGGCGGTGACAAGGCCGCCTTCCTCGAAAAATTCCGCGGCGCCCATAGCGAGGGCTTCGATCCCGACCTCCACCTCCGCCGCGTCGGCGTGGCGAATCAGACCACGATGATGCGGGGGGAAACCGAGGAGGTGCAGCGCCGCGTCGAGACCGCCATCAAGGAGCGCGACGGCGCGGAGAAAGCGCGGGAGAGCTTCCGCTTTTTCGACACCATCTGCGGCGCCACGCAGGAGCGGCAGGACGCCCTGCGCGACATGCTCGCCGCGCCCATGGACCTGCTCATCGTCGTCGGCGGCTACAACAGCTCAAACACCGCGCACCTCGCCGAGATGGGCGAAGGCAGGCTGCCCACCTACTTCATCCGCAACGCCGCGCGCCTCGAATCGCGCGAGCGCATCACCCATTTCGACCAGCACGCCCACCGCGAAGTGACCACCGACGGCTGGCTCCACGAGCGCCCGCTGACCATCGGCATCACCGCCGGCGCGAGCTGCCCGAACAACCTTATCGAGGAAACCATCCTCCGGCTCTACGAGCTCCACGGCATCGCCCCGGAGCGGCTGCTGGGCGCCTGACGCGCGGCTGCGGCATCTGCCGAAACAAGTTTCCGGCTCTCCGCCCCGGAGCCCAGCGCTCCTGCGCGCCGCCCGAGCGCTCCTGCGCGAGAGCTTTTGCTGATGGGACACGCGCAGGAGCGCGAGCCCGGGCGCGCTGGAGCGCTTGGCTCCGTGCGCTCCGCTCAAGATGACCGAGAGAACTCCACCTTCCGCGGCTTCTCGCCGAGGAGCGCGCGGAGCGCGGCGGTGGGGAGCGCGGTGCCTGCGAGCCAGTAGGCAAAGGCGATGAACTGGTGCTTCCGCGAGCAGCGATACGTGGCGAGGAGGTTTCCCACCACGAGGCTCTGATACTTGTTTCCCGGCTGATCGGGGCGCCCCAGCTTCCGGTTCAAAAACGCGCGCGGGATGCTGCGCACGGTGCGGTCGTAGAGCGCGCCGGCAAAGGCGCTGTCGGCCGCGGGCGCCAGCAGTTCATCGGCGTACACACGCGCGAGATCCACGGCGGTGAGCAGCGGCTGGTTCCAGCTCTTGAACTGCTCCTCAAACTCGAAAAGCGGCTCCGGCACCCACCGCGCACGCTCCCGCGCGAGGATGCGCAGCAGCGCCGCGACATGGGGATAAAGCGACGCGCAGAAACCTTCGCTGTCGTGCGCGAGATAGTCCGCGCGGCGGACGACGAAGTTGCCCAGGAACGTGAGATGGAAAATGCCGAGCACTCGCGCGATCTCGCGCCCGTCCGCCAGCCAGCGCTCCGCCTTTCGCGCCGCCCAGTCGCCGTCCATCGGCTGATCGGGCAGCGTGGGGAAAAGTGCGACCGCCGGCCGCTCCGCGAGCGCACGGTCGAGCGTCGCGCACACATCGGCTGCGAGCGCGTCGTCATCTCCTTGGAAAAGCAGGTATTCGCCCTCCGCCATCTGCGCGACCGTCCGGAGATTGCGCGCGAAGCCGGTGTTTTCAGCCTGCCGGAATCTCTTCACCGTCACACCCGCGGGCTGAAATGCCGCGATCACCCCTGGCGTGTCATCGCCCGACGCGTTGTCGCTGAGGCAGACTTCCACGCGCCCCTGCCAGCCGGCTTTCGCGATCACCTCCGCCACGCGCGCGAGCGTTGATGCGAGCTGCGCCGCGCGCTGGAAAGTCGGGATGCAGATCGAGGCGAGCGGCGGCATCACGCAAAGGAAAACGGCACCGTGTCCGCGGGATCGTAGAGCCGGTCGGAGTATGCACAGAGCAGCATCGGCGGCTCGCCCTCGCCCTGCTCGGCGCGGAATGCGTGCGCGATTCCGGCGGGCACATGGACCGTCACCGGCTCGCTCTCCGTGAGCGGCAACTCCGCGCGCTCGCCCGTCGCGGGATCGGCGAGCAGCAGCGTCGCGCGACCTTGCAGCAGCGTGAACCACTCATGCGCGAGCGGATGAAAATGCCCGCCGCGAATCTGCCCAAGCCGCGCCATCACGACGTAGAACTCGCCCGTCGCCGCCGGCAGCCCGGCCTCGCGGCCGTCGATGCACTTCAGCAGCCAGCCGCGCGCATCGCCGCGGTGCTGGCGCGGATAAAGGCGGATGCGGTCGAGGAGCTTCATGCGAGCATCCGCGCAAGGCCGGCGGAGAGCGGAGTGGCCGGCGTCCAGCCGAGTGTTTCGCGGAGGAGGGAAATTTCGGCGGTGTAGTCCATCATCTCGTCGCTGCGGTAAGGCCGTGCGCCGAAGCGCAGATCCGGCGCGAAGCCCGCGCCGCGCAGCGCGTCCGCGACGGCCTCGATGAAAGTGCGAAGCGTGATCACGTCACCGGATGCGACGTTCAGCACGCGGAGTGCGCCGACCGCGGGCGGTGCGGCGAGAGCGCGCCAGAAGGACTCCGCCACATCGCCGACTTCCGCGTAGTCGCGGAGCTGCCCGCCCGGCGTGAGATCCACCGGCTCGCCCGCGCGCGTCTTCTCGATGATGTAAGCCGCCAGCCGTCCGGCGGGTTCGCCCGCGCCGTAGATGCTGAACGGCCGCAGCACCGTGACCGGAAGCCGCGCGGCGTAGAATGACGCGATGGCCGTCGCCGCCGCCTTGCTCGCGCCGTACGCGGAGTTTGGCAGCAGCGGATCGCTCTCGCGCCGCTCACGGTCGAGCGGCGCGTATTCGAATCCCGACCCCGCGCACACGACCGCGGCCGGCGACGCGAGCCGAGCCGCAGCCTCCAGCACGTTCGCCAGCCCGAGCGCGTTCACGCGGCAGAGCGCACTCACGTCGCTCTGCCCGTACGCCACACCCGCCGCGGCGAGGTGGATGATCCCGCCCGGCGCGACCCGCCCGATGACCTCCGCCACGCGCACCGCGTCCTCGATTTCACCCGAATGAAACGCCACACCGCCGCCCAAAGCCGTGCGCCCGAACGCGTGCATCTCCACACCGCGCCGGCGTCCCATTTCCACGACATGACTCCCGATGAACCCGCCCGCTCCCGTGATGAGCACGCGCCCGCCTTTCCACTCGGGCTGCACCGCGCTCATGCGCCGCGCGCCCAGCCCACGCGCTGCTCAAACGCGGCGCGCTCAAACTCCGCGATCTGCCCGAGCGTGAACGCGCGCAGCTCGGCCGGCGCACCGCCGGCGGCGTGCTCGCGGTACCAGCGGGCTGTCTGCTTCACGGACTCCGCGAATGGCCACGTCGGCCGCCAGCCGAGGAGCTTCTCCGCCTTCGCGATCGAAAGCTGGAGCCGCCCAGCCTCCTTGCCCGCGAAAGCCTCGCCGCTCTGTTCCCAACTGCCAGGCCAGTGGCGCAGGAATTCCTCCACGACATCCTGCACGCTGCGAATATCCTCGGGCGCCGGCCCGAAATTAAACGGTGAGACGAGCGGCGAATCCTTTGGCTCGCCGGCGATCCGCGCGGCCAGCGTGAGGTAGCCGCTGAGGCAGTCCAGCACATGCTGCCACGGGCGCAGCGAGGCGGGATTGCGCACCGGCACGGGCTTGTCCCCGATGAGGGCGCGCGCGCAATCCGGCACGATGCGGTTCGCGGCAAAATCGCCGCCGCCGATGACATTGCCGGCGCGCGCGGTGACGGTGCGCCCCAAGGCCGGATTATCGCGAAAGAACGAGCTGTACCACGAATGCACCACGAGTTCGGTCGCCCCTTTGCTCATGGAATAGACATCGTGCCCGCCGAGCGGATCGGTCTCGCGGTAGCCGTAATCCAGCTCGCGGTTTTCGTAGCATTTGTCGCTCGTCACCACGAGCACGTCGCAGCCGAGGCCGAGCTGATGCACGGCTTCGAGCAGGTGGGCGGTGCCGACGGCGTTCGAGTAAAAAGTGGCCAGCGGGTCGTGGTAGGACGTCTGCACGATGGCTTGGGCCGCGAGGTGCAGGATGAGCTGCGGCCGCACGGCATCGATGGCGGCGCGCAGCGGTTCGAAGTCGCGGAGATCGACCATCCGCTCGCTCGTGAAGGTGTCCTCGCGGATCATCGGGTAAAGGCAGGGCCCCGGCTCCGGCGGCAGCGCCAGCCCATGGACTTCCGCTCCGAGCCGTTGCAGCCACAGCGCCAGCCACGCGCCTTTGAACCCCGTGTGCCCGGTGAGCAGGACGCGGCGCCCGCGATAAAAGTCGGAGAATGGATGGGTCATGGCGTTACCAGATTTTCCACGGGGCCTCGCCGGCGTCCCAGAGGCGGTTGAGCATTTCGTATTCGCGGTAGTTGTCCATGCACTGCCAGAAGCCGCGATGCTCGTACGCGTGGAGCTGGCCCTCGGCGGCGAGCCGGGTGAGCGGCTCCTTTTCCAGCACGCACTCGTCGCCCGCGAGGTATTCGGCGATGCGTTTGTTCAGCACGAAGTAGCCGCCGTTCACAAACTCGTCCTTGCTCTGCGGCTTCTCCTGAAAGCTGCGGACGCGCGTGCCTTCGAGCCCGAGATGACCGAAGCGGTTCTCCGGCAGGATCGCCGTGAGCGTGGCGAGTCCGCCGTGCCTTTGGTGAAAGGCGATGCTCGCATTGATGTCCGAGTCGGTGACGCCGTCGCCGTACGTGAGCAGGAAGTTTTCATCGCGCACATGCGGGAGGACGCGCGCGAGCCGTCCGCCGGTCATCGTTTTCAAGCCGGTCTCGACGAGCGTGACCGACCAGTCCTCCTCGTCGTGCGCGGAGTGGTATTCGACCGAGGGCTCGCGCCCGAGGCGCAGCGTGAGGTCGCTGGTCATGGCCAGGTAGTTGAGGAAAAACTCGCGGATGACTTCGCCTTTGTAGCCGAGGCAGAGGATGAAGTCCTTATGCCCGTGCGCCGCGTAGCTCTTCATGATGTGCCAGAGGATCGGGCGGTTGCCGACGCTGACCATGGGCTTTGGCCGGTACTCCGTCTCTTCGCGCAGGCGAGTGCCGAGACCGCCGCAGAGGATGACGACTTGCATGGGCGGGAGGAATAGCCGGGCGCGGCGCGCGAGGGCAAACGCATTTCACCGCACGGTGAAATCGAAGTCGGCGACGATGGCGCTGTGGTCTGAGCGGAGGGAGCGGCCGTGCTCGCAATACACCGCGCGCAGGCCGCGGCCGGACCAGATGTGGTCGATGCTGAGCACCGG
Source organism: Chthoniobacter sp. (assembly GCA_031411535.1). Lineage (GTDB taxonomy): Bacteria > Verrucomicrobiota > Verrucomicrobiia > Chthoniobacterales > Chthoniobacteraceae > Chthoniobacter. The sequence goes on along the minus strand of JANOBH010000363.1, from coordinate 3,284 downwards.
GAGCGGCAGAGGCCAGGTCTCCGCGAGGCCGCTGCCGGCGGACTCAAAGGCGTGCTTCATCCCTGCGCGAAGCGGCGCGAGGAGCGCGGATTCGCGGGGCGTATTGAAGTCGCCGAGCACGAGGAGATTTCCGCCAAGATGCGGCTGCGCGAGCGCGGCGAGCGCGGCGAAGGCGGGCGCGCGCGGGCGAAGCGGGCCGGCATAGATGTCGGCCTGCAGGATCGTCAGCGGACGGCCGCGCACCTCGGCACGGATCTCGGCGCACCACGAGCCGTCGCCGAGCGCGCGGTCTTCGCGGGAAAGGATGCGCCCGCGGACGAGGCAGGTCATTTCGCCGACGCACTCCGCGATCTCGTAGCCCGGCATCTCCGCGTGCCACCGCGCCGCCGTGGAGCGGCGGCGGCTGTGGCCTTCCGCGAGGGTGATGACATCGGCATCCTGCGCGCGCAGCCAGCGGGCGATGGCGGGAAGGCTGCGCGCGGGGCGCGAGACATTCCAGTGCACCACGCGCAGCGCGCCGCGTTTCGCCGGCCGCGGGTGGCGCTGCCAGCTCGATTGCAGCCAGGCAGCCAGCGCTGCGACTGCGAGAAAAGCCAGCGCGGCGGAAAGGAGCGGGCGCTTTCTCCACCTCCAGAACAGCGCGCCCGCCGCCGCTCCCGCCACGATGACCGGCCACGGCGTGAGGTAGAAGATCAGGGACGGCCCGAAGATGCTGTCGCGCACCGTGAGACGGACCAGCACCGCGAGGGCGAGGAGCGCGGCGGCGGCGATCCCCGCGGCGGCGAGCAGCCGGGGCCAGGCGTGGCGGATCACCGCGCGATCCTTTCAAACACAGCCTTCAGCCGCGGGGCGACGGCGGCAAAGGAGAGCCGCTCGCGCGCCAGGGCGAGCGCGCGGCTGGCGGCTTCCTCTGCATCGTGCGGATGCTCAAGCAGCCGCGCGGCGAGGTCGAAGAGCTGCTCGGTCGTGCGTCCATGCCCGCACAGATCGGGGAAGACGAGGCGCTCGGTCGTGCCATTGCCGCCGACGCACGGGATGCGGCAGAGCAGCGCGTCGCCGGCGACCTGGCCGGGCACGCCGCTGGCATCGAGCTGCCAGACGAGGCGGTGCTTTGCCATCTGCCGCAGGTAGCGCGGGTAGGGCAGGCGCCCCTCGACCACGCGGAGCATGCCGTCCGAGAAAGGCAGCCGCGCGAGCGTCCGCCGCCCGCGCCAGCCGTCGCAGTTGAAAACCGTGACCGGCTCCTGCATCGGCTCGGCGATCTGGCGGATGGCGAGAAGCGCGGCGAGATGATTGCGCGATGGCGTGGAAAAGCTGCTGGTCCCGATGAGGATCCCGCGCCGCTCCTCCGCGGGCGCGGAGAAATCCCAGCGCTCATCCTCGACCGGATACGGCGTGGGGAGAAACTCGACGCGCCGCGCGCCCGCGCCGGAGTAGATGGGCACGAGGTCGGGCACGGTGGCGATGGCGGCGTCCGCGCGCTCGCAGATTTCCTGAAAGAGCTGGAGCCGGCCGGCATTCCCGAGCAGCTCGGCGACCTGGAACGCACCGGTCTCCTTCAGCGAAACGGCGACACTCTTCCCCGCGCGGCGCAGCTCGATCATCGCCCGGCGGCCGGCTTTCAGATCGCTGCGCAGGAGAAGCAGCACGTGTTTCACATCGGCTGGGATCGCCTGATCCTTCCGGTAGAACGCGCCGCCGGTGCATGCAGCGAAGGCGTGGAAGTTCACCGGCGGATGCGCGGCGTCGTCCGGCGCGCCGGCGAAGTCGGAAAAATGCTGCCCGGGGTCTTTGCCGCCGGGATTGAGAACGGCCAGGGACATGGATTGAGGGCGGCACTCCACCGGAAAACCCGCACGGCATCAACGCGCGACTCGCCCTTTCGCGCCGCCTCCGCCCTCAGCCGCCGCTACCGCGCCTGCGCCACCTTTTCGCGATAGCCCTGCATGCTGCTCCCTGGGCTGGAAAGGTAGATGTCCTGCACGTCAGCCATCCGCATGAGAATCCATGGCGAGAGCGAGTTCTCGCCGTTCTTCGTATAGACGATGTCGTCGGCGATGAAGGCGCACGAGTGGATCGTTTCGCCCGCGGTGTTGTTGAAAAAGAGCACGTCGCCAAAGCGGTAGGGTGCCGGAACGGATGCGTAGTTTTCGATGACCCGGCGCGAGGCGAGCCGCGTGTCGAGGTAGTAGTCCTGCGGGCTGCGGGAGAAAAAATTCAGCGAGGTCCAGTGGCAGTCCGGCATGCGGCCGCGCGTGGCGAGGTCGGGCGTGGGATAGGTGTAAAGCCGGCGGCGGGCGAGCGCCGGGAGCAGATGCGTGATGTCGATCGTCGATTCAAAAGGGAGCTCGGTCAGGGACTTCACGAGGGGAAGGATGTCGCTGTCGGCGCGCCCTCCGGTCCAGTAGCTGGCCATCTGCTGCGGGTCGGCGTCGGCGGGGATGCGGATGCTGACAACGAGCGTGCGGATGCGCGTGGCGGACTTGAAGATGCTCTGCACGTCAGCCTCGGTGCGCGCATGGCTGAGCAGGGTGCGGAGATCGCTGAAAGCGAGCGCACGGCCGCGGCGGTAGGTCATCTTGCGGATCAGCGCCTGGATGTCGGCCGGCAGGGCGGTGTCGCGCAGCCAGGCGTCGAGGCCGCCGATGATGAAGATGGGATCGTGGTGAAACTCGTTGAGCGGCGACTTTGCCAGCTCGGCATAGACGGTGGCCCTCATCTCCGGCGTCAGCGCCTCGAGATCGGCGATCAGCGGGAAAAGCGTGATCACGCCGGCATCCGCGCTCCAGCGCTGCGGGTCGAGGAGCCGCTGCTGCATGGCGGCGGGCAGACCGGCGCGCGTGAAAAGCGCGCGCAACGATGCCCCGTCGGCGCCGGGAAAGCACCAGCGCGGGACGGAGTTCGGCTTGGGGACGCTCGCGAGCAGGTGGTCCGGGGCCTCCAGATAGATCGGACTCGATTGCAGCTCGCCCCAGGGACCGGGATTGGAGACTTGCCGCTGTTCGGCCTCCGGCGCAGGATTTTTCGCGGGCGGCGCTGCGTGGACGAGCGGGGTGAAAAGGCACGCGCCGCCCGCAATGGCTGATAGGATCGAGATCGCAGGTCGGCTGGAGTGCATCGGTGTAAAAAAAGGCGGGGGACGCTGCCAGCAAAGCGGCGGATGGCAAATGATGTTTCGGCCATATCGAAAGAACCCACCGGACACCGCGTCTCCAGCCTGCGACCGGAATGCGGCACGCCTTTCACCCGGCCGGGGAAGCCGGAACCGCCCCGGGGAAAGCCCG
>JANOBH010000362.1:0-1611 GCA_031411535.1 Chthoniobacter sp. | reverse complement strand
TTTCCCGGCCCGCCGGGAGCGATATGCGGTGCGCTGCCGAGCACGCGCTCGAGCCGGCGGGCGAGTTCGGAGAGTGAAAGTGCGGTGCGCGTCTGCACGCCGAGGTGCTGGCCTTTGGCGAGGAAGAAGGGCGCGCATTTTTTAAAACCCAGCGCCTTGGCGAGCAGTGCGTTGTTTCCCACAGCGGGATGCAGGTCCAGCGGGAGGTGCGAGCTGTAGATGGCGAGGTCGCCGTCGAGCGCGGCTTTCACCTTTCGGCGCACCGCGCCGGTGAGCGGCTGCACGCCGCTCCAGAAAAGGCCGTGATGCACGAGCAGCAGCGTGACGCCGTGGTCCACGGCGTGTCCGATGGTCCATTCGCACGCGTCCACGGCGGCGCCGATCTTTGTCACCGCGCCGGAGTTTTCGACCTGGAGGCCGTTCCACGCGCCGGGATAGTCCGTGACCTCTGCGGTGCGCAGGTAGCGGTCGAGGTGGGTGACGATAGGGGTGAGCGTGGGCATAAGCGGGAAGTTAGGAATTGCGCAGGAGGATGATTCTGGCTACTTTGTCGGCAGGGTTATGGGAGGGAAAACTGAAGCACAAAACGAGACAAAACATGCCAACCACCGACGCAAAAGCCCCGCTCACCAACACGCGCACATGCCCGCTCTGCGACGCCGCGCTGCTCCCCGACAAACCTGACGAATGTCCGAAGTGCGACTGGGTGCGCGGCACTCCGCAGACGACCGGCACCGGGCGGGACATGACGGCGGTCTGCTTCAGCGTGATCCCCGGCTTTGGCCACATCTACAAGGGCCACCGGCTGCTCGGTTTCATCCTCATGCTCGGGAGCGGCTTCGCATTCGTCGCGGCGATGCTCGCGGGTTTTGCCAGCGCCGGCTGGGGGCTGCTGCTGCTGCCGCTGTACTGGGGCGCGGTCATGCTGCACGTCTATTGGGCGGACGACCGGGCGCTGCATCATCACACGCGCGGGTAGGGGGGAAATCCGAAGCACGGCATCCGAAATCCGAAACAAGTCGGAAAGATTTGAAAGGCGGATAAACGGATCGGCGCGTCTGCCGATTTTCACACTCTCACGCATTTCGAAATTGTTTCGGATTTCGAGTTTCGGATTTCGAATTTTCCCTTAGCCTCCGCGCCTATGTTATCCGCAGGCATCGTCGGCCTCCCAAACGTCGGCAAATCCACCCTCTTCAACGCCGTCACCAAAACGCAGAAAGCGCAGGCCGCGAACTACCCGTTTTGCACCATCGATCCGAACGTCGGCATCGTCACCGTGCCCGACCCGCGGCTCGCGGCGCTGTCGAAGCTCAGCAGCTCTAAAAAACTCGTCCCTGCTGCGATTGAGTTTGTCGATATCGCCGGCCTTGTGAAAGGCGCGAGCGATGGCGAGGGGCTCGGCAACAAATTCCTCAGCCACATCCGCGAAGTGCATGCGCTCGTGCAGGTCGTGCGCTGCTTCGAGGATGCGGACATCCACCACGTCAGCGGCACCGTGGATCCCGTGCGCGACATCGAGATCATCAATACCGAGCTGATCCTCGCGGACCTCGCGGCCGTGCAAAAGCGAAAGGACCGCCAGCAAAAGGCCGCGAAGATCGGCGACAA
>JANOBH010000361.1:0-1882 GCA_031411535.1 Chthoniobacter sp. | reverse complement strand
CCGACTTCACCACGGCCGAGGCTTTCTTCTCATCGAGGCGGCCGCCGGCGAAGCTGGCTTGGAAAAGCTGCTTGGTCAGCTTGCGTGAGTCTTTGTCGAGCTTCATGGCGGCGGGCAGGCGGCTTAGGCGGCGACTTCGCGAGCGGCCTCTTCGGAGAGGCGCTTTTGGTCGTCGGCGTTGAGAACCTTGCCGGTGACTTTGGCGGTCGTTCCGATCACGAGACGGCCGACTTCGCGCTTGAGTTCGCCGAGCATTTTCGCGTGCTCATTCGCGGCAGCCTCGCGGGCCTTGGTAAGAATCTGCTCGGCCTCGCCGATGGCGCGCTGCGTCTCGCGCTCCTTCACCGAAGCCGCGCTGGCGCGGGCCTCGTCGATCATCTTCTGCGCCTCGGTGTTGGCCTTGGTCAGGATCTCCTGGTAGCGCTGCTCGGACTCGGCGAGCTGCTGCTTGATCTTCTCGGCGTTGACCAGCCCGTCGGCGATGCGCTTGCGGCGCTCCTCGAGGACGGTGAGGATCGGCTTGTAGGCGAATTTCTGGAGGAGAAACGCAACGATGCAGAAGCTGATGATCTGCGAGAAAAAGAGCCAGGCGTTAAAGCCGAAGGTCTCGCCCGTGCGCTGCGCGCTATCGACGAGGCTGTCCACGATGCCGCCTTCCGCGGCTAGAAGAGGGATGAAAGTCATAGGATGTGGATGAAGAAAAATCGCAAAAGCGGGCGCGGGACCGTCGCCGGTCCCGCGCCGCTGAATTACTTCACGAGGAAGATGGCGAAGAACACGATGCCTTCGGCGAAGGCGGTGCTCAGGATCGCCTGCACGAGGATCGGAGTGGCCGCGCCGGGATTCCGGCCTACCGCTTCCGACGCCTTCATGCCGATGAACCCCACGCCGAGTGCTGCGCCGAGGGCGGTGAGACCGACGTGAAGGCTGCCGGTGACTCCGACTGCTTCTGCCAACATGGTTGCGATTGTCATGATGTTTCCTTTGGTTTGCTGTTTTTCCCACCGATCCCCGCAGGTTGCCCACGGTCAGACCGGCGAAAGTATTGAAAGTCTAGTGGTGCCCTTCCTCGTGCTGGCAGATCAGCAGCGTGAAGACCGCCGTGAGGAGCATGAAAACAAGCGCCTGAACGAGGCCGACGAGCAACTCCATGAAATAAAACGGGACGGGAATGAGCCACGACAGCGCGGGCACGAGATTCGCCATCGACTCGAGCATATTTTCGCCGGCGAAGACGTTGCCGTAGAGACGGAAACTGAGAGACACCGGACGGAACATGATCGAGACGATTTCCAGGAAGCCGACCAGGATGAAAACAACGACCATCATCGCCTTCATGAATCCTTCGGTTTTCCCCTTCGGCCCGAAGATGTGCATGATGAAACCGCCGGGGCCGTTGGCCTGCAGCGCCCACACGATCCAGCACGCGAAGAACACCGTCGCCATTGCCAGCGTCATGTTGAGGTCGGCATTCACGCCGCGGAAAAGCGGACGCGAAATGTGCTCCAGTCCGCCTTGGGCGTTCGGAATGCCCCAACCGATGGTGCCCACGCCGGGAATCAAGCCCGCCCAGTTTGTGAAAAGGATGAAGATGAAGAGCGTGGCAAAAAACCAGAACGTCTTCTTCACCAGATCGAAACCAATGATGCTTTCGAGAAAGTCGTGGAGGCTTTCCACCAGCCACTCCCAGAAATTCTGCGCGCCGTCCGGCACGTCCTTGACCTTCCGGGTCGCATATTGGGCGAAGATGATGATGGCGATAGCCACGATCCATGTGGCGATCATCGAGTTGGTGACCTTGAAGATCCCGAGGTCGATGAGCGGCGCATCGGGCGTGAGACCCTCGTGCGCGTGCTCAGCGTGCGCGCCCGGTTCAGCCGCA
>JANOBH010000360.1:0-4842 GCA_031411535.1 Chthoniobacter sp. | reverse complement strand
ATAGGCGGGCGCGTCCGGGAGCGCCGCGCCGCGGGCATAGACTTCGGCGGCTTTGCAGTGGTCGCGAAAGCGGTCCTTGTAGAGCGTGCCGAGGCTGATGTGGAGGGTGGCGCTGTCGGGGTTGTTGGCGATGCCGCGGATCAGGTAGTCCTCGCCGAGCTTCCAGTATTCGCGCTGGGCCTTGAGGCGGAGCGCCTCGCGCGGCTGGTGGCGGTCCTCGTAGGCGGCGATGCTGGCATTCGCCCACATGTGCCATGCGGCCATGTCCCAGAAGAGGACGCAGCGCGGCTGGAGCGTGGTCACGGTATCGAAGTCGAGCTTCATGGCCGCCCAGTCCACCCGCTCCCAGACGATGCTCGCGTGGATCCAGAGCGCATCGGCGACGACTGCCCGGAAGCCGCTGAGCGCGGCGACAAAGCCCATCTGGCCGATTTTCTCGAAGAGGCCCAGGTCGAGCCTGGCATCGTGAAGGCGCGCCGCACGGGCCTGGCGCTCCAGATGCAGCTCCAGCGGCAGCCGGGCGACCCCGAAGAGCAGCAGCGCGAGGAGGGCGAGGATCTGCCGGCGCGTCATAGCTCCTTGCCCGCAAAGACGAAGTAACCCACGAGGAAATAGATGGTGACGTAGAGCGCGCCAAGGCCCGCGGTTTCCACGAAAAGTGACAGCGGGATCGCGGATGCCAGGTTATCGAGCAGGTCGAACGCGCGAAGGTCGGGAATGATGAGGGCGACGAGCGCTAGGAAGACTTTGGTGAGCCCCGAGGCTCCCTGTTCCGTGAGCCAGTACTCCCTGGCGATGGGCTGCACGTGGCCGATGATGAAAACGACCACGGACACGATGATCGTGAAGATCGAGGAGGAGGCGAAGGTCGAGAGCAGCAGCGTGAGCGCGGCGCAGACCGCGGCTTTCATGTAAATGATCACGATGCCGGGGAGGAGATTCGCGGAGAACGTGGCCTCGCGGACGAACTGCTGCGCCGCATCGAGCTCAGGTCCGGGCGCGAACTGCCGCAGGTTTTCCGCGAGCGCGATCTGCTCCTGCCTGTAGAGCACGAGGACGAACATCGCGACCATGAGTCCGAGCGCGATACCGAGGAGCGCAAGGACGCCAAGCAGCTTTCCGAGGAGATACTCGAAACGCGGGACCGGCTTCGCGAGGATCGTGTAGAGTGTGCGGTCCTCGATGTCCTTAGGCAGAAGCATGGCCGTGGCGAGCACCGCGAGCAGCCACGTAAAGATGGACATCGCGCCGAGCGACATATGCTTGAGCACCTGGAACTGCTCCTGAAACGTCATCTTCACCGTGAGCAGCGAGGCGCCGATGCCGAGCAGCGCGAAGAGCAGGAGAAAGTAGAAAACCTTGAGCCGCACGAGCTCGAGCAGCGTGTTCGACGCGATGGCCGAGACGCGGGCGGGCGAGAAGGCTTTGTGCGGGGTGGCGGCGGGTGCGGTCATTTTTTGAGGGAAAGAAAACGCTCAATTCTCAACGAGCCGCCGCCGCTCTTGGCTGAGCGTTGGGAGTTGAGCGATGAGCGATGAGCGTTCTCCTTTTCCCAGCTCATGGCTTCCCCGTAACCTCCAAAAAGTAGCGCTCCAGCGTCGTCTGCGGCTTCCGCTGCTCGATAATCCGCGCCTTCGCTTTCGCGGCGCACGTCTGGATCTCTGCGAGCAGCTCGGGCGTGGCGTTTTCCAGGATCAGCTCGGTCTGGCTCTCGATGGAGATCAGGTCGTCGAGCCGGCCCTCCCGCACGAGCGCGCCCTGATGGAGGATGCCGATGCGGTCGCAGATCTCCTGCACCTGGCCGAGCAGATGCGAGCAGAGCAGCACGGTGATGCCGCGCTTTTTGAAATCGAGGATGAGATCGCGTATCTCGCGCGAGCCCGCGGGATCCACGCCGGCGGTGGGCTCGTCGAGCACGAGCAGGCGCGGCTCCTGGATCATCGCCTGCGCGAGTCCGATGCGCTGGAGCATGCCTTTCGAGTAGCCGCCGATGCGGCGGTCGGCAGCGTTTTCCAGCCCCACGAGCGCGAGCAGCTCCCGCGTGCGCTCGCGCAGCTTCGCCCCGCCGAGGCCGCAGATTTTTCCGAAGAAACTGAGCGTCTCCGTGCCGGTGAGGAATTTGTAGAAGTAGGGATTCTCCGGCAGGAAACCCACGTCCTCGCGGCTCTCGACCGCCGTCGAATCGCGCCCGAAAATCTCCGTCTTCCCCGCCGTCGGCGAGACGAGGCCGAGGACGATTTTCATCGTTGTGGACTTGCCCGACCCGTTCGGCCCGAGCAGGCCGTACACCTGCCCTGGCTCCACGGTGAGCGAGAGGTCTTTGACCGCGGTCACCTTTTCCCGCCGGAAGGGGATCGGGTAGATCTTGGTCAGGTTCTGGATCGAAATCGCCGGGGTGGACATCAGCGGACAATCTCAAATCCCTTCACACCCTCAGGCAAGGCAATAGGCGCGACCGTCACATTCTTGATGTGTCCCTTCAGCTCGCTTTTGGCGATCTCGTCGAGAAAGGCGTCCACCTCCGCGCGCTCTCCGCCGCATTGCATCTCCACGCGCCCGTCCGGGAGATTGCGCACCCAGCCGGCGACCTCAAAGCCGCGAGCGATCTGTTTCACGGTGAAACGGAACCCGACTCCCTGCACGCGGCCCTCGTAAAATACCTGGCGCGCGATCATTCCGGGAGTGTGACGGAGCGCAGGAAATCGGCTGCCGTTTCCGGCCAGACCGTGTTCAGCCAGCAGCCGGTGGCCAGCTCCACGCCGCCGCGGAAATAGAGCCGCGGGAGGATCTCGATGTGCCACCGGAAATCGTCCTCGATCGTAGCCCACTGGTCCGGCCGCGAGGTCCGCGTGGGCGCGGTGAGGAGCATGAGATTGTATGGCGCGTGATCGAGCGCGCAGTTGAGCCGGCGCAGCGCCACCTTGAGCGCGTCCGCGAGCTGCGCGGTCTCCTGGTCGGTCAGTCCGTGGAAATCCGGACACTGCCTCTTCGGATACACCGCCAGTTCGAACGGCGCGCGCGAGGCGTACGGGCAGAAGACGGTGAAGCCGTTGTTTTCGTACACGAGCCGCGTGGCGGTGCGGACTTCCTCGCGCAGGATGTCGTCGAAAATGGAACGCCGCTTCACGTCGAAAAATGCGCGCGCGACGTTGAGCTTTCGCACGAGCAGCGGCGGCACCACGGCCATCGCCACGAGCTGGCTGACGCTGTGCGGCACGCGCGCGCCGGCTGCGGCGCCCACGTTTTTCACGATCGAAAACGAGCGCATCCGCGAGTCGCGCATCAGGTCGAGCATCCGCAGCTTCCATGCGGTCACGACTTTCTCGATATCCGCCAGCGGCAGCTCCTCCAGCGCAGTGTCGCCGGGGTCCTCGATGATGACTTCGTGCGCGCCGACGCCGTCCATGCGGTCGTAGAATCCGTCGCTTCGCGGCGTGGGATCGCCCTCGACGCGGACGATGGGCGCGCGATTTGGCACCACCCGCACCTGCCAGCCGCCGTCGCGCGACCGCGCGGTATGCATCGCGTGGGGAGCGAGAGACTCGCGGCCGGCGGTGAAAGGGCTCGCGGCTTTCGCCTCCGGCAGCACCGAGCCAAAGGCGGGCGGGCTCGGCCGCGATTCAGAAAAAATCGTCCACGCTTCGGTGAGCGGATCGCGGCGCATTTCGGTTCTGTCCATGGGCTGAATCTACGCGGATCCGCCGCTGCAGGGGAAGCTGGCAGCTTTCACGGAAGGCTGCCGAGGGCGTCCGCCCACGCGGCGCTGGCGGCGTCGATGACGATGACTGCGTGCGCGTCCGTCTGGCGCATGCGCACCGTGCGCGGGGCGTCGGCTGCGTAGCTGCCTTCCGCGACGCGCGGGTCTTTGAGCCCGTGGCGCTTTTCGAGGAGCCTCCGCTCCGCGTCGAAAAACTCCGCGGCCTCCTGCGCGCTCGCCCACACCGTTTTCCACACGAGCGCCTGGCCGCCCGCGAAGTAGAGATACCGGTCGCCGCGCCAGCCCGCCGCCGCCTTTTCGCCGGTCGAGGCGTCGAGCCATTCGGCGAAAAGGATGCGCATGCCGAATTCGCCCACGCAGTTGTCGGCGATGGGCTTTTCGCCTTTCACGATCATCTGCGCCCACTCGATCGCGACCGGCTCCTCGCGCGGATTGGCGAGGAATTTCTGCGGATGCAGGATCTGCGCGGTCGAGCTCGGCGGCTGGTCGTACGCCTTCGAGACGGCCTCGTAGCCGCCCTGCCCGAAGAGCACCGCGCAGAATTCCTGCCCGCGCAGGTAAGGGAAAACGAGCATCTCGCGCAGATAGCGCGGCGCGGTTTCGAGCTGCTTCATGTTCGCCGTGAAGGACGAGACGACGCTGTCCTTCACCATCTGCTTCGAGATGTTCCTCAGCATGTACTCGCTCATCACGAGCGTGGCCTCGCCCTCCACCAGCGCGCTCGCGGCGGCGGCGCGGTCGTCGTTGGTCTTGATTTCCAGCGGCAGGCGCTTGAGGCCGAAGTGCTGGTCTTGCAGCGCGTGGGTCAGCTCGTGCGCGAGGACGACGCGGTTCTGCGCGTTTTCGAGCGAGGCGTCCTCGTACATGAAAAGCTTGTGCGCGTGCTGGTCGTAAAAAGCGGCCACCTGCTCGCCGAGGAGGTCGATGTATTTCTCGCGCAGCGGATAGCCCGCCGGCAGCAGCCCGACCGCCGCCATCGCCTCGGTCATCTCTTTGAACTCCTGGTCGGAGAAAACCTCGGCGAGCTTGCCGGCCATGGTCTGTTTGATCTCCTTGCGGTTGAGCACCTGGTAATCGACCGGCTGCTTGAATTCGAGCCCGCGGATGGCCATCACCTCCTTCTC
>JANOBH010000359.1:0-1503 GCA_031411535.1 Chthoniobacter sp. | reverse complement strand
TCAAACAGCCGCGCGCTTTCCGCCCGCTCGTCCGCATTCGGCGACGAGAAAACCATGCCCACGCCATACTGTCCGGCTTCGGGAAGCGTGACCCCCTTGGCGGCCGCCACCTTCTTCAAAAAACCATGCGGCACCTGCATCAGGATGCCCGCGCCGTCCCCCGTATTCGCCTCGCAGCCGCACGCACCGCGATGGTCGAGATTCACCAGGATCGTCAGCGCCTGCTCCACGATCTCGTGGGAGCGCTTGCCTTTCATCTGGCAGACAAAGCCGACGCCGCACGCGTCGTGCTCAAACTGCGGATCGTACAGCCCCTGTTTTTCCGGTAGTCCCTGTTTGGTCATGTGGTGTTTCGTGTTCAAAAAGCGCAGCAGTAAGGAGGAGCTAAGCCCGTTGGTCAAGCCCCTGACTTTCCCTGTGTGGAACAAGCGTCGCAAAGCCTTCTCCGGACGCTCCGGAGAGGGTCAGCAGGATTCAAAAATCGCGTGAAGATCTTCCGTTCCCCCGGCCCCTCTGGCTAGCCTTCCCCCATGCCCGACCCTGCCCCGCCTCTCGATCCGAGCCCCATCCTCCAGACCGCCTTCGCCTTCTGGTCCTCCAAAGTGCTCCTCACCGCCGTCGAGTTCGGCGTTTTCACCCATCTCGGCCAGCGCCACCTCACCGGCGCGGCCCTCGGCGGCGAACTCGGCCTCCACCCGCGCGCCATCGCCGACTTCTTCGACGCCCTCGTCGCCATGAAATTCCTCGACCGCGACGGCGACGGCCCCGACGCCACCTATTTCAACACCCCCGCCGGCGCGCTCTACCTCGACCGCAAAAGCCCGCGCTACGTCGGCGGCATCCTCGTCATGCTGAATGCGCGGCTTTTCAAATACTGGAACGACCTGCCCGAAGCCCTGCGCACCGGCAAACCCCAGAACGAGGTCAAACACGGGGAAAAAGGCATCTTCGAGACGCTCTACGCCGAACTGCCAAAGCTCGAACAGTTCATGGGCGCGATGACCGGCCTCTCGCGGATCAATTTCGAGGCGTTCGCCGAAAAGTTCGACTTCTCAAAGTTCACCACCCTCTGCGATGTCGGCGGCGCCACCGGCCTCCTCTCCATCGAGGCCGCGAAACGGCACCCGCACCTCCGCTGCATCTCCTTCGACCTCCCGCCCGTCGAGCCCATCGCCGCCAAGCACATCGCCGCCGCCGGCCTCGGCGACCGCGTCACCACCGCCTCCGGCGACTTTTTCAAAGACCCGCTGCCCAAAGCCGACCTCATCACCATGGGCATGATCCTCCACGACTGGAATCTGGAGAAAAAGATGCAGCTCATCCGCGCCGCCTACGACGCCCTCCCGCCCGGCGGCGCGCTCATCGCCATCGAGGCGCTCATCGACGACGCCCGCCGCGAAAACGTCTTCGGCCTCCTCATGTCGCTGAACATGCTCATCGAGTTCGGCGACGCCTTCGACTACTCCGCCGCGGACTTCCAAAAATGGTGCGCCGAAGCCGGCT
>JANOBH010000358.1:0-1981 GCA_031411535.1 Chthoniobacter sp. | reverse complement strand
AAACACCGCCACCCGCTCCGCGCGGAACACGAAATCCGGCTTCCCAAAGACGCGCGCATTCCGCCGCCACCCCGTGATCCCGTGCGCGCGGAAAAGCGCCATCATCCGCAGCTCCGTCGCCGCATTCCCGCTCCCCCGGATCGCCGCCATCACCGCGCTGCGCTTCGCCTTGGTGAAAATGTCGGCCATCACTCGTGCGAGCGTCACTCTCCGGCCAGCCGCAGCACTTCGGTCAGCGTGGCGGGCGCGATGCGGAATCCCTCCGCCTGCAATTGCGCGAGCACCGGCGCGACTGCGGCCACGCGCCGCTCGCGTTTCGCCCGCGGGATCACGCCGATCGTCCCCGTGCAGCGCAACCCGAGCGCCCGCGCCTGCGCCCGCGCCATCAGGTCGTCGATGATTACCAGCGGCGCATCCGCCGCCTGCGCCAGCGCGAGCACCTCCGCCTCGCCACGATGGATGAACCGCGGAAAAGCCGTCGCCGTCTCCGGCGCGCGGCGGACTTCGACCCACGGAAACGCCGTCAGCTCCGGCACCCGCGCCCCGAGGCGGCGGCCCGCTTCCAGTTCATCGGCGACCGCCACCGGCACGACGATCCGGCCGTAGAATTCCCGCAGCCAGTCCAACTGCCCGAGCCGGTGCAGATACTGGAGCGGGGTCGTGTTCGCGAAGACCTCAGGCATTCGCCGCCTCTTCGCTCAGCTCCGCCCGGCTTTGCCGAAACGCCGGAACCCCGTAAGCCGCCAGCCGTTCGAGGAAGACAGGTTTCGGCACACCAGCCAGTTGCGCCGCCGCGCCGATCGAGAGCCGCCCCGCCTCATGCAGCTTCAGCGCCGCTGCGAGCAGCAGCTCGGCGCCGAGCCGGTCCGCGGGGACATGCAGCGCCTCCGGCGTCGTATCCGGCACGTTGAGAGTGAGCTGACACATGGCGCGAGGTTACGCGCCGTTTCACCGTCCGGCAAACGCGATCATCTCTCAGCGGCCTGCCGGTTCACCCATCCGTCGCAGCGAGATTTTCCCCCCGCGATACAGATCGAGTGCCAGAGCCTCCCGCGCCCGCCGGTCGCGTTCCTCCGCCGAAGCCCCGAGCACGTCGGCAAACTCATCGGGGATGGAAATCGTCAGGCTCATGCCCGCTTCCTACCACGCCGCCCAGCCCCGCGCAACGCCACCGGGTCGTAGAGGCCCGACCATTGGGCGTCGCAGGGGTGGAGTTCTTCGTCGGCGAGTTCGCCTGCGTCCGCCCGGCGCCACGCCTCGGCGGCGAAGCGTTTCAGCACGCGCGGCCAGCCGCTCCCGGCGTCTGCGTAGCCATCGGGATGCAGGCCGGGGAAGATGGAGGCGACGGCGCACCATGCGCGGATGAAATCGGGTTTCGGGAGTTGTTTGAGTTGCGTGGCGAACGCGCGGCGAAGCTTGCGCACGATGCGCGGAAGCCCGACGGGCTGCACCGAAATTAGCCGGTGGCGTCAGCCACCGGAACAACGCCCAAAACGGAATCCGCCCCGGCAGGGGCGGCGGAACGGCACTCACCACAAATACCGCTCGTCGTATTCCACGCCGCTGCGTTTCAGGAGTTCGAGATACTCCTCCTGAAATGTCCGCTTCCGATGATGCTCCTGCTGTTGCGCGATGTATTCGCGCACCGCTTCGCGCTGCGATGCGCTCACGGTGAACGCGCCATAGCCCTCCTGCCATGCGAACGCAGGTTCGCCGATTTCCTCATGCACCCATCGCGACGAAACGGCTTTCACATCGCGCACCACATTCGCCAGGCAGACCGTGGCGCGCAGGCCGATGAGCAGATGCACATGGTCCGCGACGCCCCCGATGGCTTCCGGAACTCCCTCGACATTTCGCACCACGCCGCCGAGGTATGCGTGCAGTCGTTCATGCCACGCAACGGCGATGATGGGCGCACGGTCTTTGGTGCTGAAGACAACGTGGTAGTGGAGCGAGAGGTGCGTGGATGGCATGGCTG
>JANOBH010000357.1:0-1895 GCA_031411535.1 Chthoniobacter sp. | reverse complement strand
CGGAGGAATTCGTCGTCGGTGCAAAGCGCGCTGGGCGCGATACCGAGCTTGCGCCACTTCGCCGCGACGAGTTCGTCCACGAAATTCTTTGGCTGGAAGTGCGCGTAAGCCTCCTCAGGCAGGCCGCTGCTGAATGGGACGGCGACGCGCGCGACATCCACCTCGCCCATGTAGCGCACCATCACGGCGCCCTCGCCTGTGTGGCCGAGCGTGGTCACGAGGCCGTTTGGCTCCACTTTCAAAATGTCCGGCTGCTGCGCCTTGTATTCTGCCTGCCGCGTCACGTCGTGCGAGGTGCCGTCCGTTTTGTGCGCGACGACGCGGAGCTGCTGCTCGCCGACCCCGGCGAGAAGACGCTCGCGGGGGAACACTTCGATGCGCTGCACTTTCGGCGCGTTTTCATCGCCGTAGGGCACGCCCTGCGCGATCCAGCGCGCGAGCATCTTGTAGGCTTCCGATTGCTCGTCGAAGCGCGCGCCGCCGCCATGCACGATCGCCCCGGTGGCCTTTTTCAGCAGGAGCGATTCCTCCGGCGACGCCGGAAAAACGCGGCGCCCGTGCGCTTCGTTGACCAGCGCGTCGTAGTCAAACTTCGGCTCAAAGGCGAAGAGCGAGAGCTGAAACCCATTCTGCCCGGAGGCCTTGCCGTGGCAGCCGCCCGCATTGCAGCCGGTCTTGGTCAGGACGGGTTCGATGTCGTTGACGAAGTGCAGCTCCCGCTCGACCGCGAAGTTCTTCACCGTCGCCTTCGCCGAGGCGGTCTTTTTCTCGTTGGAAACCGGATCGGTCACCGTGGCGGAGACCGTCAGCGTTCCGTCGCCCTTTGGCAGGAGCCGGCCGTACGCGATTCCGGCCACGTTTTTCCCCGCATCGCCGCCGTCCGCGAGCTGGACCGAGTAGTCCGCCTGCCGCGTGGCGTCGCGCAAGGTGCCGTCGGTCATTTTCAACGTGACCAGAAACTGCACCGACTGATCGGCATCGGTCAGCACGACGTCCGCCGGCTCGACCAAAACCTCGGCGATCCGGGGCGCGTCCGCCGCCAGCCCGGCGGCGGCGCTCAAGGCCAGGATCGTTAAATGCACGGCTCGTCTAAGCATGATGGAAGCGGTGGCTTAAAGGGGGATGAGTGCTCGGCGAAACATACCCCTCTAGAACTTGAAGACAGCGCAAACCTTAGACAATCCGCCCGGCCCGATGATGCGGGAGCGAGCCAGAGCGCCCATGCGCCTCGCCCTGGCGTTGATGGTGGCGGCGCTTTCCCCCCTGTATGCCGAGGATCCCGCCACCCCAAAGGCCGCGGCCCCGGCCGCCGCCAGCGCGATTCCCGCGTGGGAGAAGAAGGTCGATTTTGAGAAGGATCTGCTGCCGATCCTGAAACGGAACTGCCTCGCGTGCCACAACGCGACCGACGCCGAGGGCGATCTCGTGCTGGAAACGCCCGCGACCATCATGAAAGGCGGGGAAAGCGGCGCCGTGGTCGTGCCCCGCAACGGACTGGAAAGCCTGCTCCTCAAAAGCAGCATCCGGGAGAGCAAGCCCTACATGCCGCCGAAGAACAACAAGGTGGGCGCCGAGATCCTGAAGCCGGACGAACTGGCCGTGCTCAAAGCGTGGATCGATCAGGGCGCGACCGGCACGGTCACGGCGAAGGCGAAGCCGGTGCAATGGAAGCCACTCCCGCCGGGGCTGCATCCGATCCTCGCTGTGGCGGTCACTGGCGACGGGCAGTTCGCGGCGTGCGGACGGGCCAATCAGATTTTCATCTACCACGTCCCGACCGGCCAGATCGTAGCCCGCCTGACGGACCCCAAGCTCGCCGAAACCACGGGCCGCAGCGGCTACCGCAGCTCGGCGCAGCGCGACTTCGTGCAGTCGCTCGCCTTCTCCCCGGACGG
>JANOBH010000356.1:0-6177 GCA_031411535.1 Chthoniobacter sp. | reverse complement strand
CGGAGGAATTGCTTCGTGCCACCGGTCGGGGGCGCGGGCATCGCGTCGGGGTAGCGGTAGGTGCGCGTTTCGGTGCCGTTGCCGTTGTTCACCGGCGTGCCGACGAGGACGGCGGCATTCCATGCCGGGGCGCTGACGTCGGCGGTGGCCTCGGCGGCGAAGCTGGCGTCGTCGCGGCCGAGCGCGCGGGTGAAGGTGATGGTGAGGTAGGAGCCGGGGATGCCCGCGACGGTGAGCGTCTGGACCGCCTGCACGGGGCGTCCGGTGGAGGTGGGATCGAGCGCGCCGGTGCCGAGGAAGTACTCCGCGAGATTCGTGGAGCCGTCGCCGTCGTCGTCATCCGCCATGCCGCCGGTGAGGCCGAGCGCGCTGGACCAGCCGGCGTAGCTGAGGCCGTCCGCGAGGCCGGGCGCGCCGCCGGTGAGGGCGCTCGCGCGCCAGTTTGCAGCGGTGCCGTGGTCGGGGTTGCTCTCGGGTTTGATGAGGACGAGGGAGGGGCCGGTGCCGTCGGGAGCGGTTGGCCACGGTGGGTTGTTGTCGTAGGTGAAATCACGGATCACGGCGCTGGTCGCGCCGACGAGCTGAAGCTGTTCGCCGCCGTCATTGAGGCTGCCGGTGTAGGTGCCGGCGATCTGCGCGAGCGGGACGCCGGGGTAGGCGGCGGTGAAAACGCTCTGGTTGCGGACGGCGAGGAGACGCCCGCCCGGGCCGAGGAGGGTGCCATTGGCAAACTGGAACTGAATGCCGAGCAGGAAGCGGCAGTCGGTCAGGTCCAGCGTCTGAGTCGCGCTGATATTCATCACCTCGATGAACTCTGCGTCCGCGCTGCTCAGGGGATTGTAGTGGATCTCGGAGATGACGAGATTCGCGGCGCTGGCGACGGTGCCGACGATGTAGTCCACCTCCACGAGCGGGCTCCAGAGCTGCGTGCCGCCGTCGTAGATGCGGGCGCGCAGGGTGAGCGTGCTGTTTAGCGAAAGCGAAACGGGGCTGCCTCCGGTGAGGGCGGAGCCGGAGACGGCGCCGCCGACGGTGCGCGGGTCGGGGCCATTGAGGGAGTAGTAGATCGTGCCGGTGCCGTTCGGATTGCTGATGCTGACGGGGTGGCCGACGGGGACGATGCCGCCGAACTGGCCGCTGATGCCGGGCGCGGCGAGCACGGGGTAGAGCGGCTTCGCACCGCTGTCCGTGTAGCCTTGGAGCTGGGTGACGATGAGCGCATTGCGTCCGCCGGGGTACGGGTTCGTCCATGCGGTCTGGCCGCCGGGCGGCGTGCCGACGAGGCCATTGCTGATGAAGGCGAGGACGTTGTTCTTGGCGTTTATCCAGGTGTTGCGGTGGAGCGAGGTCGAGCCCCAGCGGGCTGCCTCGGCGTGGATGATCGGGTCCACGAGCGCGGCGAGGCCATTGGCGCGGGCGGTGGCTTTGGCGGTGGTCAGAGCGCCGCCATTGAAAAAGTGGCGGTGGACGCGGTCGGCGAAGCGCTGGCGGTACTCGGCGCTGTAGCAGAGGAACTCGTGGACGTAGTGCGGATTGCTCTTCGAGTAGTAGGTGTTCGCGATCGTCTCGCGCTGGTTGTACATGGTCTGGCCCCAGTTGTTCGCGCCGCTGGCGCCCCACGGGCCCACGCGGTTGTAGCCGGTGGTGCCGGCGTCCATGCCGTGCTCCTGGTCGTGGGCGAAGTAGGCGAAGCCGCGCGTGCCGGCCCGCTCGCGGACGCCGAACCAGTTGTTCGACCCGCTGCCGATGACCGGGGAGTCCCAGCTCCCGGCGTAAAAGACGGTGAGCATGTAGTCGGCGAGGTTGTCCACGTCGAGGAGCACGGGGTAGGCGGGATTGGCGGTGCCGTCGGGGTTCAGGCCGCGGAGCTGCATGTATCTGGCGGTGCGGCTGGCCTCGGAGACGGTGTCGTTTTTCAGCGCGATGAGCTGCGTGTAGAGCGACTGCCATGCGGCGAAATTCCCGTCGGTCATTTCGGTGCTGTAGCCGCCCGGGCTGCCGGCGCTTTTGACCACGTCCACATTGTCTTTGACTGCGGCGAAATAGGTGGCGGCGTAGGCGGCCTCGGTGCGCTCCTCAAAGTTGAACACGCCCCAGTAGATGCCGTTGAGGTAAAGGTGGAAGTAGCCGTTGCGCGCGTAGGGCTGGCCCATGTCGCCCTGGGTGGCGCGCGACCATTCCTCGCGCATGAGGGCGTTGTTCGAGTTGTTTTGGAAACCCCACGAGTAGTTCTGCTCGCAGCGGAGGTCCATCTGGTCGAACTGGTTCGCGCCCGCCGGGCCAAAGAGCCGGTATTTCAAATCCCCGTCATAGAGGCCGCGGAAATAGAGGTGGAATGCGTGCTTGGGATTGCCCGTGCTCCGGCTGAATCCGCCGCGGATGCGCGCGCCGGCATCGATCTGAAACTCGGATGTGCCGGCGGCGTTGATGTATTCCACCGAGACGGGGCGCTCCCAAAACAGGCCGCGGCGGCTGGGGTTCACGTAGATGCCGGTGGAGACATTCACGAGATTCGCGATGTCGGTGGTGAGGCAAACGCTGGGCGCGGCGCCGAGGGCGTCCTTGAGCGACTGGAGGGTGCCGCCGCCGGCGGTGACGTTCGCGACATTCAGCCCGTAGCGGAAGACCTGGCCGTTGACCGCGCCATTGGGAAAGCCGAGGGCGAGCGCGGTGGCAGTGGTCTGGTTCACGACGTCGTCCACGAAGAGGTAGGTCTGCGTGTCCACGTTCGTCGGTTTCCAGCCGGGCTTCATGGCGATGGCGCGCACGACGGTGGTGGCGCTGATCGGGATGGGGCCGGTGTACACGGTGCCGAGGCTGACGGACGGTGTGCTGCCGTCGGTGGTGTAGCGGATCGTGGCGCCGGGCGTGACCGAGGAGATGGCGAGCGTGAATGGCGCGGTGTAGCGCCCGCGCAGCCGGGGCAGGCCGCTCGTGCCGTCGGTGAAGGCGGTGTCGCTCACGAAGCCGCCGACGGTTGCGGCATTCGTAAAGCCGGGCGTGGGCACCCTCATGTAGCCGGTGTAGCCCTCGGTGTCGGAGGAGCCGTAGCTCACGTCGCTGCGCTGCTCCGGGTAGTTCGAGAAGACGGTGACCGTGTTGTAGCCGCCGCTCCCGTTGTCCTGCATGAGGGCGAGATAGCCGCCGGTTTTCGAGATCTTGAAATTCGTGTGCAGATGCGGCTGCGCGAGCGTGCCGGGATTGTCCACGCCGGCCACGGCCTGGGCGGGGCGGCGGTTATTGAGCGAGGCGAAGACGGTGAGGTACTGATCCGGGTCGAGCGTCCACGCGGGCAGCGCCCATTTGTTCGGCACGAGGGCGTTGTCGGTCAGGTAGTAGCCGGCGAGGTTCACCGTGGCGCCGGTGGAATTCCACAGCTCCAGCCAGTCGGAGGAGACGCCGTCCTCATCCAGCAGCGAGCCCGCGTTTTCCGCCATGAACTCCGAGAGGATCACCTGCCCGCGGACGACCGGCGCAGCCGGAGTGGCCGTGGTGAGGAGCTGCCAGGTGAGGTTCGGGCGGATCCACGCCAGCTCGACCTCGGCGCCGCCGGTGGCGTCGTAATAGACGAGCTGGAGCTGCGCGGTCGGCTTGGTGAGCGTGATGCGCCCGGAATTGCCGCCAGGCGAGTGGGTGGCGTCGTCCACGATGACGTCCTGCCCGTCGATGCGCAGGCGGCAGCCGTCGTCGGAGTTGACGACAAAGAAGTATTCGCCGGGCGCATTGACGACGAGCGTGGCGGTGATCTCGACGGCGAAGTTGTCGCCGCTGCCTCCGGGGAAGGCGACGTTGCCGGTGGTGAAATCGCCGTCCGCGCCGTCGGTGAAATTCACCGTGGTGTAGGCGCCCTGCGTCGTGGTGGCGCCCGCGTTTTGCCCGCCGAGCAGGCTGAGCGCGCTCTGGAGGTAGCCCTGCCCGGCGTAGGGAAAGGCCACGGTGGAACTCACTCGCCGCGCGGTGAAGCCGGCCGCGGTGACGCCCACGGCGACGGGAATCGTGACCGTCGCGTTCGCGGTGGCGGTGCCGTAGTCATTCGTGGCGCTGAGCGTGTAGGTGGTGGTCTGGAGCGGGAGGATCGGGACGGAGCCGGTCGCCCCGGAGACGGTGCCGACGCTCTGGTTGATCGAGAGCGAAGTCGCCGCGCTCACATTCCATGCGAGCGATGTCTCCGCGCCGTAGAGCGGGTTCGCATCCGCGACCGTGAAGGAAGTGATCACCGGCGCGGTGCCGACATCGATGAACACCGTCGGCTGAGTCGTGCCTGCGGGATTCGTGGCGACGAGCGTGTACGTGGTGCTCACCGTCGGGTTCACCACGCGGGTCGTCGTGCCGGTGACATTGATGCTGCCGGGCTGGAGCGTGAGGGAGGTGGCGCCGTCCGCGACCCAGCTCAGGGTGACGGCCGCGCCGGAGGTCACGGTCGTGTCATTCGCCGTGAAGGAGACCACAGGCGGCGTGTTCACATAGACGGTGACGGACTTCGTCGAAACGTCGCTGCCGGTCGTCGCGGTGATCGTGTAGGTCTTCGTCGTGGCTGGCGACGCGATCACCATCGAGCCGCTTTGCGCGACCGCGCCGATGCCCTGGTTGATGCTCAGCGTCGTGGTCGGGTTCGCGACGCTCCACGCGAGCGTGAAGTTCGCCGGCGATCCGCTGTGGACAAAGACGGTGCTGCCGCCATTGACGGTGAGCACGGGCACCGTGTCCGGGTCGCGGACGAGTTCCAGTCCGCCGGCTGCCGTGTTGCCGATGAGCTGAAACGCGGAGTCCACCGAGGTTTTCGCGCCTTTCGCCGCGAAGACCTCGCCCGAGCACCCGCCGCCGCCTTCCCACCAGACAAACTCCAGATTGTAGTCGCCGGGCACGAGGTTCACGACGCCGAGCGTATTGCTGTCGCCGCTGCTGTTCGAGTGGTGCAGCCCGTCGCCCGCGTGCGCCGGGTCCGCCACATTGCCGGTGGCGATGCGCGTGGAGCTGGCGAACTGCTTTCCCAGCACGCGCAGCCGCGAGCCGTCATCGCCGCGGAAGCCGAACGTGTAGTCGCCCCCCTGCCCCGCCGGAATGCGCACGGTGCATTTCGCGATCATCAGCACATTGTCATCCGCAGCCGCGGTGTTGGTGCCGAGGTCGCCTTCGTTTGGGAAATAGCCCGTGTTTCCCGGCCCCTCGTCGTCCACGAAATTGATCACCGAAGTCTGGTACTCCGCCACCGTGCCGCCGGGCGTGGTGGCATACGCGCGGATGATGCGGTCCGCATTCACCAGCGTGCTGTAGCTGATGCCGGGATAGGCGACGATCTCCCGCACGCCCCAGTTTCCCGGTGTGCCGAAAACGCCCGGCAGCTTCGGCCCGCTGTAGGTGCCCGCGGCGGCCAGGCTGGTGGCGGCTACGCCATTGAAAAGCGACTGGATCTGATCCGCGGAGAGCGCGCTGTTGAAGACCGCCACCTCGTCGAGCCGCCCTTTGATGTCATTGCTCGCATCCGTCGCGGTGCCCCAGTTTCCGAGGAAAAGATCGGCCGCCTTCAGCGTGCTCGAGCTGACGCGCGTCACCTCCGGGATGCCATTGACAAAGATGCGCTGCGTCGTGCCCGTGGCGTTGTAAACGTAGGCGATGTGGAACCACTGCCCGGTCACCATCGCGGCCGTCGTCCCGTTCACGTCATTGCCGTCAAAGCCGAAGTGCGCCTTGTCGCTCGCGGTATTCAGCCCCGCGTGCAGCGTGCCCGCGCCGCTCCCGGTATTGCCAAAGATCGTGCTGTAGCCCTGCCCGCTGCCCAGACTCGTGAAGTACACCCACGCGGCGAGCGTGAAGGACGTGCTGGTGCCGCCGGAGTTGCGCAGGCCGAGCGCGAAGTTCGAGTTCCCGACAGCGGACGATGCCACGAGCTGCAGGCTCTGTGCGCCAGTGAAGACGAGCGCCTGATTCGCGACCCCATTGCGATCGGCAGCATAAGTCCGCGTATAACCGGACGAGAGCGCGACCGATGTAATGATCCCCGCCGACGAGGAATCCACGATCTTGCTCTGCGCATCTTCGACCGCCTTGTCAAATTTCAGGTAAACGCGCGGCGTCTGGGCCAGTGCCGGGAGGACGCCGGCGAGGCACGCGAATGCGACGAAGAGAAAGCGGGGGAACAGCGACATAGGGATCGGAAGAGAAACAGCCCCATCACAA
>JANOBH010000355.1:0-2069 GCA_031411535.1 Chthoniobacter sp. | reverse complement strand
CCGACGCCGCACTGAAAACCGCCCAGCTCGCCGCGACCCAAGCGGAGCAACCCGTGGCCGACGCCAAAGCCGCATCGGAACTCGCCGCCACCGCTTTGCAAAAAGCCGAAGCCGGAATCGAGCACGCGAAGAAGGCGCTCGCAGACAGCGAGCTGCCGATCCGCGCCGTCACCTTCGCGCCGGACAGCCTCACCGTCGCCACTGCGGGCGACGACCAGTCCATCCGCACCTGGAGCGCAGAGACCGGCGCGGGCTTCGATACCTTCCCCGGCCAGCTCGGCCCCGTGCAGACGCTCACCTGCACCGCCGACGGCCGGCTCGTCTCCTGCGCGGCGCAAAACGGCGCGATCACCTGGAGCCGAGGCCCAGACTGGACACTCGCGCGCACCATCGGCACCGGCGACGAAAAATCCCCGCTCGCCAACCGCGTCCTCGCGCTCGATTTCAGCGCCGACGGCCAACTGCTCGCCACCGGCGGCGGCGCGCCCTCGCGCAGCGGCGAGGTAAAAATCTGGCGCGTGTCCGACAGCTCGCTCGTCCGCGAAATCACGCCCTCGCACAGCGACACCGTCTTCAGCCTCGACTTCTCGCCCGACGCGAAATCCCTCGCCACCGCCAGCGCCGACAAATTCGTCAAAATCTTCGACACCGGCAGCGGCAAGCTCCTCAAACAGCTCTCCGGCCACACCCACTACGTCCTCGGCGTGAGCTGGCGCGCCGATGGGCGCTCGCTCGCCAGTTCCGGCGCGGACAAAGCCGTGAAGCTGTGGACCTTCCCCGGCGGCGAACAACTCAAGACCGTCGTGGGCTTCAACAAGGAGGTCACCTCCGTCCGCTTCGTCGGCCTCGGCGGCGAAATGCTGACCGCCTCCGGCGATACCAAAGTCCGCATGCTCAAAGAGGATGGCGGCACCCTTCGCGATTTTGGCGGAACCAAGGGGTTCATCTTCTCCACCGCCGTGACCTCCGACGGGAAAGTGATCCTCGGCGGCGGGCAGGACAGTCTTCTGCGCGCCTGGGACGCCACCACCGGCAAGAGCCTCTTCAGCCTCGGCCCCCCCCTTCCCGAGTCCGCTCCGAAATAGCGCTAACGGGATTCGAATACGTCTACTTCCTTCGCTTTCGTGCGCCAGATTGCGCTCCTTCTCTGTAGTATTCGCCTTCGCTTGCCTTCGGGGGCGCACGAACGCGCAACGAAACGCAATGGGTTTGTCCTGCTTTGTCCTGCCTTTTGCCGTTCTGACTTCAACCTCACCGGGGTCTGCTCGGCGGCCCTCGGATAATTTGCCCGGCACGTCGCCGTCTGCTAAAGACGACTCGGCATTCGATCTTGGCCCGAGGCGAACAATCATCGCGGGCGAGGTGTCGGATGGCCACCCCGGCTCGCAGGTTGGATCCGGCAGGAGTTTTTTGAATGTCCGCAGGGCTCCGTGCTCTGCCGACGACTCTGCAGTTCGGATTTCCGGACTGTGGAGAACAGAAAAACTGCCATTCAAAACATGGTCAAAAAAGCGGTCCTGTGTGCCCGCTACGGTGTATCGCGCAGGACGATTGAGAACTGGATGCGATCCGGTGTCTTGCCGTTTCTGAAACCCTCATACGGCATCGTGAGATTCGATCTCGAAGACTGCGACAAAGCGCTCCGGAGATTCGAAAGAAAATCCGTGGCGTCGGACAATTGAAAGATTGCCGGGGCTCCGATCCGCAAGGGTCGGGGCCTTTTTTCTTGGATGCGAGGGGCGGCGCGGCTTTCAGATCCACCCCGGACCACGTTTCCCCCCGATTCTGGGCGATAAGAATATGGAAGCGGGATGTAGCCATCAGCCGCCTATCCGGCGATCTGTTGGCGTCAGCCCACTCCCCTTAACGCTCAACCGAAGGAGGAACTGCATGGCGTCCGCCAAGTACTACTCTCCCCGGCTCGAACGCGATCTGATCTCGCGGCTCTACCACCAGGCCAAGACTGAACGTGTCCCGATGACGGCTCTCGCGAGTCGTCTCGTGCGCGAAGGTCTGGCCGGCGGGGACCGCGAGAGCAGTTGCATCGTCGCCGAGGAGCCGCCCGCCAA
>JANOBH010000354.1:0-4149 GCA_031411535.1 Chthoniobacter sp. | reverse complement strand
GTATTTGCCGAGGTCGGCGAGCACGTTCTTCGCGTAGGAAATGTCGTCATCCCACTGCTTGCCAGCATACCAGTCCACGGGCTTGCCGTTCTTGTCCACCCACGGAGCGGGCTCGGTCTTGAGTCCGAGCGCCGGGTCCATTTCCCACGACTCGGGTTTGTCCTTGTAGCCGGCATAGACCATTTTCTTTTCCACGCCCGCGCGGTCTTTGACCGTGAACTCAAATCGCTCGCTGCCCGGCGGGAGCAAATCCCAGCTCAGGCTGCGGTTGCCGATGCAGCTCTTCAAAAGCATCACCGGCGCGTCCACCGCGTTGCCGAGCGGATGCCCGATGCCGAACTCCGGCCCCATCTTGCCGCCCTTCACGGCCAGCCATTCGTTGCGGACAAGCTGCATCCCGCCGCCGCCGCGGCCCTGCATGACTTGCACATTTCGCACATCCTTGCGCTCCACCCACGCGCCCGCATCGTCCGCGAGGTAAGGATACTTTTTCTTCTCCTTCACCGCCTGCTCCAGCGAGCCTTCGCCGCCGGTGATTTTGCCGAGGCCGACCATGTTCGACTGGCCGAGCAGGATGAAAACCTGCACGGGCTTGCCCATGTCGGCGGGTTTGGATGCCGGCTTGTCCTGGGCTGAGGTTCCGAGTGTGAATGCGCCGAGCAAGGCGGCGATGGTGATGGTTTTCATTTTGGTGTATTTCATTTGCGATTGGTTGATTGGTTTTTCGGTGTGGCTTGAAATGGAGGGCTACCGGACTGGCTTGAGCGTGAAGTCCTTCACCGTCACTCCGCGGCTGTCCTGTGGGAGGGAGAGGGTGAGGACGTTGCGACCTTGCGCGAGCGTGATTTCGACGGGCTTGGTCTCCTGCCAGACTCCGACGGTGAAAGGCACGGCGGCTTCGAGCGGCTGTTTGGC
This sequence comes from Chthoniobacter sp., assembly GCA_031411535.1. GTDB lineage: Bacteria > Verrucomicrobiota > Verrucomicrobiia > Chthoniobacterales > Chthoniobacteraceae > Chthoniobacter. Next base: position 3,234 of record JANOBH010000354.1, on the reverse strand, counting down.
GTCGTTGGCGGTGAGCTGGAATTTTTGGCCGACGGTGAACGTCGCCACTCGCGCGGTGAGCGCGTATTTTCCGGCCTGCGTCGCCTCAAATTCATACTGCGCTTTGAAGCCGCCTTTGCAGTGCATCTGCTGGCCGCTGCCGAAGCTCTTCATCGTCGCAAACGAGCCAGTGGGCTTGCTGTGGGCGACGGCGGGGATGGCGATGATGCCCGCCGTGACGGTGGCTTTTTTGTCGGCATCCGTCGCCGCGACTTGCTCCAGCTTTTCCTTCTTCTCGTTGGCCTCGGCGAGTTCCTGCCCGAGCGGGCCGAGCGCGACGGACTTCGCGGCGAGCAGCACGGATTGGTAATGCCCGATGCCGCTCCAAAAGCCGCCAGCAATTTGCTTGCGGTCGTTGTAAGCCTGCTCGCCGAGCGCGCGGCTGACCCACTGCGCGCGCAGCACTTTCAAGAACTCCGGCCCGTGCGCACGGGCTTGCGTCTCCAGCAGAAAGTCCGCGCCACTGCGGGGTGCGTCGTCCTTGTCCCACCAGCTCGCGTTGAAGCCGGCGCCGAGATTTACGACCCAGCCCTTCGGCGTCCAGTGGCTCACGGCGGCATGTTTGTGCTGCGTGACGCCCCACACGGGAATGCCGAAACTTCGCAGGATGAAGCGCCCGAAAAATGCGCGTCGTCCGCACACGCCGCCGTTGAGTGGGATGTTTTGGTAGTTGTGCAAAGTCGGGAGGTCTTTGCTGACGTTTTGCGAACCGTAGCTCACGTCGGTCCGCACGGCGGAAACGTAGCGCCAGCCGTAGTCGGCGGTCGCGACGTGGTCGGGCCGGTATGCGCGGAGCATCTCGCGGCCCCACGACAGAATCTCATCCGGCGCGTCGCACTCGACGACCATGCGGTATTCCCACACGGAAAAGTCCGCAAACGCCGCGTCCAGTTCCCCGGCGAGAAATGCCTTTTCATAATGCTGGTAGCGTTTCACCGGGTCCACGGTCGCCGGAGCGCCCGTCTGGGTTTGTGCGTTCGACTGCGCGATGGGCACGGCGTGCTCCAGCGCAGTGGCGAGTGCCAGCCGCTGCAAAGCGCCGTCGCGCGCCTTCGCGCTGGCCTGCTGAATGGCCGCGAGAATCTCCATCGCCCGGCCATACTTCCCGCCGCTCGCACCGCCCGCGACGAGCATGTCGCGCATCAGCTTTTCGTCGCCGAGCAGCTTCTCCACGAGCGCACGCTGCGCTGCGCCCTGCTGTGCAAACTCCGCCAGCGCGCGCGGCGTCGCTTCGGACAAAACCACACAGCGCACGAGCTTCGCATCGAGCTTGTCGTTCGCGACCACGGCATCCACGTCCGCGAGCAGCGCCTTGACCGCGCTCATCTCCGCCGCACTCGCCGCGGCCAGCGCCGCCTTCGCTGCGTCGTTCGCCTTCGTGAGCTGCGGCTCATCGGCCTTCGCTTTGTCCAGCACCTCCTGACGCTCCGCCAGCGCCTTCAGTCCCGCTTCTTTGTCCGCCTGCCACTTCGCGAGGTCTTTGTTCGCCGCCTCGCGCTGGGCATCGGTCGTCGCGCTTTTCAGCGCCGCCTCCGCAGCCGCGATGCCCTTCGCAGCGCCGCCCAGCCATTTCCCCTTCGCGTGCTCCACGAGAGCTTTCGCGGTATTCACCGCGCCGAATGCCTTCGCCGCATCGTCGGCTTCTTTCTGCGCGGCCTTGGTAGCTGCGCGCGCTTTTTCCAGCGTGGTGCGCTTTTGCTCCGCGACCGCCGGCAGCGCCTTCGCAATCTCCGCCTTCAGCGCGGCGAGCTGTGTGTCGTAGTTTGCCTGCAATTTCTGCCCCTCGGCACTGAGCGCCGCTGGCTGCGCGGGTGCGGCGATGGAGCTGATATTTCCAAGGCTGAGCGCGATGCCGAAGGCGAGATACGTGATGTGATGTTTCATGTGAAAAGATGAGATTCAGAGTTTGCGCGAGACTCCTCCGAGCGCACAACGCGCGCTGCTCGCGATGGATGGCTACGGGCTTAACTGCACATGCAGCCGCGCGTAGAGCTGGCCGCCGGGTGCGAGGGTGCGTTTGATTTTTACCTGCACGGAATCCACGCCGGGCGCGACGTCGTTGGTCGTGGTGATGAGGATGTTGTTGCCGTCGTGGACGGCGGCGGTCCATGTGCCGAGAGCGGTGCTGTATTGCGCGGCAATGATGACGCCAGCGGCGGTGCTCGCTGCGGCGCTGCGGCGATAGGTGAATGTGAAGTAGGCGGGGTCGGTGGTGAGGTCGGCGGTGGGCGCGATGCTGGCGGTCGCCGTAGTCGTGGCACCGAGCACCCACGCGATGCCGTTCGGAATGCCGTCGTTGTTCGCATCCGCATCGAACGCGGCCGCACCGGCCCATGCGGCGTAGGCGACGGTGCCGGGGACGCTGGCGGTGAGGTAGCCGCTCGCATTGAGGGCGACGTTCGTTAGTCCCGGGACGGTGATTTTTGAAAGCTGCGTGGCGGTGAGGGCGCTCGCGTTGGTGCCGAAGCGGAGGGATGCGCCAGAGACGAAATTGCCGGTGATGGTGAGCGTGCCGCCGGTCCAGTCCACGGCGCTGCTGCTGGAAAAGGCGAGCGTGCCGCCGGTGCCGAAGTTGATGGTCGCGGCAGCGGTGAGGTCGAGCGTGCCGAGCGTCTCGGTGAATGTGGCCATGTCGAGCGTGCCGCTGCCGATGGTCATGTTGCCGGGCAGCGAATTCGATGCGCCCTCCGCGAGTGTGCCGCCGGTGATGATGGTGCCGCCGGTGTAGGTGTTCGCGCCGGAGAGCGTGACTTTTCCCTCGCCGGAAATGGTGAGCGCGCCGCTGCCGGAGACGACGCTGCTGACGGCCACCGTGTGCGTCGTGGCGACGTTCCAACTTTGGCTCGCGCCGAGCACGAGCGGGGCGGTGATGGTGAGATTTCGCGTCGAGCCGGAGAGGTCAATGCCCTGCGCGCGCAGCGTGAGTGCGTGCGTGCCGCCGATGGTGACATTGCCGGTCGGCGCGGTGACGAGGATGCCGAGGATGTCGTGGTCCGCGTTGAGCACGGTGGAGAGGTTCGCGGTGGATGCGGCGGTGAATTGCACCATGCGTCCCGCGGCTGGCGCGGCGTTGCTGTTCCAGTTTGCGGCGGTGACCCACGAGGTGCTGCTGGAGCCGTCCCACGAGGGGCCGAGGTTCGGGTAGTAAAGGTCGAGGATTTCCTGCACGCGACCGTGGATGTCGGCGGCGGAGAC
>JANOBH010000353.1:0-5914 GCA_031411535.1 Chthoniobacter sp. | reverse complement strand
GCAAACCGGCGTGGATCTCGCCGGGCCATGCACCATCGAGACCTGGGTGTATCTCGATCCGAAAGGCCGCAAGATTGGCAACTCGGACGGCATCCTCGCCGCGCCTAGCCAGATCGACATCAATTTCTACGACGGAAAATTGCGCGTCTTCGGCTTCCTCGAGGGCGATGTCGCCGTCGCGAAAAAGCCGCTCATCCCCGGCCTCTGGACGCACGTCGCCGCCACCCGCGACACCGCCGGAATCTGGAAGCTCTACATCGACGGCGAACTCGACGCGACCGGCACGAAGCCCGCGCCGCAGAAAATCGAAAACGCCCGCATCGCCTGGACGACCGCGCCCGGCGGCAGCGCCGGGATGATGGCGGAATTCCGCATCTGGGATGTGGAGCGCAGCGCCGAGCAAATCCGCAGCGCGTGTGATCGCTCGTTGGAAATCCAGAAACCCGGCACCAAGGTCAGCGCCCAAATCGACGGCCCCATTTTCACCAGCACCATGCGCGATGGCTGGGGCAAGCTGAAAGCCGGCGCGAAGATCACCAAAACCAGCGACTTCCCGCCGATCCTCGACGCGAACGAAGCCGCCGCGCTCGACGCGAAGTATGCGAAGCACCGCGCCCTCGCGGAGAAACCCGGCGACGCCGCGCGCGGCAAAGTCGTCGCCGCCGTCTGCCAGGCCTGCCACCTAATGGGGCCTGTTGGCGGAAACATCGGGCCGAACCTCAGCGGCGTCGGCGCGATGGGCACGGAGGGCATCCTCCGCAACATCCTCCAGCCGAATGCCGCGATGGAAAACGGCTACCGCATCTACCGCGTGGAGCTGAAAAACGGCGACCTCGTCGATGCGCTCTTCGTCAGCGAAGACAAGGAAGCCGTCATCGTCCGCGCCCCCGGCGCAGAAGACCGCCGCATCCCGCGCGCCGAGATCCGCGATGCGAAATACCTCCGCCGTTCGCTCATGCCCGAGGGCATGCTCGACGCCTTCACGCCCGAACAGGTCAGCGACCTCTTCGCGTATTTGAAGACGCTGAAATAGCGGCGTAGCGGCCGCAAAAATCCCGTCATTCGAGGCATTCCTAAAGCTGGGTTTAGCTGGCGTGCGGCAATGAACCATCTCCCAAGCGTGTCATCCTGAGCGAAGCGGAGGCGGAAAGGTGGGCGCAGCGCAGTCGAAGGACCCCGGCGGTTCGATAACGTAGAGCGCTTGATCGAACCGCCGGGGTCCTTCGACTCCGTTCCCGCCCGCCTACGCCCGCCGGGAACTTCGCTCAGGATGACAGCGTTTTTTTGCGCGCACCACGTCGCTTGACACCGCCCCATCTTCTCCCGACTCTGCGCGCGCGCATGACGACGAAATCTTTCCCGCTCTCTCCGATGAGCCCGGCCTACGGCTGGCTCGTCGCGGCTGTGCGCGTGGAAGGTTCGTTCCAAATTGCCGTCCACGTCTCCAAGCGCAATCGCCCGCAGGGTTGTTTTCCGATGACTGACTAAACTCCAAAAATTCAGACCGACGAAGACAGCCCTGCCAACTAAAGTTGGCGGGGTTTTTTGTTTTCGGCGGCTGCCGCAAATCCATGAACGCACCGACCTTACCTCCATCCCTGCTCACCGACCTCCGCGCTTTGCCGAGGGCGTTCTGGATCCTTTTTGCCGGGACGTTCATCAACCGTTTCGGGACTTTCGTGTGGCCGTTTCTCACGATCTATCTCACGCGGCAGGGGCATCCGCTGGTGGCGACGGCCTGGGCGGTGAGCGCGTTTGGCTTCGGCGCTTTCTGCGGCGGACTGCTGGGCGGCTGGCTCGCGGATCATCTCGGCCGGCGCAATACGATCGTGCTCGGCACGTTCGCGTCGGCCGCGCTTTTCATGCTGCTCTACGCGGCCTCCTCGCTGCCGGCGGTGATCGTCTGCGCGGCGCTGGCGGGCATGGCAAATGGGATGTATCACCCCGCGATCAGCGCGCTGCTGGCGGACATCGTGCCAGAGCCGCTGCGGGTGCGCGCGTACGCGGCCATCCGGCTGGCGGTGAATGCGGGCTTTGCGTTCGGCGTATCCATCGGCGGCATCCTCGCGAATTACTCGCTGTTCTGGCTCTTCGCGGGCGATGCGCTGACGACGGCGCTCTACGGCTTCATAGCGCTCGCGTGGCTGCCGCACGGCCTGCGCGGGCTCACGCAGCAGACGCCGTGGAGCGCCGCGCTGGCGAGCCTGCGGAGCGACCGGGCATTTCACGCGCTGTGGATCGCGGCGTTCTGCGGCGCGCTGGTTTTCTCGCAGTTCGGCTCCACGTATTCGCTGCACATCATCCGCCGCGCGCTGACGCTCGACGTGCTCGGCTGGCATCTCGCGCCGGAGACCGTGTACGGCCTGCTGCTCGGCTGGAATGGCGTGCTCATCGTGCTGGCCGAGCTGCCGCTGACGGGCCTAACGATGCGCTTTGACGCGCGCCGCGTGATGGCGCTCGGCCATGTGCTGACGGGCGTGGGCTTCGCCATGAACGCGGTCTCGCACACGGTCTTCGCGCTGTGGATCGCGATGACGGTTTTCACAATCGGCGAAATGATCGGCCAGCCGACCGCGGGCGCCTACATCGCGCGGCACGCTCCCGAGCAGATGCGCGGGCGCTACATGGGCGTGCTCGGGCTTTCGTGGAATGGCGCCAGCATCCTCGGCCCGCAGCTCGGCTTCCGGCTCCTCGCCGTCGATCCGCTGCTGGTGTGGCTCGTGTGCGGGCTGCTCGGTCTCATCGCCGCTGCCGTGATCCTGCGCCTGGGGCGGGTGGCCGCCGCTCCGCTGCGCGGGAAAGCCGGCGCGGTGGCTGCGGGCGGGGGCTGAGAGACGGCGAAAGAAATTGGGAGTCCGGGCGCAGGAGCGCCTCGTGGGCGCGCAGGAGCGCTTGGCTCCGAGATCTCGCAGCGGAGCCAAGCGCTCCGGCGCGCCGGTCAGGGCGCGGCTTTGACGAGCTTGGTCACGCGGCCGGTCTTGTTCCAGTCCTGCACGTAGAGATTGCCGGCGGCGTCGTAGCTGATGCCGTGCGGGGCGGTGAAGATGCCGGGTTTCCACCAGTCGGGCGCGACGTCGAATTTGGCCCACTGCGCCTTGTCGGGGTTGTCGCCGAGCACGGCCACGACCTGGTTCGTCTTGTCGATGATGGCGACGCGCGCCTCGAGTTCGGCGATGGCGATATTGTCGCCGTGAATGGACGCGGAGCACGGGCGGCGGAGGCCGGTGGTGATGACGCCGACGAAATTACCGTCGAGGTCGAGGTGGACGAGGCGGCGGTTTTCGCGGTCGCAGACCAGAAGCAGCGGCTTTTCAAAACGTGTGTCCACGAGGAGGCCGTGGCTGGTCTGAAACTGGCCGTCGCCCGTGCCTTTGCCGCCGAAGCTTTTGATGTATTTGCCCGCGGCGTCGAATTTGTGGATGAGCGATTTCCCGTAGCCGTCGGAGACGAAGATGTCGCCATTCGGCGCGACGGCGATGGCCGTGGGCTTGTAGTCCTTCACACCGTTCGGGTAGCTGGCGGCGGCTTCGGTGGGGAAAGGGATTTTCAACACGGCGGTGCCGTCGAGCTTCAGCTTCAGCGCCTGCGCGCCGCGGAGATGCGCGGCGTAGAGGAATTCCTCGCCCTTTTCGTCGCGGATGCAGAGGCCGTGGATACCCGAAAACTCGGCGGCGATGTTTTTCGCGAGCGTGCCGTCGGGCTGGAAGACGTAGATGCCCTGGGCGGAATCCGAGCTGACGTAGATGAGCCCTTTTTTGTCCACGACGATGCCGCCGTGGGTCGGGCCGATCTTTAGTTTGTCGGGGATGCTTCCCCACTGCGGCACGGTCTTGAATGTGTTGGCACCACTGCCGGTGACGACGGCGATCGAGTCCTTCGCGTCGTCGCGCGGCGCGGGGTGTCCGCCGGGGATTTCGTCGGCATGGGCGAAAATGGCGGCTGCGAGCAGGAGCGGGAGGGGGAGGAGGGAGAAACGCATGGCGCGGAGGATGGGAATTCGCGGCAGCCGGTCAAGCGCGGTCTGGCAGGCCGAGGGTGCGGGGCCGGATGGCGCTGAGGCGGATCGTCAGCTCGCGCTCGTCGCGGCGGAGGTCGATGACCTCAAGCATCTGCAGCGCGAAGAGGATGCGGAAGCGGGCCTGTGCATCTGCGATGTCGAGCGGGACGCTGTGCAGCGGGATGCGGCGCTCGCGGGCGAGCCGGTGGAGAAAGGCGGCGGCGTCTGCGAGTTCGCCGGCGTCCAGCCAGAGCGCGGCGCTGAGCGTGCCCCAGACGGAGAGGGTGATGCGCGGAAGCGCGAGGAGGAAATCGGCGGTGATCTCGCCGGGCGGCTTGTCGTCGCGCGGGAGATCATTCGGCGTGAGGCGGCGGTCGAGCCACGCGTAGGCCACTGAGCACGCGGCCGCGACGACGAAGAGGAGGGTGAAGCCGTGCGGCAGTTCCGTGCGGGAAGTACCAGCGATGGCGAGGCCGAAGACCATCACCCAGCAGGACACCGCGTAGAGCACGACCCACAGCCCCGCGGCGAAGGCGAGCGTGAGCAGCGCGATGCCGACGACGCGCAGATTGTGCGCGACGATCTCGCGGCGCAGCGCGCTGGCTGTGCTCCCTGGCGTGAAAACGCGAGGCACCGGCGCAGCGGAGTGTTTTCGCAAAGGCATGGGGCAGGGATGTGCGCCGCCGGAGGAAAAGGCCCGGCGTATCTCCTAGAGCGATGCGGAGCGGTAGCCGGCGGGATCTATCTCCACGGCGGCGTAGCCGGCGGCGAGGAGGCCGGACTCCAGCTCGGCGGTGACGGCGGCGAGGCGCGGCATTTCATCCGGCGCGATCTGTACGCGTGCGCGCGGCGGCTGACCGGCATCGGCGAGATGGCGCACGCGGAAGACGCGGAAGCCGAGGCTGCGGACGTGCGCCTCGCCGCGCTCGACCATGCCGAGTGCCTCGATGGTGACGGGCGTGCCGTGCGGGATGCGGGAGCTGAGGCAGGGCTGTGCCGGGGCGTCGGCGGTGGGCAGGCCGAGCGCGCGGGAAAGCTCGCGGATCTCGGCTTTCGTGAGGCCCGCATCGCGCAGCGGGGCGATGATGGCGAACTCCTCCGCCGCGCGCCGGCCGGGGCGGACCTGGCTCATATCATCGGCGTTTTCGCCGTAGGCGATGGCGCGAAAACCGCGCGCCGGGGCGAGGGCGTCGAGCTTGGTGAAAAGCTCGGCTTTGCAGAAGTAGCAGCGGTTCGGCGGATTGGTGGCGTAGTCGGGATTGGCAAGTTCGTCGGTGCGGACGACCTCGACGGGCGCGCCGATTTTTTCCGCGAGCGCGAGCGCATCGGCGAGCGCCTGGCGCGGGAGGCTGGGGCTGTCGGCGATGACGCCGAGCACCTGGTCGCCCAGACAGGCGTGCGCCTCGGCGAGCAGATACGCGCTGTCCACGCCGCCGCTGTAGGCGATGACGAGCGGCGCGTGGGCGCGGAGTTGCGCGCGGAGGAGGGCGAGTTTTTCAGTGGTCATGCCTTGCGGAGAAAGGGGCGGATAAAGAGCGCGGTCCAGACACCGGTCGCGGCGAGGAAAAGCGCGATGGGCAGCCAGAGGTCCGCGCCGGAGAGCTTAATCGGAACGTGCGAGTTTGCACGGACGAGGAGGTGATTGATCATCGCAAAGAAAATGACCAGCAGGCAGGCGAGCCAGACCATTTTGCGCTGCGCAAAAGCCAGCGTCTCCGCGCGGCGCTCGGGCGCGAGCCAGTAGTCGCGGTGCGGGATATTCAGCCCCGCGCCACCGAGCCGCGAGACGATCGCGAAGATGCCGAGGATAAACGCCGGCACGCCCAGCCCGAAACCGAGGATGAACCGCACGTGCCCGGACCGAGTCATCCAGCCATCCGGCTGCCCATCCAGACCGAAGTGCGTGGCGAGGCGCTC
>JANOBH010000352.1:0-9875 GCA_031411535.1 Chthoniobacter sp. | reverse complement strand
TGCCAGGCCGTTGCGCAGACCTGCGAGGGCGGTCACGATCTTGAATGTCGAGCCCGGCGGGAACGCGCTGATGGCGCGGTTGATCAGCGGGTCGGTCTGATCCTTGGTCAGCTTCTGCCAGTCGGCCGCCGGGATGCTGGGCACAAAGGTATTGGGATCAAAGGAAGGCACCGATGCCATCGCGAGGATCTCGCCGTTATTCGGATCGACCACGACCGCGCCGGCGCGACCCACGCTTCGCAGGGCCTGCTCGGCGATGAACTGGATGCGGGCATCAATGGTAAGATAGACGGTATCTCCGGGGCGCGGCGCATCCTCCCGGAGTTCCTTGGTGATGATCCCCTTTGGGCTGCGCTGCATGAGGCGCACGCCGGGCGAGCCACGGAGCCGGTTGTCCATGGAGAGTTCGATCTGCGCCTTGCCTTCCACATTGGGGTCGTAAAAATCGAACTCCTCTACATCGGCCATCCGGGAAAGATCCACAGGCTCCCCGACATAGCCGAGGACGTGCGCGGCCATGGCGCCATACGGGTATTGCCTCACGGGCCTCACGGACACCTGCACGCCGGGCATGCCGAATTCGTGTTCACAAAACCTCGCGAGCGTGGCGAAGTCCACGTCCTCCAGACAAGTGAACGGGATCTCGGAATTGACGCGAAAATGCCGCGCGAGGCTCTCGTCGGAGTAATCGATCGGCAGCCGAAGCCTGTCCAGTTTCGGGCGGACAGTCTCATTGACGATCTGCACGATGTCCGGCTCCTGGAGCATTCTGGCCATCGCCCTGACCTTCCCCAGATAGCTGAGCACCGGCACTGACCCGCCGTGGTTCGCCCGGTAGTCCCGCACCATCTCCGGCAGGTAAAACTCCACGTCATAACTCGCACGATTCCCGACGAGGACCACCCCATTGCGATCGCGGATCTCACCGCGCATCGGCGGAATGCGGACCCGGACGGGGCGGCTGGACAACTGGCGCGCCGCATAGGTCGCCCCATCGGTGACCTGCACCTCCCACAGGCGCGCGCCCAAGGCCGCGAATCCCACGGTCATGAGGACTGCGAGGAACCAAAGGCGGAGACCGGTGCGCGGATGACTCATCGCAATGCTCCTGTTTCAGTTGTTCTCATCGGCGGAGGGTTTCCCGAGGCGCGGCGATCGCGGGAGTGCCATCGGGCTGGACCGTGAAAGTCCACCGGGATTCGATCCTTCGCCCTTCCGCGGTCGCACTCAGGATCACGGTGTACTTCCTGGGAGAAAGTGCGGATGCCACCTGATAGGAGATCGCTTTGGTCTGCGGATCGAATGTCGCCGGCACCTTTCCCACCCCGCTGATGCGCATGGACACGCTCCCGGCATCGATCCCATCGAATCCAGCGAGACTGGCGTGGATGAGCGGGTGCGGGTCGGTGATCACGGAATCATCCGCCGGCACCGCCTGGATCGAATGCACGGAGAGGGATGTCGCCGAGGCCACGCCGGACCCTTGGCCGCCTTGGAAAGTGAGCGCCGCGTTGAAGATCTTGGGTTGATTGGAAACGACGATGTAACGCCCCAGCGCATCCATCGGCGTATCAAAGGAAACCTTCCCGCCATTCACGGTGAAGACCATCTCGTAGCCAGCCTTCACCGCCATCTCCCTCACCTGCGGACTGGACGCTCCGTAAGGCAGCGCGAGCGCCGTCACCTTGATCCCCAGCCGGCTCTCGATCATCTCCTTCGAGCCATTAAGCTCCTTCCAAAGCCACGCCTCGTATTCCTCTCCCTTTGGCCTGCCCCGGCCCGTGCGGAGATCCCGGTGGGAGATGGAATGACTGCCGATCGCGACCCCGGCATCCCGCATTTCAGCGAGCTGCTCCCATGTGATGGAACCCCCTCCGGACTTCGGTCCGCCGCGGATGTAGTCCGTATAAACGAAGAGCGTCACGGGGTAGCCAAACTTCTTCAGGATCGGCCACGCCACGGTGTAGCCCACGTTGTAGCCGTCATCGATGGTGATCACCGCGCTCTGCCGCGGAATGTCCTTTTCCCCACGCCGCCAGGCGAGGAAATCGGCGAGCGGGACGACCGTGATCCCCGCATCCTTGAGCGCCTTCATCTGCGCCTCGAAATCGGCGGGCGTGATCTCGGTATCGGGGTGCCTCACCTTGTCCACAAAGCGGTGGTATCCGAGCACCGCGACCTGCGCGCTCCGGTCGATCGACGGCTCCGGCGGGGATTCGGCAATCGCCGCCAGCGCGCCTGGAGACCGCGGCGGGTCCAGGGACTGAGCCTCAGGTGCCGCCTTTGGCGTTGCCTTCGGATTGTCCGGTCGCGCGAGAAAGCGGGGCACTTCACGGCAGGCGGCGAAACTGACCGCCAACAGCACCAGAACCATAGTGACTGCCTTCATGAGACAATTTCGGCCCTTTCAACTCATCGGCCAAAGGAAACTTCCGCGCGCCGTTCCACCGATTGCGTTGGATTCCGCGAATCCGACGGCCGCGGAAAATGTGAAATGGTCTTGCCAGCGCCGCGCGCGGGATGAGCATGCAGCGCCCTGATGATTGCGACTCCCACTTCGCGAATCCCCCCGCGCCCGCGGGTCGCGCTGTGGAGTCTCGCGATGGCGCTGTGCGCTGCCGGATCGCTGCTGGCGGCGGATCTGGGGGAAACGCGGCAGCTACTGATTCGCGGGGAATATGAAAAGGTGATCGCCACCTCGATGGCGGAGATGCGGTCGCACGCGGAGGATCTGGAGTGGCCGCTGCTGCTCGGCGAGGCGCAAGGCCGGCTCGGGCGCTACACGGAGGCGCGGGAGACGCTCGTGAAGGGACTGGAGAGATTCCCCTACTCGCCGCGGCTGCGGATGGCGGCGGTGGAGGCACTGCGGACGACGGGCGCGGCGGAGGCGGCGGCAAAGGAACTGGAGCCGCTCGATCCGAAGCGCGGCGGCGGACGGATGTACGGCACGGCCGCGGAGATCGTGGCGCGCGGCCGGGCGGCGCTGATCTTCGGCACGGACCCGAAGGTGATCCTGGAGCAGCTCTACGATCCCGCGCGGAAGGCAGCGCCGGACCTGCGAGACAGCTATCTCGCGTGCGGCGATCTCGCGTTGGAAAAGGGCGACTCGGCGCTGGCGGCGAAGACTTTCGCGAACGCCACGAAGAAATTTCCCGAAGACGCCGACGCGTGGTACGGACTCGCGCGCGCCTACGCGCCGAGCGATGCCGATGAGATGAAGGCGGCGCTGGAAAAGGCGTTCAGTTTCAACGAGCGCCATGTCGGAGGCTGGCTGCTGGTGGCGGAGAATCAAATCGACGCGGAGAACTATCCCGAGGCCGAGAAGGCGCTGGCCACGGCGCTCAAGACGAATCCGAACCAGCCCGAGGCGCACGCGCTGCGCGCGGTGATCGCGCATCTTCGTTCGGACGCGAAGGCCGAGGCGGCGGCGCTCTCCGCGGCGCGGAAGTTCTGGCGCGAGAATCCCGTGGTGCCGCATCTCGTCGGGCGGAAGCTCTCGCAGAAGTACCGCTTCGCGGAGGGCGCAGCCTTGCAGCGCGAGTCGCTGAAAAACGATCCTCAGTATCTCCCGGCAAAGGCGCAGCTCGCCAACGATCTGCTGCGGCTGGGCAGGAACGACGAGGCGTGGAAACTCGCCGACGAAGTGCAAAAGGCGGACCCGTATGACGTGGTCGCTTTCAACCTGACCAAGCTGCGCGATGCGCTCGCAAATTTCCGCACGCTGACGAGCGAGCATTTCGCGGTGAAGATGGAGCCGCGCGAGGCGGACATCTACGGCGCGGAGGTGCTCGCACTGCTGGAGCGCGCGCACGCCGCGCTCACGAAAAAATACGGAATGACGCTCGAAGGGCGGACGTTCGTGGAGATTTTCCCCGACCAGAAGGACTTCGCGATCCGCACCTTCGGGCTGCCGGGCGGAGCGGGGTATCTCGGTGTGTGCTTCGGCCGCGTGATCACGGCGAACAGCCCGGCGGCGCTCGGCGGCACGACGGCGAACTGGCAGGCGGTGCTGTGGCACGAGTTCACGCATGTCGTGACGCTCACAATGACGCGGAACAAGATGCCGCGCTGGCTCAGCGAGGGCATCAGCGTGTACGAGGAGCGGCAGGCGCGTGGAAACTGGGGCGAGCGGATGAAGCCGCGCTACCGGGCGATGATCCTCGGCGAAGACCTGACGCCGGTGAGCAAGCTTAGCGGCGCCTTCATGTCGCCGAAGACGCCGGCGCATATCGGGTTCGCCTACTACGAGTCGTCGCTCGTCGTCGAGTGGCTGATGCAGCGCTGGGGTCTGGAAAAAATGAAGCGCGCGCTCGCCGATCTCGGCCGCGGCGTGGAGGTGAACGCGGCGCTAGCGGCGCACTTCGCGCCGATCGAGAAGCTGGATGCGGAGTTCGCCGCGCACGCGCAGCAGCTAGCCAAGGGCACCGGCCCGAAGCTCGACTGGACCGCACCGCCGCGCGCGATCCTCGCGGACGAAGCCAGGGCGCAGGAATGGGCGGCGGCGAACCCGGACAATTTCACCGCGCTGTTTGAAACCGCGAAGTCGCACCTCGAAGCGAAGCAGTGGGCCGAGGCGAAAGCGCCGCTGCAAAAGCTCATCGACCTCTGGCCCGAGCAGCACGACGCGGAGAGCGCCTACGCGCTGCTCGCGAAGGCGCACCGCGAACTCGGCGAGACCGACGCCGAGGTGGCGATGCTCAACAAAGTCGTGACGCTCTGCGATGACGCGCCGGACGCCTGCGCGCGACTCATCGAGCTCGCCGCCGCGCGCAAGGACTGGCGCGCGGTGCTCGCGAATGCGGAGCGTTTCGCCGCGATCAATCCGCTCGTCCCCGCGCCGCACCGCTCGGCTGCGGAAGCGCACGAGGCGCTGGGCGAAAAGACAGACGCCATCGCCAGCTACCGCACACTGCTGCGGCTCTCCCCGCCAAATCCCGCGGAGTTTCACTTCCGCCTCGCCCGCCTGCTCCACGCCACCGGCGACGCCGCCGCGAAACGCGAGGTGCTCCTCGCGCTCGAGGAAACGCCTCGCTTTCGCGCCGCGCTCGACCTCCTCCTCGCCATCGACGAAGCCAAGCCCCGCAAACCCGCCAAGCCATGATGACCTTCCGACGTGCCATCGCCCTGACGCTGCTGACAGTTACCGTTTGCGCCATCGCCCAGGAGGGCCGCCTCCAGCAGATCCGCCCGCAGCAGCCCGGCCAGCCGCTCTCCGCGCGCGACTTTGCCCAGCACTCCGAAGAGACGCCGATGTGGAAAAACCCGGCGGGCTTCGAGCGCGACGTTTTCACTTTCGTCCGCATCCGGTACGCATCGCATTACGGCGGCTACCGCGGCTCGCGGAAATGGGCCACGGATTTCCCCGACGCCGACCTGAACTTCTCCTGGCGGCTCCAGCAGATGACTTCGCTCAAGGTCGATCCCGAGCCAAAGGTCGTCGAAATCACCGACCCGGCGATGTTCCGCTACCCGTTCATCTACATCGTCGAGCCGGGCGATCTCTCATTCTCCGACGCGGAGATTCCCATCCTCCGCCGCTACCTGCTCAATGGCGGCTTCCTCATGTTCGACGACTTCTGGGGCGAGGACGAATGGGACAACGTCGCCGAGCAGATGAAGCGCGTCTTTCCCGACCGCGCCTTCGCCGACATCCCGCGCAAGCACGCGCTCTTTCACTCCGTCTTTCCCCTGCCCGAGACGCTCAATCTCCAGTGCCCGAACATCCGCACCGGCCACCTCAGCCAGTTCACCGGCGTGACATGGGAGCGCGACGACGCCCGCGAAACACACATCCGCGGCATCAGCGACGACAAAGGCCGCCTCATGGTGGTCGCCTGCCACAACACCGACAACGGCGACGGCTGGGAGCGCGAAGGCGAGAGCGCCTACTACTTCCGTGAGTTCTCCGAGAAAAAAGCCTACCCGCTCGGGATCAATATCATCTTCTACGTGATGACGCATTGAAGCGTGACCGGAAAGCCCGAGCCGGCTTGACCGGCAAAATACCCGCAGATAGCACCCAGCCATGCCTCGCCCGGAATCGAAAACTACCAAAGCCAGTTGGCTGAACCTTGTCAGCGGCACTTTTCTTTTCCTTTCGGGCGTCAGCGACCTGGCGCGCGGAAGGAGCGGATGGTGGGTGTGGCTGAAGCTCAGCGTGGGTCTGGCAATGCTGGGAATCGAGCTTTGGAACTGGCGCGAACGGCGGAACGCGGCGGCAGCCGCGGGCGCGGAAGACGGGGATGCTCCGCTGCGCTCGCTGGTCTTCCTGCTCGATGAGCCGCGCACCATCGAGCCTGGCGCGTGGGTCAAACAGCTCGGCGATGCGCTGGGTGCGAAGCTCGACTCAGGCGACGGCGATGCCACTGAGTTTCTCCTACAGATGCCCCACCCCGCTATTCCGCCGGAAGACGGCGATTGTTTCATGCTGCAAATCCCGGCGGGCAACTTCTGGGTTTTCAATATCCGCAAACCTTACATGGACGATCCCGGCGAATTCGCGGAAGGGATACGCGACCGGCGGCTGCGCGATGCGGTGGCCCGGCATCGCGCGTGGATTTCCGTGGACCTCCTGCGCTGGATCGGCCCCGAAGATCGTACCGCCATTTACGCCGTGATCGGCAAAGCGCTCGCAGCACTCGCCGGTCCCGACGTGCTCGCGGTGAACGCGCCGGAGCTCGGACGCTGCAACGAATTCGAGCCATCGATCATCGAGCGGCTCGCGAGCGGCGATCCCCTCTCCATTTTCGATGACCCGACGCATGCTCCGGTGCTGAATATCGAAGGCGACGACCCGCAGATGAAAGCCGCCGTCACCGAGGCGCGGCGGCGGTGGCCGGAATTCGCCGGCTATTTCGCGCAGCGGGATGCGTCCGAAGACCGCCCGTTCATCATCAAGGCGCCGTTTGGCAAAGAGGGCGACGAGGAATTCATGTGGGTCCTCGTCGAGGGAATCGACGACGGATTGGTCCGCGGAAAACTCGCCAATCAGCCGCACCGCATCATCGACATGCACGAAGGCCAGGATGTCACCGTGCCCGCCGACGCCGTGGTGGACTGGATGTGCGCGGATGCCAGTGACCAGCCGCTCGGCGGCTGGACGCAGAAAGTGCTGGCGAGGCGCCCGGAGTGAGGCCGGGGACGCTCCTTGAACGTTCTTGCAAACCGCGATTAGCTAACCCGCCATGAGCACGCTCGCCGAAATAGAAGCCGCGGTCATCGCCCTGCCCCCCTCCGAGATGGAAGCATTGCGACGTTTCCTCGACCGGCACCTCGGCTCGCTGGCGAGAGGCGGCGGGCCGGGACGAATTTCCACGGATCTCCGTGAGTTCTCCGGCAGCATCCATCTTCCCGAAGACCCGCTCGAATGGCAGCGGCAGGTGCGGGACGAATGGGCATGACCGGGCTGCTCGACACGAATGCCGCGCTCTACCTCCTCGGCGGACGGCTGACCCAGCCGCTTCCCGCCGGAGACTACGGCGTCTCGGTCATCACGGAGATGGAACTGCTCGCGTGGCCGTCGCTGACATGCGACGAGGAGATGAAAGTGCGCGCGTTCTTGCGCACCGTGACCGTCTGCGAACTCACGCCGGAAATCCGCCATCGCGCCGTCGGTCTGCGCCGCGCATATCGGCTGAAACTCCCCGACGCGATCATCTGCGCGACTGCCGTGGAATTTGGCGTTGAGCTTTGGACGAATGACGCCGCTTTCGCCAAAGTGCCCAAGCTCGTCTGCCGCGCGCTCGCGCTCATCCAGTAGCAACGGTCCCTCTTTCTCCACCACCCATGACCAACCCACCGCCCCTCCCCGACAGCGACGTCCGCACCTTTGACCAGCTCACCACCGCCCGCGCGCGCATCCTCGCGGAGCTGGGCAAAGCGATCGTCGGTCAGCACGAGGTGATCGAGCAGATCCTCATCGCGCTCATGGCCGGCGGGCACTGCCTCATCACCGGCGCGCCCGGCCTCGCAAAAACGCTGCTCGTGAAAAGCATCGCGCAGATTTTTCACCTCGAGTTCCGGCGCATCCAGTTCACGCCCGATCTCATGCCCACGGACATCACCGGCGTGGAGATCTTGCAGGACACCGCGGAAGGCCGGCACCTCGTCTTCATCCCCGGCCCGATCTTTGGAAACATGGTCCTCGCCGACGAAATCAACCGCACCCCGCCCAAGACCCAGGCCGCGCTGCTCGAAGCCATGCAGGAGCATCAGGTCACCGCGAGCGGCAAACGCAGCCCGTTGCCCGAGCCGTTCTTCGTCCTCGCCACGCAGAACCCCATCGAGATGGAAGGCACCTACCCGCTCCCCGAGGCGCAGCTCGACAGGTTCATGTTCAATGTCGTGATCGACTACCTGCCCGAGGCCGACGAGATCGCCGTCGTCCAACGCACCACGTCCGCGGCAGGCGCGAAGATCGAGCCGCTTTTCACCGGGGACGATGTCCTCCGCTTCCACGCGCTCGTCCGCCAGGTGCCCGTGGCCGAGGATCTCGTGCGCTTCGCCGTGCGCCTCGCCGCCATCACGCGGCCGCGCCAGACGGGCACGCCGGATTTCATCAATGACTGGGTGAGCTGGGGCGCCGGCACGCGCGCCGCGCAGTTTCTCATCCTCGGCGGGAAAGCCCGCGCGCTCCTGCAAGGCCGCGCGCATGTGACGAAGGAAGACATAATCGCGCTCGCCGCCCCCGTCCTGCGCCACCGCGTGCTCGTAAACTACCGCGCGGAAGCGGAAGGCGTGAGCGTGGGGAAAGTGATCGAGCGGGTGCTGGAGACGGTGGCGAAATGAAGCTAGCCGCGCCGCGTCATTAGCCCGCAGACCAGCATGCGCCACATCATCGAAACAGGCACCGATGGCGCGACGCTTTGCTTCTTTGACCCGGCAGCGCTGCCTTTGGATTTCGACTCACGCATGAAAGACGACCCGATGGAGGCTTTCGACACCTTGGCGAAGGACGGGCGTCTTTGGTGGCAATCTACGGGCAGCGACGGCGGTTATCTTTTTCATATTTATGTGAATGAAGACCTGCCGGAGGAAATACGGCAGTACGCACGAGACCCCCAGACGACTGCGCGCTTCCTCATTCCCAGTGGCGTAGTCTGGTGCAGCGGCGCTGAATACGCTGCGAGCAACCCCGAACTCAGATGTGCAGCGACGCCGCGCGGCGGCTTGGGAAAATATCCTCAAATGGGTGGAAAGTTCGAGATCCCATCCGGCGAATACTCGCTCTCCGTCTGGAATATGGAATGGCCGGAAGACTACGTTGAGGAAAAGGTTCGCACCGCCATCGGGCCCGGTGCCTCACGTCGTGAAGCCGTCCTTGGTCCGATCTGCGGATTCTTATTTTTTGGCGGTTCGATCTCGTTGATTGCCCTGGTCTTTTCTCTCTCACGAAAGTGGTGGGCGTGGATGCTCGCCGCGGGAGCCGTCGCCACCGGACTGCTCATCGGCAAGTGGCTGGAGAAATCGCCGGCTGGAAAAGCGAAGAAGGCACTGGAACTGGGGTATCCGAGTTTTGCCGTTGAGCTTCGCCACCTCGCAGATACGGGACTGTTGCCATGACCGCATCGGGCATAACCTTCCTCGACCCTGCGGCGCTGATGAGCATCCGCAATCTGGAGCTGCGGGCGCGGACGGTGGTCGAGGGGTTTTGGCACGGGCTGCACCGCTCGCCGTATCACGGGTTCTCCGTCGAGTTCAGCGAGTACCGGCCCTACGTGACCGGCGATGACCCGCGCTGGCTCGACTGGAAACTCGTGGGGCGCACCGACCGCTACTTCATCAAAAAATTCGAGGACGAGACGAACCTGCGCGCCTACCTCCTCGTGGACAACAGCCGCTCGATGAGCTTCACCGGCAAGGCCGGCGTGGCGAAG
>JANOBH010000351.1:0-8878 GCA_031411535.1 Chthoniobacter sp. | reverse complement strand
CGGCGGCGTCGGCCACGCTCGCGGCGGAATCCCGCGCGGCGCGCAGGGCGGGGAGCGCGGCGTTGCCCTCGGCGATTCGCTTTTCCATCTGCTGCGGTCCGACTTTTGCCGCCTCGACTGCGGCGATGGCCTCCTTGCGCTTGGACTCCGCGGCGGCGATGTCGGCGGCCTTCTTTGCCTCCGCCGCGGCCATGTCGGCTTTCCGCTTCTCCTCGTTGCCCGCGTTCTCGGACTGAATCTTTGCCTCGGCGTCGGCGATCTGCTTTTGCAGCGCGGGGACGGCGGTCTGCGCGTCGGCGAGCTGTTTCGTGGCGGCGGCGATGCGCTCGGCGATGGTAGGCGGGTTCGGGTCGAGTTCGCCGATGCGTTTTCCATCGAGCGACCACACGCGGACCAGGCCGCTCCAGTCGCCGGCAATCACGCGCTCTCCGGCCATCTCGGCGCGGAGGGCGATGTCGCCAAAGGGTTCGCTGGCCATGAGCTGCTTGCCGGTCTGGTCCCAGACTTTGGCGATCTTGTCGCGCCCGCAGGAGACGAGGCGGCCGTCCGGCGTAAAGCTCACGCTTTGCACGCCGCCGGGATGCGCGGCCCAGCTTTTGATCTCCTTGCCCTCTTTCACATCCCAGAGCTTGATCGTGGCGTCCTCGCTCGCGGAGCCGAGGACGCCGGTCATAAAGGACAGGCCGGTGACGGCGCCTTTGTGTCCGGCGAGGACGTTGTATTCCTTTCCCTTGTCGGCTTCCCACACGATGACGCCGCCGTTGCGGTCGCCGCTCGCGACCAGCTTGCCATCGGGCGAATAGGAGATCGCGGTGACCCAGTCGGTGTGTTTCTTGATCGAGTGAACGAGGCGGCCGTCCTTGGTGGCGTAGATTTTCACCAGCTTGGCGGGGCCGCCGAGGGCGACGAACTGCTGGTCGGCGCTGATGTCCGCGGCGAGCACCTGATCGAATTCATTGCCGACGGTGGCGATGCGCTCGCCGGTCTCCACTTTCCAGATGACGACCTGGCCGGACTTTCCGCCGCGACCGCCGCCGGTGAGGATGAGCTGCCCATTCCGGCTGAAGCGGATGATGGTGGGGAAGCCCTCGGGGAAAGGGAGCACGCCGAGCGGGGCGAGCGTCTCGGTGTTGTAGAGTAGGATCTGCTTCTGTCCGCCGAGCGCGACGAGCGGCGCCCAGGGGCTCGCGCCGAGCGCGGTGAGGGAGTTCGCCTTGGCGGTGCGGACGACGGGATCGAGCGGAAGCTCGCGCGGCATCGGCGGCGGGCCGTCGGGGCGGGTGAGGGAGACGACGGCGACCTGGACGTTATTGGCGGCGGCGGCGATGCCTTTGCCGCCTGCTGATTCGAGGAGCTGGCCGTCGATCCATTTTTTCAGAATGGCGATCTCGCTATCGGGCAGGCGGTCGCCTTTGGGCGGCATCTTCGGGTCACCGTCAGGCAGGACGCACTTGAGAAGCAGGCTGCCCGCGCCGTCGCCGGATTTCACGACCTTGCCGTTTTCGCTGCCCTGGAGCGCGTTTTGGAAAGTGGAGAGATCGAGTCCGGCCTTCTTCTTGTCGGGGTTGTGGCAGTTGAGGCAGGAGTTGCGGAAGATGGGCAGGACGTGGTCGTTGTAGTTGACCTTGTCCGGCACCTGGCCGCGCGCGGCGATGGAGGCGGCGAGGAGTGCGGAAAGTGACGCGAGCTTTTTCACCGCGGCTCAGTGGTTGAACATGAACTCCTTGGCGTTCAGCAGCGCCCAGAAGATGTCATTGAAAACGGCGGGCTGCTGCTCGGTGACGCCCCACGTGGGTTCGAGCTTGCGGAGTTCGTCCTCGGTCGGCTGGCGGCCGAAGCAGCGCAGGTAAAGCTCCTGCGTGATCTCGCGCGGCGTCTTGTTTTCGCCCTGCAGTTTTTTGATGACGCCGCCTGCGGCAATCTTCGTCTCGACGGTGTCGCCATTGATGAAGTGCAGCGCCTGCGAGAGCGTGGGGCCGACTTCCTCGCGGGAACAGATGAGGTCGCGTGTGGTGCGGCCAAAGGTCGTCAGGAAGTAGTTCGTCGTGCGCCCGTCGGCAATCTCGACGGCGTGCGCGCCGGTGGGCAGGCCCTTGTGTTTGTCCTTAGTCTCGGTGACCTGCGAGATGCTGTCGAGGAGCACTTCGGCGCGCATGCGGCGGATGGTGGCGTGGGCAAAGTTGCGTTCGTCGGTGAGGTTCGTCTCGTTCTGCCGGGTGCTCGTCTGGTAGGTGCGCGAGTTGCAGATTTCGCGGACGAATTTCCGCATGTCGTAGTTGTACTCGACGAACTTTTTGCCGAGCGCATCGAGCAGTTCGGGGTTCGAGGCCGGGTTGGAAACGCGGGCGTCATCGACGGGCTCGACGATTCCGCGGCCCATGAATTGCGCCCAGATCAGATTCGCCATGTGGCGGGAGAAGTAGGGGTTCTCGGGAGAGGAGAGCCACTCGGCGAGGAAAGCGCGGCGATCCTTGCCCTTGGTGTCCGGCGCGTCGCCGCCGAGGAATTTCGGCGCGACCGTGCGGTTGCCCACGGGGTTTTTCGACTCGCCGTCGCGGCGGTCGAAGATGATCTTCTCGCGGGGATCTTCGCCGGGCTTGCGGCCGACCTGGGTGAAGAAGGCGACGAAGCCGCGGTAGTCGTCCATGGTCCAGCGGTCAAAGGGATGGTTGTGGCACTGGGCGCACTGGATGCGCGTGCCCATGAAGGCCTGGGCGGTGTCCTCGGCGAGCTTCAGAGGATCGGTTTCGAGCTGGTAGTAGTTCGCGGCGGGATTTTCGAGATTGCTGCCGCTCGCGGAGATGAGCTGGGCGGCGATCTGATTGATCGGGACGTTCTTTTCGAGCTGGCCGTGGACCCAGTTGTAGTAGTTGAGCGTGGCCTTGTAGCCGCCGTTGTTCTGCTCCGTGCGAATCTGGAGCAGTTCGCTCCATTTCAGCGCCCAGAGGTCGGTGAACTCCTTCCGACCGAGCAGCTCGTCGATCTTCTTCGCGCGCTTGTCCGGCGTGGAGTCGGCGGTGAATTTCGCGACCTCTTGGCTCGTGGCGAGGACACCGGTGATGTCGATGTGCGCGCGGCGGAGGAAGGTCTCGTCATTGCAGAGTTCGGACGGCGTGATGCGGAGGTCGCGGAGCTTGGCATCGACGAGTGTGTCGATGTAGTTGCGCTCGGCGATTTTCGGCCACTCGAATTTCAGGTTCTTGGGGATGACGATGACCTGCGAGCCGACGGTGAAAGTGGCGAAGCGCGCCATGACAAATGCCTCGCCGCGCTGGCCGGTGGTGATGAGGCCGTCCTTGGAGATTTTTGCGGAGCCTTCATTGCTCGTGAGGAAAAGGGCGAGCGTGGTGACGTCGCGCTGCGTGCCGTCGGAGTAGTGGGCGCGGACGGTGACGCGGTGGTTCTGGCCGGGGCTTTCGAGCACGAGGCGTTTGGGGAGCATCTCGACGCTCGTGCAGGTCGGCTCGTCCGCCGGGTCGTTTGGCGTGCCGGCCTCAATCCAGCGGATCAGGGTCTTCGCGTACTGGCTGTCCTTTTCAAACAGCTTTCCGCCAGTGTGAGGTGCGGCTCCGTCCGCTTTGGTGAGGAGCATGGATTCGTCGGGCAGCGCGAGATTGATGCGGCGTCCGGCAAGCTCGCGGGTGAGGCGGAAGTGATCGCCCTCGGGATCGTAGCCGAAGAGGGAAAGGTGGAAGCCATCCTGCCCGCGTGCCGAGCCGTGGCATCCGCCCGAGTTGCAGCCGGAGCGGAGGAAGACGGGCATGACATCGCGGCGGAAGGAGATCGCGGGATCGGTCTGGATGTCCGCCACTTTGACCGGCACGTCCACGGACTGGCCAGCGTAGGCGACCTTCAGCGAGGTGTCGCCATCGGCGAGCGGAGCGACGATGCCTTTGGCGATCCGGGCCTTTGCCGGGTCGGCGAATGTGAACCCGGCCTGCGAGGTCACTTCGCGCTGGACGCCGCTCTGCTCGGTGATGCGGACGACGATCGACTGCTCGGCCCGCCTGGTCTTGAGATTCACGTCGCCGGGGAAGACCTCGAGCGTGAAGGGGCCGGCCGGCG
The DNA here is from genome assembly GCA_031411535.1 of Chthoniobacter sp. Taxonomy (GTDB): domain Bacteria; phylum Verrucomicrobiota; class Verrucomicrobiia; order Chthoniobacterales; family Chthoniobacteraceae; genus Chthoniobacter. The sequence goes on along the minus strand of JANOBH010000351.1, from coordinate 4,813 downwards.
GGGCCGACGGCTCATTGATCACTGAGCCGGGGTCGGCGGTCAGCTCGGCGAGTGCGGCCGTGGGAACGGACGTGAGGAGGGCGACGATGCCGGCACCGCCAAGTGCGGTGGCGAAGCACGCACCGAGAACCCATTTCAAATGCCGCGAGGCGGGATTTTTCGACTTCTGATGGCGTGCTTTTGATCTCATTTTTTGTCCTCTTTCACTTCGGCCTTGGCGACCGACGCAGGGTCGATGCGCAGGATGCCGCCCTGCGCGAAACTTTGCAGAATGATCTCTCCAGCCTGCGGCACGGCGACCTGGCAGAAGAGCGAACTGTGGCGCGCGACGGGGCTGGTCTTGTCGGCGACGACTTCAAATTTCACCTCGGTGTCATCCTTGGTGATTTCGCGCTCGGCGGCGGTGCATTTGTTCGGGAGACCGAGGAGCGTGACCTTCGCCTTTCCCTCGAATGGCGCCTTTTGATCGAGCTTCACGGTCACGATCGTCTTGTCGCCTTGGTCCACAAATGTGCGGGTGATTTTCCCGCTGACGAAAGGCGGGATGACCTCCAGCTCGGCGAGCTGCGTGGAAACCCAGACCGGGCCTTTCCCGGCGTCGGTCGAGCCGACGACGGTGATCTTCCATTTCCTGGTCTGCACGTCGGCGGTCGCGCTGATCGGGACGAGGCCTTCGCTTTCGCCCTCCTTGATCTCGGCGGAGCCCGCGGTACCGATTCCGGGCGGGGAGTAGAGGAGCGCGAGGTTGATTTTGCCTTTGAAGTCGGGCTTGCGCTCGACCGCCACCTTGAGATTCATCGAGCCGCTCTGCGCGATCGGCACCTTTGGCTCGACGAGCCGGATCTTAAAGGGCGCCTCCTCGGTGACGGCGACGGCCAGCTTGTCCGCGACGATGCGGTAGTAGGGCGTGTTGTTGCCGTTCTCGACGATATTGACTGTATGCGTGACCCGGCTTTCGAGCGGCCTGCCGTCGGCGGGCTTCGCGTTCAGGGCGAAAGTGCGGGTCGCCACCGGGGCGTCGCCCGCAGCCTCAAAGACGACCGCGATCGTGTCCACATTGCCGAGGACGGTGCCCGCGTTCATCGCCACGCCAGCGGGCAGCTCGGTCGGGGAAAGGGTCACGTCGCCGCCGAAGTTGTCGCGTTTGATCTTCACTAGCGACGCGTAGCGGTTGCCTTTCGGAACGGAAATCGTCTGCCGCTCCTGCGTGTTTTGCTGCATCTCCGGCAGCCAGACGGCGACCTCGGGCTTTGTCGCCACGAGCTCGATACGGTAGGAGAAAGTCGGCCCGCCGCGCCCGAGTTGGTCTTTCACGGCGACGGCGTAATTCCCGTCGGCGGGCACTTTCCAGCGCAAGTAGCTGTCGGGTCCGCCGCTGTCGTCGTTCTGGGCGATGCGGTTGCCTTTCTCGTCGTAAATTTCGAGCACGGCATCCAGCGGCGAGCGGAGCCGGCGAGCGAAGACATTCACGTCGAATTCCTCACCCTTCTTTGCGGCGAACTTGAAAAAATCAACGTCGTCCTTTTCGCCGATGACGCCGTTGAAGGCGAGCGGCAGCGGCTTGTCGGTTGGGGTCGCCTTGGCGAATTCGTTGTTCGGCTCGGCCTCAAGGACGTTTGGGAAAGGCGAGACGCGCAGCCAGTTCGGCGACGGGGCGACCTGGCCATTCTGTTCGGGGAAAGCAGGGAAGCGTTCGTCGGGCTGCGCCGGCAGCTTGACGGTGGCCGTGAACGGGCCGGCGGCGTCGCCAAGGTAGGCGACTTTCAACTGCTCTCCCACCTGTCCTCCCGCGGGATAGACGGTGAGCGGACGCGGAAAGGAGCCGACATGCAGGAGATAGCGGCCCTGACCTGGCGCGGCGTTGGTGCTGTCCTTGATCGCGACGACGTACTTTCCGTCCTCCGGGGCGACGAAGCTGATCACGGGATCCTGCTGGAGCAGGGAGCTGTCGTCGTTTTCCACGAGCACCGTGCCGTCGGCTTTGGTGAGCGTGAGCATCGTGTCGAGGATCTCGCGCGCCTGCAGCCGCACGCCGACGACTTCCGCCGCGATGCGCTGACCCTTTTTCGCCTCGATCACGAAACGGTCCACTTCCTCGCCCTGAATCTGCCCCCAAGCCGTGGAGCCGAGCGCGAGGGGCTGCGGCTCGTCTTTTTTCGCCGGATCCTTCGGGGCATCCGCCTCTTTCACGAGCGGATAGGGCGAGACATAAAAGGTGCGGAGATCGCCCACGCCAGTCGCCGTCCAGACACGGACGGAGTGCTCGCCGAGCGCCGCGTCGGGCGCGATTTTGATCTTCGCCTTGAATTTTCCACCCGCCGCTTCGGAAACGCCGGTGACTTCGAGGCCGCGGCTGTAAAAGAGCAGCCCTTTTGCGTCGTCGAGCCGGCCACCTTCGCAGACCACCTCCACTTCCGTCCCACGCTGCCCGCCCGCCGGGACGATGCGCGCCAAGGTCGGCGACGCGGCCTCCGCGGCGCTGCCACCGAGGAGCAGCGTGGCAGCGAGGAGCGCGGAGGCGCGGGAAACGGCTCGTGCCGCCTCACTGCGCCCGCCTTGGGCGACACGGTGTGCCGCCCCCACCCGAGCCGGACGCGGCCCGAAGAAGTGTGATGGGCGCACGGTCTTACGCCAGAAGCTCGGACACGACAGTGCCGTTGCGGACGATGTCGATCGGGCGGTTGCCCGGCGCGATCAGCTTCTTTTCCGGCGCGATGCCGAGCTGGTGATAGACGGTGGCGGCCATGTTTTCGACCGTGAGCGGATCCGCATCCGGCTCCGAGCCGGTCGGGTCGGACGTCCCATAGACGCTGCCGCGCTTAAACCCGCCGCCGGCGAACACGATATTGAACACGCGCGGCCAGTGGTCGCGGCCCGCGTCCTTGTTGATCTTCGGCGTGCGGCCAAACTCGGACGTGACCATGACGATGGTCGAGTCGAGCAGCCCGCGCTGATCGAGATCGTTGATCAGCGCCGCGTAGGCGACGTCGAAAGGCGGCAGCGAGCGCGCGATGCCTTCCTGGATTTTGGCGTGCATGTCCCAGCCGCCATAGGTCATTGAGACGAAACGCACGCCGGCTTCCACGAGGCGGCGCGACATGAGCATGCGCTGGCCTGCCTCATTGCGGCCGTACTTGTTGCGGATGGCCTCGGGTTCGGCGGCGAGATTGAAAGCCTCGCGCGCTTCGGACGAAGACACGAGCGCGTAGGCCGCCTGGTAGAAACTGTCCATCGCGTCGAGCGAGTCGCTTTTCTCAAGCGTGCGGAAATGCTCATCGACCGTGGAGAGGATGTTGCGGCGGCGGTCGAAGCGCTCGGGGGTGATTCCGTTGCGCATGTTAAGGTCGCGCACAGCGAAGCCCGCGTTCGAGGGGTCGCCTCCGAGACTGAAGGGACCGTGCGCCGTCGAGAGGTAGCCGCTGCCGGCGAATTCATTCGGCATGTTCGGCACGCACACGTAGGGCGGCAGGTTGTTGCGCGAACCCAGCTCGTGCGAGACCACCGAGCCCATCGAGGGAAACTGGAGCGCCGGCGACGGACGGTAGCCAGTGAACATATTGTGCGTGCCGCGCTCGTGCGCCGCTTCGCCGTGGGTCATCGACCGCACGACCGTGATCTTGTCGGCGATCTTCGCCGTCTCCTTGAGGTGCTCGGAGAAGCGGACACCGTCGAGCTTCGTGTCGATCGAGCCGAGCGGGCCGCGGTACTCGATCGGCGCGTACGGTTTCGGGTCAAAGGTCTCCTGCGCCGACCAGCCGCCGGGCATGAAGATGTGAATGAGCGATTTCGCCACCTGCGGCGGGGAGACGATGCCCGGCGTGGAAGTCTGCGCCGCGCGCAGCTTGAAAAAATCGCCAAGCGTGAGGCCGAGGCCGCCGACGAGGCCGGCGTAGAGGAATTCACGGCGGGACGGTTTCCGGAAGTGCGCGGGATCGTCGAACCAGGTAACGGGTTTGATATCGCTCATAATGTTCTGTGTGTTGATTTCTACTAGGGAGGGAAGCAGCGCTCGCACCTTACGGTGACGAATCCCGAAATCAAACCCGTTCACTGCCGGCGGAAGTTTGTCTTTTCCGGCAAAAGGACGGGCTGCTCTCAGGCGCTGTTTCGCTATTTGAGACCGGACGCGAATTGCTTCCTTAGAAATTTTCCCGGCAATCTTTCGGGCAAGCCACGGGGAAATGTTTCCAGGAAACGGAGCGCCGCTGGCACGCATGCTGCGTTAATAAATCCCGCGAGCCAGGAACTCACCTACCTAATACTAGAACTTGAGTCCGCTTCCTCGGCCTCCGCAGCGCGATCAGCAATGATCGCGCTTTTTTTTCAAAAGGACGGAGCACGGCCGCCCCGCGCGGCAATCGCACAAACCTCGCGCTGCCAGTCCTGCGGATACCGGGGCGCTTCCGCCGATGTGGCACTCACGCTGCTAGTATCACCCCCGCCTGCTTCGCTCTCTTCCGATGACCTCCGCCACCGTCCCGCCAGAAATCGCACCCGCCGCCACGGACACTCCGCCCGTCGCGCCCATCTCGGCGCCTGTCCGGCCGGCCAACGTGCCGGCGCTCAAAGTCCTCCTCCTGGATGATCAGGAGGATTTCCGCGACATCGTCCGCGACTATCTCATCTCCCGTTTTTACAAGGTGACGGAAGTCAGCAACGGAGCCGAGGGCCTGAGAGCGATCATGCGCGAAAGCTTTGACCTGATCCTCTGCGACATGAGGATGCCCAAGGTCGGCGGCGAGATGTTTTACTGGGCGGTGACGCGGGTCCGGCCGGCGGCCCGGCTCCGCTTCGTCTTCATCACCGGCTACCA
>JANOBH010000350.1:0-45242 GCA_031411535.1 Chthoniobacter sp. | reverse complement strand
ACCAAAAGCTGTATGAACTCCGTCTTCCCAAAGATGCGGAATTCAGCACCGAGCGTGCAATGTCCACGCTCACCAGTCAGCGCCTCCTGGCTGGCCGCCAGTGGAAAAAGAAACTGGATGCCAAAGGAAAACCCATTCTCGACGGCAATGGCAACGAACAGAATTGTGCCTCTGCGGCACTCCTCCTGCCGGTGGAAGTTAAGTCACACACCAGGCTGGTTGACCCCACAAATAGACACAAAGGATTTACGGCTGGAGTGGTGAACAATCTGTTGTCAGCATGGAAAGGCGATCCTTTGAATTTGTATGTTGATGCGGGAATCGATCTTCAACATGTAACTTCCCAAGACAACCAGATCACTTGGAGCACGCCCGGTAGTTTACGCCCTGCGCCGCCTGCAAACTCTGTGGAAGCGACAATTTCATGGCATAATGACGGAATCAAAACCGTCGAGGTCACCATCTTTGGAAAGAAAACAAGCGTAATCGTGGACATTCCGTGGGTGGGTGATGTTTCTGAGGACGAACTAATTCTTATGGATCCGCTATCGGCGGCCAGAGTATCATGGTGGGCCTCGGCCGCAAATGTGTGGGCAAGAAGTAAAGAAAGTAGTCTTGGCTACTTTAAGGCCAACGCCTTGCAGCATGCATACTGGAGTGCGCTTTTAGCTTCCGATCTCAGTTTGGGCTCAGCCAAGGCTATCCTTTTCACAACAGCCCACGAATTCAGTAATTGTTATAAGGATAACCACGTCGCAGTCGATTCAACGATGGACATGCGAAACAACTTTATTGGCTCAAACTCGATTCATACACTCCCATCTCCCGACGCGGATCTGCCTGATCATCTCGCCATTCAGCGTGATTTGATGAGCAAACTGACAGCAGGACAGCTCTGGTATACCGATGAAGACGACAATTCACAGGTCGTAAAAACGAACGGCAAGAAGATTTTCAAAACTCCATGACAAGTGCAGGTAAGCTTTCTTGGCGGATAGTTATTGTCTTATCGTGTGCTGGATTGTCTTTTCTGCTCGGTCAGGGAATAGGGTTCCTCACTGTGCGGCCTGTGAGGCAAATCAGTTTTGACGCTGACCAATGGCAGACGGCACGTACTGATAGCAGCAAGAAGCTGCTGTATGCCATGAGCGACGATCTTGTCGCGCGCCTGCGGGCGGACCATCCGACGTATGAGCAAGTTTTGAATCTCCTGGGCGAGCCATATCCGTATATGGGTAAGACTGATACCACCAGTGGAGACTTTAACATCATATATGATTTGGGAAGAAGGTCAGATAGCTTCCTCTCAGTGCCGATGCGTTGGTGGCTTTCTATTACGTTCAAAAATAACCGCGTATCGGGTGCGAAGGTTGGTAACAGCGATTGATATTCCCGTGAATCAACTATTACTGGCTATCGGAATTGCTTTGCTCCTTCAACCTGTCGGATCAAGCGCGGCAGCAGGGAATTCATTGAATGGGCTCCTGCCACCTGGGGTGCATCTTGGAATGACTGACCGGGAACTACAAAACGTCCGCACCGGTGCATTCAGTCCTAAACTCGCGCGCGAGACAGAAAACGTCGGAGATTTCAAACTGGTGGAGCATGCAACTGATTCAGGAAATCGCGTTGCAATCTGGTATCACTTCGAGGAAAGCGCCTTGCGTGGAATCTTGACCACAAAAACTTATACCGCTTCAGGTGCTGGCGGACTGGTGAAAGTGTTGGATGCTGATGTCGCCGCCGGAAACTTATCGCGAGTTGGCGTTCAAAAAATATTGAGGACGAATGGAATCAAAGCATTTGAATTGACGGCCACGCACTTGAAGGGGGCAGAAGACGGAGTTGAAGCATATGTGGTTATATCAAACCAGGAATTGACCTTCGTCGTTTTCGACCCAAAACACCTCTCCGCGGGCAATTTCTTTCTTGATACAACTCAGCGCGATAGGGTCAATGCCAACGGTGTGCGCATCAAGCAAAAGCTGAGCGAGCAAGGGCAGGAGCTTTCTGCAGCGCAACAGGCAGAAATAGTGGACATCCCCCTACTAGCTCATTCTCCGCAACCAATACAATTCTCTCAGACTGCATCAGCCGCTGTTTACCAGCGGTCTATATTCTGGTCAGTGAGCGCAGTGGTCGTAATACTAGTTGCCGTGCTATTTCTGCTTTGGCACCGGGGGACGGGGAAACGGGGGCAGCTCTAGAATCTCGGTGCGCCCGTAAAGCGCGCCTCAACGCGGGTGAAAGTCCCGCCGGTGCAATTAGACGGTTCAGCACCGAAGACCGTGCCAACTGCGTCGCCGCGAGGCGGGGTGGAGAGCAGGCATGGAGTCGAACCGGCAGGGAAATAGGGGTCAGGGCAGAGGGAGATAGGGGTCAGGCGACATATCTTGACAGCGGAGAACAAAGGTCCGGGAAGGGGTCAGTCCGTGCATATGTGCAAAGGACTTTTTCCCCTCGTTCCCAATGTGAGGCATTGGGAGCGCGAGGGAGTGGGCGAAACTGCGTTTCGGCAGCGGGGCGGAGGGAGCGGGCATGCAGACTGAGGACTGGCGATTGCGAGGCGGGATGGCCAAAGTGCGGGACGTGCAAAGCTGCAATCCAATCCATGAGCCAAAACCCGCCGCCCTGCCACCGAAACGCAGTCTCGCCCGCAAAGATGCATGGCTAAAGCCCCACTTTGGGCACGAGGCGAAAACGTTTTTCCCTTCGGTGGACAGGATCGGGGGAGGCGTAAAATTCCCTTTGCCCGCGCCGAGTCAGCGCGGTTAACTAGCGGCATATGGGCGACTCCAACGAGCCTGAAAAAGTGTGGGACGAGTATGACTGGGAGCGTTTCCTCCAGCAGCAGGACCGCAAGACCGAGAAGTACATGGAACTTCTTGAGCGCTACATCGACGACCCGAACCGCGACCAGATCATCGCCCGCGAAATGGGCTGGTACCACCTCCTCGACAGGGATGGCGAGAAATGGGTCGAGAACGTGGAATCGCTCTTCGAGGAGGAGTTTGAGGAGGACTTGGAGGTGGCCGACGCCGAGGGCGATTCCGACGACGCAGACGGTTACGAGGTGCATCCGCTCTATCAGGCGTCCTTCGCGCTCACGATCTGGATCGACCAGCTTTTCGAGGATCTCGGCGACGCGCAAAACCAGCCCGCGGCCGTGAAGCTCTCGACTAACGCCGCGATCGCCAGCGCCAAACTCGCCGCCGCCCTGAGCGATGACGACGTGGACGAGATCGGCATGACCATCGCCTACCTCAAGCGTGCGCTCAAAGCCGTGATGACGGGCATCGACGCCGCCATGCAGCTCCGCAAAGAGGTGAATCTGAGCGCGAAGCGCTTCGCCACGCTCAATCAGCGGCTCTTCCAGATTCGCGACGGCATCATTCTCCTCATGGGCGAGTACCGGTCCGAGTGGCGGCGCCGCTACGACGGCGAATAAGAGGTGTCCACTCTTCCCCGAAAAAAATTCCCGCACTCGCGGTGAATGAAACGATGGCTGCCCCGTCAAACTCCATGCTGAAGCAGACCGAGCCCGCCGCCGAAGGGCCGGACGATCTCGATCTGGTCGCCCGCTCACAGGCTGGTGACACCTCGGCTTTCAATGAACTCGTCACCCGCTACCGCAGCCGCGCCTTTTCCATGATCTACCAGATGACACGCAACGAACAGGACGCCTGGGACCTCGCCCAAGACGGCTTTGTGAAGGCGTGGAAATCCATCGGGCGCTTCCGCGGCCAATCCTCCTTTTACACCTGGCTCTACCGCATCCTGATGAATGTGACGATCGACGCGCTGCGCCGGAAACACATCGCCAGCGGCACCGAATTCGACGACCAGATCGGCCTGCGTCAGATCGAGCCCGGCGCTGTCACCGCCCCCCGCCCGGAGATGCAGCCGGCGGAGAAAATCTCGGACAAGGAGATCCGCGGGCGCATCGACGACGCCATCGCCAAACTCTCGCCCGAGCACCGCGCCGCCATCGTCATGCGCGAGATCGACGGGCTCGAATACTCTGAGATCGCCGAGCAGATGGACTGCTCGCTCGGCACGGTCATGTCCCGCCTTTTTTACGCCCGCAAGAAACTCCAAGCCCTGCTCAAAGACGTCTATGAAAACATTTGAAGAACGCTTCACCGCCTGGGTCGATGGCCAGCTCACCGGCTCGGAGCTTGCCGATTTTGAAAGAGAACTCGCCACCCGTCCCGAAGCCGCCGCCGAGCGCGAGGAGGCGCGGAAACTCGGCGACCTGCTCCGCTCTCAACCCGTCCCGCCACTCGGCAACGAGGACTTTTTCAACCACCAGCTCTTGGAGCGCATCGCAGCCGAAACCCCGCGCGCCGCGGAGCCGGTGAAGGCGCGCGGCTGGTTCTGGTCGCTGCCGCGGCTGGCGTTTGCCGGCGCCGCCTGCCTGCTGGTCGCGGGCGGCCTTTTCAAAACCCTGATCCCCCCCGCCGCTTCCGCCACCGCGCATGTGGGCGAGAAATCGAAATACTACGCGCACGTCGTAGAGTCGTGGCCCGCGGACCCGACCATCTCCGCCACCACGGTCTATGATGCGAACGACAACGTCACCGTCGTCTGGCTGGAAGGGCTCGACTACATCCCCGCCAATTACGCGCTGAACTGACCGCCATGCGCCTCGCCGCCACCCTCCTCGTCTTCGCCCTCGCTGTCCTGGCCTTTGCCGCCGACAGCCCCACAGCGATGACGACCACGACCACGAGCACCGTGCCGGTGCTACGGGCCGCTCCGGTCACCGCGGACAAGATCTGGACCGCAGTCGTGCTGGCGACGAATGCCTCCGCACCGAAGGACCCGCCTGCCGAACTCCGCGACATCGCCCCGCGGCTGAAGCGCGTCTTTGGCTACAGCCAGTTCGAGCTCATCGGCTCGGCGGCCGAAAAAATCGACGACGGCACCGAGAACTGGCTCGTCCCCAGCCAGACCTTCTGGCTCAGCGTCAAAGCGCGCCGCTCGCTCTCAAAAGAAGCCCGCGGCGGCTACCTGCTCAATCTCGAGCTTTTCCAAAACAAGCGCCCCCTCCTCGAAACCGAAGCCAAGCTCGCCCCTGGCAGCCCCCTCTTCATCCGCGGCCCGCAGTACGGCAACGGCCAGCTCATCATCGTCCTCCAGGTGCAGCGGTAGCGGCTGGGAAAAGCCGGCCGGATCATCCTCCGGGAAGGCGGGAAAACTCCTCCTCCCGCTGGAAGTGGTCGGGATTCAGGGATTCGACAATAGGAGTTTGTTGATGTCCACCAATGTCCCGCTCACAGAGCAAAACACATTTGCGACTTTCGGTGGACAATGCCGGACAGTCAAAGCGTCGCGATCGCAGCACCCGGGTTCGCTCGCGCAAGTAACGGCAAACCTGCGGAGCGCATCGCCGAGTCTTGCGAGGAGGTTGCAAAGAAAAAGGGGGCCTCCCGTGATGTGCGCGGATGGGCGCGCGCGGAGTTCCGACGATTGTCACCCGGGCGGCGGCATTTCTCCGCTTTGGGCTGCGAGCTTGCCGGGAAACCGACCACGCCATGCCAAGATTCCGCCTTGCCCACTGCCACCGCTGCTGCTGCGACCGACATTTCTGGAAACGTTCGGCAGGTCACTTGAGCCACTTTGCGGCCACGGTTTTCACCTTTGGCCTGTGGTCTGTCGGCTGGCTGGCTATGGCGCTCCATCACATGCGGAAGCCGTGGCGCTGCAGCTTCTGCGGCGCGCGGATGCGAAAAAACGCCCTGCACTCACCCGGGGAAGCTGGAGCGCGTGCCAGCCGGTTTCCCGAGTCCGCTTTCATAGAGCCATCGCTGGCGCGGATTTCTCCATCCCTCCGCGCGTGCGCAAATTTGCCTGCGCAATGTCACGCAGCCGCCCCGCGTTTGTCACAACACGACTGCAAGGTGGGTGGACACACATGCCAAAGAATCCGATTTCGCCGTCGCCGCGCCACGCCAGACTTGGAGTTTGCGGCGCGCTGCCTTTCGCGTCTCTATCCCGGTGCACCTGTTCGGGTTTGTGAAGAAGCGCATCCTGATCGCAGACGACGAGCCGGATGTCCTGAGCCTGCTGGACACGCGGCTGACGGCGTCGGGTTACGAGGTACTCCGGGCCGCCGACGGCGTGGCCGCTCTAGGACGTGCGCGCAAAGACGCACCGGCGCTGGCCGTGCTCGACGTGATGATGCCGGGAATGTCAGGCCTTGAGGTGTGCCGCACTTTGAAGGCGGACCCGAAGACCGCGCGGATGCCGATCATCCTGCTGACTGCGCGCGACGAGGAGGTGGATCGCGTCCTCGGATTCGAGTTCGGCGCGGATGACTATGTGCTGAAGCCCTTCAGCCCGCGCGAGCTCGCCCTCCGCATTGCCGCGCTCCTCCGGCATCAGCTTGCGCCGGTTTCCGCTCCCGCCACCGTGCTGACAGCGGGGGGCATCACCTTGGAGCGGCTCGCCCACCGGGTCGCAGTGCGGGGACGTCCGGTGGATCTGACGCGGATCGAGTACAAGCTGCTCAGCACCCTCATGGAAAACCCTGGTCGCGTGCTGACCCGCGAGGCGCTTCTCGAATCCGTATGGCCGGCCGAGGCCAATATAGAGATCCGCACCGTGGACACGCACCTGCGCCGGCTCCGGGAAAAGCTGGGCGTCGGAAGCCGTCTCATCCAGACGATCCGCGGCTTTGGCTATCGGATCGACGGCTCGGCAGCGTAGCGCAGTGCGCGGCCGGGCGGCTAGGCTGTCAGCGTTTCGCCTTGGCCGTCTCCGAGAGGATGAGAAAGGCGATGCCCGCCACGGCGATCGTGGCCATCGCGTAGTTGGCGATCCGATCGCGGCGCGCGGACTTTTTCATCTCATCCTGCGCCCGGCTCAGCACGTCCACCAGCACCAGGGCGGCCCGCTCGATCTTGTCCCGCAGAAGCTTTTCCTCCCGCGCCCATCGCATGGAATCGAGCACGATCATATTCCGCTGCCACGCCGGCAGCCAGCGGTCTGCCTCGTCATTGGCCACCACGATGGCGTCCGCCGTGTCGTCGGCCACCAGCAGCACCACGCCCGCGCCTTCCTTCAGCCAGTCGTCGGCATAGTAATGTCCGAGCGTTCGCAGCCGCTCCGCCTTTCTCGACGGGGGCACGTCGAGCGTGGGCACCGTCACGAGATAGACCCGGATGCCCCGCGCGCGCGCGGCCGCCTGCAGACGGGCGCTCAAGGCATCCGCACGCTCCGGCAGCAGCACCTTTCCCGCGTCGAGGACCATACTGTCCGGCGCGGGTGGCGGCCCGTCCGCCGATGCCCCCGACAGACCAAGGCAAAGCCATGTGGCTCCAATCAGTGGAGCGAGGAGGCGGGGGAGCGTTGGGGACATTGCGGCTGAAGATGGCGGGAATCGTTTTCGCCTCACAACCCCAAAGTTTCCTGCGTGCCGCCGGAGCCTGCGATCAATGGAGCGCGACGCGGATAAATTCGTTACTTCGCTGTCACCTTAGTGCCGCTTTCCGAGGCCCTAAAATGCGATCGCCACGCATTCGTCATAATGGCCCCTTGATCTTTACAACCCATAACTTCCCCAAGGGCGGAGGCACCCTTAGTTGAAGTGTGCTGAAAGGGCAGGGTCACTCCCGTCCCGACCGGCATCACCACCAAACCACCAAGCAAAAACTAATATCATCCACATGAAGAAAACACTCAAGAGCCTCGCCCTCGCGGCACTCGCCACCGGCGGCTTGGGCGCAGCGCCAGCCATGGCGCAAAACCCCAATTTCGCGAACGGCGATCTTATCCTGGGCTTCCAGTCCAAAGCGGGAACAGGCTCGGACAAGAACGTCCTGATCAACCTCGGCAACACGGCCACCGTGTTCCGGAATGCCAACGCCAACAACCTCAACCTGGATAACATCATTAACATCAATTCCATCCTCGCAAGCACCTTCGGGGCGGGCTGGTTTGATAACACGAACATCCTCTGGGGCGCCGCCGGCGTGTGGAGCAACATCGCCGAAGGCAACCTGCTCAACGGAGATCCCGAGCAGACCATCTATATTACCAAGGCGCGCACCGCTGTCGGCACGGATGAAACCGTCAAGAACTCGACCATCAATACGCCGAGTGCCTCGAACCATACTGCAGCCTCGAACCAGATCATGGCGCTGAACGGCGCGTTTGAGACCCAGACGATGCTTGCCCAGGACGCCCTGGACAATACGACCGCGAATACCTGGGAGGACTTCAACGTCACCTCCGGGACTTTCGTCCAGAGCACCGCATTTGGAGCCTACACGGGCGGCATCCAGCAGCGCTTCGGGGCGGGCACCTACGGCACCTTCTCCACCGGCGTGGTGGAAGGCGCGCTCGATCTCTACCGCGCCCAGGGCCAGAACACGGTCTCGGGTCAGTTCGATGAAAACGGCCCGCTCCGCGCCCCGCAGTTTCAGGGCATCCTCACGCTCGATAGCTCGGGCAATGTGGACTTCATCACCTCCGTTCCCGAGCCCTCGTCCGCGCTGCTTCTCGGCGCAGCGTCCATCCTCGGCCTCGGCTTCCGCCGCCGACGCACCGCCGTCGCCTGATCCCCTCCGAATCGCAAACCAACCAACCCACCTCACCGATCAAAAAATAAGAACCAAATGAAAAACAAATTCATCCTTGGCGGCCTCTCCGCCCTCACAGCCCTCGCCACGGCGAGCGCCGACCAGACCGTGGACATCACGGGTGCCACCGCGTTCCGTACCGCCTCCATCGACGCCATCATCGCGTCCTACGGAGCCGGGCTGGACGACTTCGCCCACGTCGGGGCTGCCGGCCTCGCTGGCATCCGCGGCGCGCGCCAGAGCATCTTCAAGGGCGACTTCCCCGGTCTGCCCGACAAGACGATCATCCGCTGCACCTGGACCGGCTCGGTCGAAGGCATCCAGACCGTAGGGACTCAGATCACCCAGGACTTCCTGGCAGCATCCGCCCTCACTGCCACCGGCGGCACGATCGTGAATGACACGACCGCCGTTCCCGGAAAGACCGGTACCGCGCTGCTTCCCGCCGGCACGGACCTCGTCATCCCCGACCTCGCGTTCTCCGACGTGTATCCCACGTCCTCGCCGTACGATGTCTCAAACGTCGTGGACTCCACGGTCGGCGTGGTTGTCTTCACCCCGGTCGTCAATGAAGGCGCGCCGGCGGGCCTGACCAATGTCCAGGCGGGCCAGCTCCGCACACTCTGGAGCACGGGCAACCAGCCCTTGAATTACCTCTTCCCCACGGCTGATCCCCGGAAGGTCTATATCACCGGACGGAGCGATTTCTCCGGAACGCGCACGACCTACCTGGCCGAGATCGGCTACGGGATCTCCCTGCCGGTGCAGCAGTACAAGCCGGTCACCAATGGCGCCGCGGCCAATGCCCCGACCCTGGCGATCTCCACGCTGCAGATCTGGCCGCTCAACGACGGCAACAACAGATCCCTCGTCTGGGGCCCGGACGCGATCGGCAACGGCGGCTTCGAGAGCAGCAGCAGCCTGCGCACTGCCTTCGGCGGCACCAGCACCGCCGTGCAGCGCCTGAACTCGGCGGGCAACCCGGTCGGGGCTCCCGAAAACCTGCTCCTGCTCAGCGTCTTCGGCATCTCCGACGCCACCACGGCAATCGCCAACGGCGCGAAAGCACTGAGCTACAACGGCGTCGGCATCACGCCCGCCTCCCCGCTTTCCGCGGGGGACATCGCGAAGATCACCGAGGGTTCCTACACCTTCTGGGGCTACCAGCACCTGATGTACAACTCGCTCAACGACACGCCCGAAATGCAGGCGGTCCTCGCCGAACTGACCAGCGCCCTCCCGACGAACATCGGCACCGCGGGCATCGACGTGAGCCTCATGAACGTCAGCCGCGGCGACGACGGCGGCACCGTCGCACCGTAATCAAGAAAACCTGACGCTCTTCCGCCGGCGGGAATCGCCGCCGCGCGGAGAGCGCCAAATCACGACTGGCGCCGGGTTCCATCCCCGGCGCCAGTTTTTTGCGACGGCATCGCGCCGCTCCCTCATCTCCCCGGACACCCGCCCCCATTTCCTTTTCATGAAAAAAGCAGACGCCCTTCTCTTCGGATCGCTCGCCCTCGCCGGGGGAATGATCGGACTCTACGCGCTCGCTCCGGCCCCGTCGCCGCTCGCGCCGCTCGCGCCGATCACCGATGCCGGGACCGTGGGCGTGCCGTCCTTTTCCCCGCCGGCTGACTCCTCCGCCTACGAAAACGGCGGCTTCTCCGACTCGCGTTCGCATCCCGCGGCAGGCACCGCGCTCCGCGGGAAGACGGACCCCGCGCGCGCTCCGCGGGGTTCCGTCTTTTCACCGCAGACCACCGCCCGCAGCGGCGAGGGCGCCGCACACGCGCGTGCCCGCACGCCAGACTCGCCACGGCCAGGGCAGCCCTACGGCATGTCGGCGCGGCCTGCTGCGCCGGTCGCGCCGGAGGGCTTCGAGGTCGAGCCCGGAGTGGCGATCCCGGCGACGCTGACGGCGCTCGCACCCGAGGTCGGCCTGTCGGAAAGGCACGTCGCGCTGCACAGCCAGATCGTCGCGGAATTCCTGCGCGAGGTGAGCAGCGGCCCGGATCTTTCCGCCGGCTGGAAACCCGCCCAGGAGCGGGCGGACGCCAGGTTCCGGCTGCTCTTCGGCGACGACCTCCAGCGGTCGCAAAGCGTCAAGGTCGCGCGCGAAGCGAGGAGATTGCCCCAGTAGCGGCAGGGCGCGCTCAGCGCGTGCCCGCGCGCCCTGTCTCCGCCGCCTGCCGGCGCGCCTCCGCCACGTCCGCCTCCGGCGCAGTTGGCAGCACTTCCTCGAGCGTCTTCGTCGCCAGCACCTCGCCGTGCTGCTTCGCCACGAGCAGCCATTTCAGCCCCTCGATCTTTGCAGAGCGTTCACCCGGCTGACTGAAAAGCAGGTGCCCCAGATTGCTCTCCGCCTTGCCGTCTCCCTGCTCCGCCGCCTTGCGAAACCAGCCCTCGGCAGCCTTCCGGTCCGCCGGCACTCCGCGCCCTTCCTTGAGCATCAGTCCCGCCATGTTCTGCGCCGCGGCCAGCCCTGTCTCGGCGGCCTTCAGCACCCACGGGTACGCTTGTCCGAAATCCCTCCTCTGGCCGAATTTCCCGAAGTAGTAGGCGTCCCCCACCGCCAGCATCCCGTCGGCCAGTCCCTGCTCCGCCGCGCGCCGCATCCATTGGAAACCCTCCGCCGGATTCCTTTCCGCGCCGCGACCGTTCACGAGCATGCGCCCAAGGTTGAACTGCCCTTTCGCCGAACCCTTTTCCGCGCCTTTCCGAAACCACGCCACGGCCTCGGCGTCGTCCTTCGCCACCCCGATCCCCACGGAATAAAGGTAGCCCAGTCCCGCCTCCGCCTCGGCGTGACCCTGCGCCGCCGCCTGCTTCATCAGCGCGAAGACGGCCGCCGGATCCTCGGGCCCGCCCTCCTTTGCCAGCGCGGACTTGGCGAGCTGAAACTGCGCTTCCGCGTCGCCGCTGCGGGCCGCAGCGGCGGAGGCCAGCGTCAGCATCAGCGCTGCGAGCGTGGAGGAAATGGCGGGGCGAATTTTCAAGGTCATGTCGGTTCGTGGGTCGGGTGCGGATCGCCCGCGGCGAAAAGGTGAAATCCGTTCGCGAGCGAGGCAAGCGGCGCGGGTCGGGTTCGCGGAAAAATCACGCGCATGTCACCGCAATGTTTCTTGCCGCCTCACGGCACCGCGGCCTCCGCAGCCTCGCCCCGCCGCTTCTTCTCCTCCTCGTCGCTGTCGCCGCTTCCGCCGCCGTAGCCGAGCACCTCCACGGTGATGAGCGACGGCATTTCCTCCTTCTGCGTGGCCTGCTTCTGCGCGTCCTTGGCGACCTGCGCGGCGGGGTTCGTGCCCGCGGCGGAGTTGTTCGCCTGCGTGATCGCGCCGAGCGGCGGCGCGGCCACGGCGGGCGCCGACGGCACGCCCGCCGAACTGCCCGCGACCTGGATGTTCGACGCGTTCAGGACCGCCGTCGCGGCGATGTTCAGATTCCCCGTGACACGGATGCCGGCGTCTCCCGCGTCCACCACGCCCAGCGGCGCGATGAGATCGACATCGCCCGGCATGACGCCCTCCACGGAAGCGAGCACGCCGATCCCGCCACCCGTGGCCAGGCCGCCGAGATCCGTCTGCACCGCCGCGCTCGTCGCGTCGATGACGACGCGCGTGGGCGGCGCGGTCACCACGGTCTTCGGCGCATTTCCCGCCGCGATGTCGCCGCTCGAGGACCACATGATGATGTCGCCGCCGCGCAGGGTGAAAATGCGCGCGCTGCCGATGTCCACGCTGCCGTCCGTGAAGACGGACACCGCGCCGCCAAACTCCGTGACGATGCCGGGCGGCGTCAGCGGATTCCCGAAAATGTCGGACGCCATCGTCACGCCGCCGCCCGGGACCGCCAGCGAGATCGCGCCGCCGGACGTGGTGCGGATTTCGCGGGCGCGGGTCAGCACCGAGCCGCCGGACTTCGCGCCGCCGAAGACCGCCGCGATGGCATCCGTGCCTTTGCTGTAGTCGCCGTCCCCGGCTGCCGCGCGCCCGCTTTCCCGCAGGATGCGGTAGAACCGCTCCAGCGCCACGATGGCCTGCTGCTCGTCCGTCAAAGCTCCGGCCGTCCCCGCCGCGCCGAGCTTCATGAGGTAGGGCGATTCCAGCATCTCCGCGCCGGCCGTGAGCTGCGTGGCGAGGGTTTCGAAATCGAGCGCGCTCGCGCTCAGGCTCAGCGCCGGGCCGCTGCCCGCCGCGCCCGCCACGCCGGCGATGACGATGAGGTCCGCGCCGTCGAGCGGCAGAAAGGGATTCCGCGCGCTGCCGATGCTGGTGATGCCGAGACCCGTCCCGTCCGTGAAATTCGCGCCCGTTCCGAGGTCGATGTCGCGCCCGGCCAGCACCTCCAGCACGCCAGGCCCGCTGACCTGGATGTCGCCTTGCAGCACATTCGTCGTGACGCCCGTGACCGTCGTCCGCGTGGGATCGGTGATGCGGTTGCCGAGGGCCGCGTTTCCCGCGAGCGAGCGCAGCTTGGTGTTTTCGTTGTAGGGGGTGATGTCGCGCCCGGCGGACACGACGGAGATGTCCGCCGCGGCGACATTCTGGATGTAAAACGCGATGTCCGTGATGTCGTTCTCCGCGATGACCCGCGCGGCCTTTGGTGAAAAAAGTGTGACTCCCGTGATGTCTCCGCCCGCCGCGTAAAGCCGCACGGGCTGATCATCACCGCGATGCAGCAGCCCCTCGGCGTGCAGCGCCTGCTGCACCTGGATCGTGGCGTTCTGCCCGCTCACGGTGCCGGTTTCGGTGAAAACCTGGTTCAGCTCGTTGAGGAATGCCGTGCTCGTGTCGCGGAGCAGCACCGGCGTGCGCCCGACCAGGCTCTGGTAGGCGAGCGGCGAGCCGACGCCCGGCACGGAGACCGGGTCCGCGTCCGAGACATTGATCGTGGACGCGGTCCATGTGGTGATCGTCCCGGTCCTGCCCGAGGCTTGCAGGCCGATGACGCCGCCCGACGCCGCCAGCTCCAGCGTGCCGGTCGCCGAGGGGAAGAGCGTGAGATTTCCCACGAGATTCACGTCGCCCGCAAAGGCCGTGCTCCGCAGCGCCGGCGCGGCGACGCCGGTGAGCGTGGTGAACGCACCGACGCGCGACTCCGCCAGCCGGATCCACGGCTGGAAGTTCGAGGAGTTCGACGTGTTCTGCGAGGTGAAGAGGTTTTTCAGCGACAGCCAGTTGTTCAGGATCGGCGTCGAGGAGCTGCCGAGCCGGTGCGTGACGCTGCCGCCGAATGACGCGACATCCACCGCGGCATCTTCGGAGTACGTGTGGAAGTAGGTCTTGTACCAGTACCGGTTGTTGTGCCCGGACGGCAGCAGGAAGGGATTCGACACCGGCCCGAGCAGGACGTCCCCGCGCGCGCTCACGTCGAAGGTGCTCTTTCCCGCGAAGAGAGTGACCGGCAGCCACGTGAGCGGGTCGAGAATCTGCGGTGTGCTCGACAGGATGCCGCGCGAGGGCGAGCGCGACTGGTTCGTAGTGATCGCGCCGCCCGCGAACAGCGTCCCCGCGCCCTTCTCCACGTAGTAAACGCCGCCGTCGATATTTGCGCCCGCGCGCACCGTCAGGTCGCCGCCGCCGAGTTCCACAAGCTTCGACGCATCCGGAGCGACGTTCAGGAATTGCGGCTCGCCCGACTGCCCGAAATCCGGGTTGGCCTTGCGGCCCGGCATCCGCGCATTCGTCGGGATGACGGCGTCCACATTGATGATCCCGCCGCCCGCCAGCAGGGTCAGGTCGCCGCCGCCGAGCGTGCCGATTCCCTGGAAGAAATTGCTGTAGTCGATCCACCACGCCGTCGATGCGGCGCTGTCGATCACGAACGGATCGCCCGCATCCACGCCGCCCACTCCGAAAAGTCCCGTTGCCGGATCGACGTAGCCGCGCCGGTAGAGCCAGTTGACCGGGAGCTGCCCGGTCGAATCCGAGATGACCGCGCCCTGCCTCAGCGTCGTCCGCCAGATGTCCGCCGCCGCCGAGATCGTGACATCGCCGCCCGCGAGCGACCACTGCGCGCCGTACTGCTGCTGGATCGCACCGGTGTTGCCGGGCGGCTGGATGCTTCCCGTGAGATCCACCACGGGCGCCACGAAATCGCCCGCCGCGAAAAGCGTCGTCGCCGACGGCACCCGGACGCCCGCCGTGTAGATCGTTGCGAACTGATTGCGAAGCTGCACGTCGCGGCCCGCGGCGATGTCGATGTCGCCCGTGCCGGTGCGGATGACTTCGTAGCGCGTGCCCGTGTTCGTGTTGCCGGCCGAAATGCGGATCGTGTTCGCCGTGAGTCCGTTCAGCCCGGTCGCGGCATTCGTGCCCGAGCTCGAGGTGTTTGGCACCGGGATGTAAAACTCGCCGACCAGCACTGAGCCCGCGTTCGGAAGCACCGCGCGGAAATCCGCCGCCGACAAATCCGCGCCTGCCGCGAGGCGATAGGACCACGACTGCGTGTTGCCGGGCAGCGCCGGGTTCAGGTCCATCAGCGTGGCCAGCCACAGAGCGGAGTGTCCGTTGGCCGCCGTCGCCGTCACCGGTGTGAAGCCGTCGCTCAGCGCGTTGTTGAAAATCAGGTCGCCGGTCGCCCGCAGCGTCAGCACGCCCGGCGCATTCTTTGGCCCGTAGCGGAAGCCGGAGAGATCCCAGTCCGCCGTGTTCAGCGAGGTCGCCGCTCCGCCCGCGGTGTTCGCGGTGCCGAGCGAGAGGTTCCCGGTCGCGTTGAGAATCTCGACGCCGGGCGCGATGACGAGCACGGCGTCCAGCGCCGCGGCATCCGGACTGCCCGCGAGCAGTTTCGCATGCATCGCCGCATAGCCCGCGTTCATGTAGGCGGCGGCGTCCGTATTGATCTGGCCGCGCAGCGTCGTGTCGAGCGTGCCGGTCGCCGTGCGGTTATAGATGCGGAAGCCTTCCGCCACCACCGACGACGCGCCCGTGATCGTCCCGGCGAGCGGCCCGATGCCGATGTCATTCCCCAGCCGCGGCGCGCGCAGGTGCAGCGTGCCGGTGAACTGCCCGAGGAAGGCGCTCGACCCCGGAGTCGCGTAGCCGCCGGCGGCGAAGGCATCCACGCCGAGGTCGATCGTCGAGCCAGCCATCACGAGCAGCGTCGAGTTCGGATCGCGCGGGCCGGTGAATGCCGCGTTGAATTCCGCGCCCGCCTCCAGCCGGATTTCCCCGCCTTTCCCCGCGCTGCTGAACTCCGCGCCGTGCGCCGTAAGCACCGATCCCGCCGCCAGCGTGAGACCGCGCCCGGCGGCCAGCGCGATGCTTCCGCCGGTCCGGCCGGACGCGTCGATAGTTCCCGTGACCGTGATGTCCCCGCGGTCCGCGGTGACGGTGAAATTTCGCGCGACATTCGCGGTGCCGCCCGCGTCCGCGATGACCACGCTGCCCGTGCGGATGCGCAGATTTCGCTCCTCGAAAAAGCCGCCGTCATTCAGCGCATCGCTCAGCCCGCCGAAGGACGGCAGGCTTCCCGCGTCCAGCACGAAGCGGCCCGCCGTCTGCCCGGCATCCGCGCCGCCGAGCAGCGTGCCGCCATTCAGCAGCAGCGCGCCCTGCGTGGCCGAGATGGCGACCGACCCCGCATCGCCGCCGCCCGCCGCGCCTGCCGCCGAGACCATGCCGCCGCCGGGCAGTTCCACGTCGCCCGCGTCGGCGGTGAGCGTGACCGAGCCGGCGTCCGAGTAGCGGATCAGGTCAAAGAAAGCCTGCATCGTTCCGTCCGCCCGCAGCGCGCCGCCCACCGTCACATCGCCGGTCCGCGCGTGCAGCGTGACCTGCCCGCTCGGCAGCAGCACATCGGTCTCCGCCAGCACGCCCGCGCCCGTGAATGTGAACCCGGCCCCGAGCCCGCCCTGCACCACCGCCGCACCGCCGCCGCGCGCGAGATGCAGCGCGCCGCCGGCCGTGACCGTGTGCGCCGAGCCGCGCGCGCCGGTGATGAGCGGCGCCGAGAGCGTGAGGCTGCCCGGCGTGGTGAAAGCGCCCGCGCCTTCGCCGAGCACGCCGCCCGCGGCGTTCAGGATCACCTGCTGGTAGCCCGCCACGGCGAATGCCTCCGCGCCGAGCCGCACGACATTCGCATCCACCTGGAGGCTGCCGCCGAGCCCGGCGGGCGCGGCGGACGCGGCGACTTTCGACGGATTGCTCAGCAGCAGTTCACCCGTCCGCAGCACCGCCGTGCCAGCGCCCTGGCCGTAGCCGCGGATGCCGGCGGCGAGGAGCGACAGACTCCCGAGAGTCCCGCTGCCAAACGCGCCCTCCCCGTAGATGTCGATCGTCCGGTAGCTGCGCAGCGTGAGCGCCGCGACCTGCTGCACGTCCTCGGAAAACTGCCCCGCGACCACCAGATGAGGATCGAATGCCGAGCCCGCCAGCACCGGCGGCTGCGCGCCGAGCACGATGCTGATCTGCCCGCTGCCGAGCGACAGCGCCTGCGCGGAAAGCGCCGACGACGGATCGAGCCGCGTGGCGTAGGTCGAGTCGATGATCGCGCTCGTGCCCGCGATCCGCGCATCCGCGCCGACCGAGAGAAAGGGAGTCGTGGAACCCGCGAGATTGCTGCGCGCGACGGCTGCATTGAAATCCCCGCTCACCCGCAGCAGCGCGCCGTCGCCCGAGATCAGCAGCGTCTCCGCCGGCGCGGAAAGCGCGCCCGACGACACGATCGCCGACCCGGCCGTCACGCTCAGCCCCGCCTTCGACACGAGCGCGATCTCCGGCGCGGAAAGCGCCGTCCCCGGATTATCCAGCACCAGCGCGCCCGTCCGCACGTCCACCGCCGCGCCGTCCGCCGTCTGGCGGCGCAGTCCGCCGATGAGCAGGCTGTCCGCGCCCCAGCCTTGCAGCACCGCGCTGCCCAGCACCACCGCCGCTCCGCCGGGAGCCGCGCCGTTTCCGCCGACCACATGGATTTCGCCGAAACTGCTCACGTCGATCCACGAGCCGCGTCCGCCGCCGGGCCTGCCGCTCAGCACCGCGCCTTGCAGATCGAGCGCCGTGTTTCCGTGGATCGCCAGCGCTCCCGCGTCGATCGGCAGCCGCTGCGGGCGCGCGACCTCCAGCCGCTTCGCAGCTTCCGCGAGGAAGGCGTTGCCCAGCGATTGATCGTACGTCGCGCGCTCCCGGAGCACGTCCGCGGGCACGACCTCGTAGCGCGTCCGCACGGTCGCCATCCGCTCCGGCTGGCTGAACTCATTGAGCCGGTACCCCGGCACATGGCTCGCGCCCTCGGGAACCGTGACGGTGCCGCCCGGCTGCCCGCCGGCCGGCGTCACGAGAAAGGCGCCGGGCAGCAGCGCATAGCGCCGCGGCAGCAGCGTGTAGGTCCCAGCGCCCAGCCCCGGCGAGCTTTCGAGAAAGATGCGGTCGCCCACGCTGAGCGTGCTGCTCACGTATCCGGAGTCGCCCGCGAGGGCCAGGGAGTTCGCGCCGGAATTGAACGGCGCATACGGCGCAAACTCCGACTGGAAGCCCGGCACGACCGCGTACGACTCCGGCACGAGCGTCCAGAACGAACTGGAGGAAGGCTGCCGCGCGGAGTGCGACACCCGCGCGGACCAGGTCTGGCCGCCAAACGTCACCAGATCGCCCGCCTGATACGCCGCGCCGTCGATCCATCCGGCCGCCGCCGTGCCGAGGATGTCCACACTCCCGCCCGGACCCGGCACCCAGCGGAAGGCCGAAATCTCGCCGCCGCCGCGGAGATCCACAGTCGAGCCGCTCTCCGCCACCACACTTTGCCCCGCGATGCTGATCCGCTTTTCCGGCAGCCCGCCGACCGTGATGTTCACGCCGCGCGGATCGATCCACGACGAACCGTCCGGCGTGATCCCGAAAGGAATCCGCAGCCCCGCGCCGGAGACGGACGTGATGCTGCCCGCCGCGAGCGTGACCTTTTGCGCCACGGCCACCGCGGCGCTCCCGCGCGCCACGGGGTCAAAGGGGCTGTCCACATCCGCGTCGGACAGGTCGAAATCGCTCGCTCCGTCCCAGCCGAGCGTGACCGACCCGAGCGGCGCGCGCAGCGTGCCGCCCTGCGTGATCTCCGACGCGAAAATATTCAGGCTTCCGCCCGCCGAGAGCGGCGCGGCGCGCTGGCCCGAGCCCGTGATCGTGACGGAGCCCGCGCCGCCTGCGTGGTCGTAGGCGAAGACATTGAACGTCGAAAGCGTGGTCGGATAAATCTGCGCCGCGCGCAGATGCACCGCGCCCGCCGCGCTCAGCGTGCCATTGCCGCGGATGTCGCCGCCGTCCGCGATGAATGCCGCGCTGCCGATGTTCTGGAGCGAGAGGTTGCCGATGTCGATGAGGTCGGCTTTCACCGTCAGGCTCCCGTCGCCGAAGACGGGCGCGAGCGGAAAATCGCGGCTCGGCGTCGCCGGGTCGCGCTGGAACGGGAAGACCTGGTCGGCTGGATTCTGCGGCGGCTGGAACGGCTGCCCGAGCACCGCGTACGCGCTCCGCAGCGTGACCGCCGCGTCCGCCTGGATGACTCCGCCGCCCGCGACGCGCAGCGTCCCCGGCGCCTCGATGCTGACCGGCCCTTTGAACCCGATGTTCCCGCCGAACGGCACCGGCGCCACGTTCAGATACTTGAACCCGAGGTCCAGCGAATCGAACCCGCCCGCGGCGAACCGGTTCGCCGCGAAATAGCCCATGCCCGGCAGCGGCGCGCCTGTGTCATCCAGCACGGCACGGCCTACGCCGCGCTGCTCATTCGCCGCGGAAATCGTCCGCCCGTCCTGCGTCACCACGAGATTGATGTCCGCGCCTGTCCGCTCCGTGGCCAGCGGATAGAAGCGCCCCGAGAAAACCGAGAGCGTGCCGCCCACTGCGGTCGGCCCGCCCGCGCGGCCCAGCAGCGTCGCGTCCGTGAAAAGCATCTGCGACCCCTGCAGATCGATCAGCCCGCCGTCGCTGTCCATCCGCACCGGGACGCTTCGCAGGGACCAAAGCGGGCCGTTCACACCGCTGCCCGCCGGCACGGTCGGCGAGCCCGTTTCACCCAGCTCGGAAGGATGCAGGTCGAAGACGCTGCTCCCGCCCGAGACATCCAGCACCGCGCCCGCGTCGGCCACGATATTGCCGGCCACGGAGATCGTGCCGCCCGGCAGCACCGTGCCGCGCCGCCTTCCGAACGCGTCCGGCACGAGCACCGCAGTGCCGGCGGCGGACAGCGCGGCCCCGGGGCCGATGTACACGGTGGGCCGCGCGAAAGTCACATTCACCGCCGCATCCGGCGCGACCGGAAAACTGCCCGCGCCCGAGACCGTGATCGTCCCGCCGGGAGCCGTCACCGAGCCGAGCAGCGTCACTGTCTGCCCCTTGAAGGAAACTGTCGCACCAGGATCGGTCACGATCGCGGCGCCGCGCTCCATCACCACGTCGCCGCGCACCTCGATGAGGCCGGTGGTGAACTGGTCGTCGGACCCGAGCGCCGAGAAGCTGAGGCTCGTCGGCGAGCGCAGCCCCCCGGGCTTCAGCATGCGCCGCAGCGTGATGCCTTCCGCACCCGCCGCATTCGGCACCGCTAGGAAACTCTCCGCGGCCGGCGCGATCTGCACGTCCCGCGAAATGCGGACGCCGGGGACGTATGGGTCCGGCGCGCCCGGCTCCGGCACCGCCGCCGACGGCGCGCCGATTCCCGCGAGCGCGTAACTCGTGAAGCCGCCCTGCCGGAAAAACCCGGGCGGCAGCACCAGCGTGCCCGCCGCGGACGCGCCGCCGATCTGGATCGCGCCCGCCTGGATCGTCAGCACACCGCCCTTTCCACCGGAGTAGCCGGAAAGCGCCGCGCCGAGCGAGAGCGTGCCGCCGAGCACCGTCGTCAGGCCGGGATCCCTGCCGGTCCGGATCGCGATGCTGCCGCCCGTGCCGTAGCGCACCGTGCCGCGCGCGCTCACCGAGACGCCGCCGGAGACATCGAGAGCCGAGCCCGCCGCCAGGTCCGCGCTGAACGCGTCGATGGAAATTCTGCCGCCGCCGATGACCAGCGGCTGCCACAGCGCCGCCGCGCGCCCGGACCGGTCGTCCACGACCAGTCCCGCCGCGCTCAATGTCGCGCCCGGTGCGAGCGTGAAAACTCCGCGCCCGGCGTTCGGCGCTGGCACCGGCGCGCCGAGCGGATTCGCGAGCGGGAACTCGGCGATGAACGCCGGCGGGATATTCAGCGTGGTGAAACTCAGCGCGCCGCCCGGCGCGGAAACGTGCCCGCCGATGGAGATATTCGTTCCCGTCAGCGAGACGGAGCCGAGCGGCGGCGCGGCGAGCCGCACGCCCTCCGGCACCGCGATCCGGCCGTCCGTGTTCCTCACGGTGAGATGCCCAAAGCCCTGCCCGTCCAGCAGCGCAGGCGACAGGATCACCGACGCCGCCCGGTCCGCCCGCAGCGGGTCGGGCGCGCCGTCGGTCAGCCGGAACGCCCCGGCCTCCGCGCTCGGATCTTCCTCGGAAAAGATGATGTCCGGCGGCGTCGGCGAGATCGTGACGAAATTCAGCCGCGCATCGCCGGGGAGCTGGAAGATATTCTCAGACTCAAAAGTCAGCGCCAGGCTGCCCGGCGCCGGCGGCAGCGAGCGCTGCCGCGAGCCCGCAACCGTCAGGCCGCGCAGTTCGCCGTCGATCGCCATGCTGGGAGCGGTCATCGAGATCATCCCGCCGTCCGCGCCCTGGGCGTATCCCGGCTCGTAGCGGTGGCCCGCCATCCACGGCACCGTGAACGTCTCGGTGATCCCGTATTTCGCGTACTTCTTCTCAAACAGCCCGGTGAAGACTCCGTCATAGCGCTGATCCGGCAGCGCGTTCGCGATGTCCACGAGCCGCCCGTTCTGCATCAGCCGCGTCGTCTTCACCAACCCCGCCTCGTGCTGGAAAAATCCGCCCGAGACATCCACGGTCGCGTCCTTCTGGATGACGATGGATCCCCCGGCCTGCATCGTCACGTTTCCCCCCGCCGCCGTGAGCTGCGCGGCATCGCGCTGGATCAGCCCGGCGAGCCCGGTCACGTCTCCCAGCGGCGTGCCCATCCAGTAACGGCCCGCGTTCACACCCGTGCGCCGGATGTCCACCGTCAGCGCCACCGCGCGCAGCAGGCCGTCCCGCTGGAGCGGCGAATCCGCCAGCTCCGAGCCGCGAAACTCCACGTCGAGGATGCTGTGCGAAAGCGGCACTGCCACGTCCGTGCTGCCAGCCACGCTCAGCAGCGAGGATCGGTCGAGATAGATCTGCCCGCCGGAAAAAAAGAACCGCTGCGTGCTCCCCGAGAAGTGGCTGACGAGCCCGGGCTCAGCCAGCCCTGCCGCGTCGAAAGTCGTGCGGTTCCCGTCGGCATCCAGATAGGACCACGTCCCCGCGCGGAGGGTCACGTCCGCATTTGGCGCGAGCATCAGCGCGTTTCGCCCGAGATGGATCGAGAGGCCCTCGGCATTGATCTGCGATCGCTCCGGCAGACTCGTTCCCGGCACCTGCGCCGTGCTCGCGTAGTCGGGCAGGATCCGCGTCACGCTCCCCTCGCCAAAGGCCACCGCGCCCGTGTGCTGGTAGAGGAAAGGCGGGCCGCCCGAGCCCGAGCCGGAGTTGTCGAAATTCGGATTGGCCACCGCGCCGTAGCTCGCGCGCAGGTCGATCCGCCCGTTCAGGCTCACCGATGTCGTGCTTTCGATCGCGCCGAGCTGATTCACGTGGCGCCCCGTGAGCAGCGCGCTGCCTGTGAGGGACTCGATCAGGCCGCTGTTCGTCACCGAGCCGCCGTCGTCGCCTACCGCTCCCACCCACACGTCCAGCCCGCGCAGGCTCGGGTCGCCGCTCGCGTGCGCCGCGACCGCGACCTGCTGGCCCGCTGCGAGAATCGTCTGCCCGGCGGGTGTCGAGATCGTGCCTTCGTTCCGCACGTTCGGGCCGACGAGCATGATGCGCCCGCCATTGCCGTCGCCGCTCAGGTCGCTGCGGAGCTGCGCGCCGGCGCGCACGGAGACATCGCCGGGCTTGCCCGTGGGAGTGAGCGCAGGCGGCGGTGTGAAAGCAGGCGTGCCATCCGCGCCGCCGGGCACATCGAGCGCGGAGAAGAGGAATTGCGCGTCGCGATTATTGAGCAGGCCCTGCTTGATGAGGTTGTCATTGATCGGCAGTGACGAGGCCACGAGCGAACGCAGATTCACCTGCGATGAACCGCCGAAGATGATGCCGTTCTGATTGATGACATAGACCTGCCCGTCGGCCTTGATCGAGCCGAGGATCTGGGTCGGCGAGCCGGACGGGTCGTTGATCTTGTTGAAGGCGGTCCACTGGCTTCTGTTCGCGCCGCCCGCCGACTGGTCGAAGTCCAGCGTCGTCTCCTTCCCGATATTGAACGTCTCCCAAGTCAGCACCGCCTGCGGGTCGGTCTGCCGGATGCCGACGGTCGTGCGGCCTCCGGCGACCGTCTGCGTGGGAAGGCCCGCGCCGGTCCACAGCGCGGGATTCGCCGGCACGCCGGGCGCGACCTGGAGCCCGCCTGCCGCGAGGCCGTTTGGCACATTGGGAAGCTGCTGGCCCGGATGATTCGGGTCCGCGCCGAGATTGTTCGCTCCGCCGATCGCCGCGGCTCGCGCGGCGGCCTGCATCGCCTGCACGGACTGGAGTGCCTGCGTCGTCCGAGCGAGCGCGTCCTTCGCGTTCGCCCGCGCCTGCGTGGTCGTCACCGGATTCGATCCGAAAGCCGGCGTGCCGCGCGCGCCCGCCGCCGCGCCGCCGCGCAGGATGTCGCCCGCATGCGCGCAGAGATTCAGCGCGATGCTGAAGCTCAGGCCGAGCAGCGCGGCCCGCCGCAGCCGGCACAGCGGTGCAGCGGCCGGGCGCGCGGACGATGGCGGTGCGCGATGCTTCACGGCTTGATCTTCTGATCCGCGAGCCCGTCGCTGAAATCCTGGATCAGGTTCTCAAACTTCACGCGCGTGGTGCCGATGAACGGCTCGCGCCGCGTTAGGGCATCGCCCAGCCCGAACTTCTCGTAGCGCGTCAGGATCTCGGTCCCCAGCTTGTACATCGCCGCGTTCTTCGCCTGCTGGTCGGCCACCTGGCGGTCGAGCACGATGACCCGCGCCGCGAGCTTCGCGCGCTCGGCCTCCTTCGCATTCCCGATCTCGATCGCCTTCCTGAATTGCGCGGTCACATCCGCGTGCGCCTTTTTCCACTCGCCGAGCGTCTTCTGGCTCTGCGCCAGCGCGGCGTCCTTTTCAGCGAGCCGCGTCTGCTGGTCTGCCATCGCGAGGTCGGCGGCGTTCTTGTCCGCGATGCCCTGCTTCTTCAGCTTCTCGATCTCCTCGCCGAGCGCGGCCGCCTTTGCCTCCGCCTCGGCCTGCGTGGCCTGCAGCACGGCCTTTTCATTCTCGGTCGCGCGGAGCTGGAGCGTGAGCGCGCGCACGCTTTCGCGAAGCTTTTGCTCGGCGGGGCTCGGCGCGTCGGCAGCGTGGAGCGCGACGGGGAGAAGGAGGACGGCGAGGAGGAGGAGTGGGTTTCTCATGGATCAAAATTTTCCGCTGACATCGACCTGGAGCGTGTCGTTCTTAAGCGGCGGGCCGGCGACCTGGTTCGAGCTCATCCAGCGCAGGCCGAGCGCGACGCGGCTGCCGAGCGCGAGCGCGCCGCTGAATGTGTAGCCCTTCAGATTCGTGCCCCCGCCGCCGAAGTCGGAGTCGGCGAAGCCATCCACCACCGCATCGCTTTCGACGTAGCGGTAGTTCATCCCGAGGTTCCAGTCCCAGCGCTTCTCGAGCGCCGCGTGGCCCACGCGCATCCCCGCGATCCACGCGGTGTCGCCGCCGTCATAAGGGCCGAGCGCGCCCGCGGGAGTGTTCGGGCCGCGGTTGTTGATCGCCCGCTGCTCGATCGAGTCCCGGTCAAACGCGAGGTTTTTAAAATACTCCCCGAACACCGTGACGGTGAACGGCTCACAACGCGTGTAGTCGATCTTTCCCGTGAGCCCGAGTACGCGGAATGGCGTCACGAGACCGAAGTATTGAAACTGGCTCGTCGTGCCGAAATTGTTGTCCGCGGTCGGCACGATGTTGCGCAGCGCCATGTAGGTATTGCCCTTCTGGGCAAAGGCCGGGCGGGTGCCGTCGGTGTTGCCGGCGTCCTGCGCGTTGAGCGGCGTGTAGGGGTCGGAGAGTTTGCCCGCGATGCGGTCGAAGACGTAATACGCCGCGGCGAACTTGACGGTGAAGTCCTTGTGCGGACGCCAGTCGAGCCCGAGCTGGCCGGCGTAGAGCCACTTGTCGGTGCTCGGAAATTTGTCGGGCCGGTTCGAGGAGAAATTGAGGTCGGTATTGAAGACCGGGAACGCGCCGAGCGTCAGGAACGGCGTGACGTTTTTCCACACCTCGTACTTCGCGTGTCCGGCGATGCCGTCGAAGCCGACGTCGTCGTCCCACATCACATCCGTGGCGAAGAACGGATTGTCGAAGCGCCCCAGCGTGATGACGAGCTTGCGGTCGAGCGGGTCCGTGGGCGGCGCGGAGATTTCCTTGGTCCCCGTGAGTTCCTTGCCGGACGGATCATCCGCCGGCTTCGGCGCGGCGCTGCCGGTCTCGTATTTCAAAAAGCCGCGGTCGAGCCAGATGGCGTACTTGCTGAAATTGCCGCCCTGCCCGGAGCCTGCCGAGCCGAGGCTTTGGTTCGGCGAGGTCGGCGAATTGCTATCGCCCGTCGCCAGCCGGACGCCCGCCGTGAAACCTTCGCCGAGGTCCGCCTCGACACCGAGCCGCACGCGCAGCCGCGCACGGGTGCGGTCCTGATCGACATTGAGCTGCGGGGAGAAAACGGTGCCGCTGATGTCGAACGGCGCGCCGGAGTTGATCGCATTGAAGTTTGGGAAGGCGCCGGTGTTGTCGTTGCCGTTCGGGAAATGGAGGCTCTCGTAGCGCCCGCGCACGTCGCCAAACAGCCGGATGCGCGCGGTCCACTCCGGCAGCGCGCGCGGATCGGCCCAGCGCTCGCCGCGCGCCTGCGCCAGCACCTCCGCCTTTAGCTGGTCGCGGATTTCGGCCTTCACATTTTCCGGGATGTAGGTCACGCGCACCGCGCTCTCGCCCGCGTACGGCGCGAGGTCCGGCGTCGGCGGATTCTGCGGCGGGATGGCGAGCATCGGCCCCGCCTCCCGCACGATCGCCTGCGCCTCGGCGACAGCCGCCTGCGTCGCCATCGCCTGCTCGCGCGCGACGACCGCGTCATTCTCCGCCTGCTGGATCAGCGTGAGCGCGTCCTCCTTTGGCAGGATGCCGCGTTCGACGAGCCGGTTGATGAGATTGATCGTGACGTTCTGCGTCGGCGTCGCCTTCGCCCCGTCCGCCTTTGCCAAAAGCCCTCCGTCCGCTGCCGGCGCCGGCGCGGGTAGAATCTGCGCGGACGCCGTTCCGTCGGCCATGGGCGGCGTGATCGGCGGCAGCGAGTTCGCCGCGAAAAGCGGGCGCATCCCGCCCGCCGGCAGCGGCCCGGCGGGATCCGTGGGCGCGGCGGCAAAGAGCGGCGCGACGGCACCGGCGCAGAGCGCGAGGCTCAGCAGGCGCGCAGGGTGTCGTCGGAAAAGGGAGTGATCGGTGGACATGTGGAAAACGGCGAAAAAGGATCAGGCGATGTGGGGAAAGGAGGGCGCGCGGAGGTGCGGCGCAGGAGTGAAAATGGGCGGCCCGCGGCGGCCGTCGGGAAGTTTCAAAACGAGTCTTTGCGTCTCTGCGCCTCTGCGTTTTCCATCATCCGGCTCGCTAGGGGCGGCGTGCGGAGAGGCGCAGGACGATGGGCAGCTTCATCCCCGCGGGCGGAGGTTCCTGGAGGCGCAGGCCCGAGAGGACCTGGCTCTCGATGGCGGCATCCACGCTCGCATTGCCCGTGCTTCCTGCGAGCGAGGCGCGGGTGATTCGTCCGGTGGCGTCCGGCCAGATGCGGACCTGCAGGTTGTTGATGGAGGCGGTCCTCGTCGTCGCATTGCTCCGCAGCGCCTCAGCGATGCGCGACTGAACCTGGGAGGCATACGCGCCCCATTTGCTCCCGCCGCCGCCGCCGCCGGTCTGCCCGCCGATGAGATTGCCCCCGCCGATCCCGCTCCCGGAACTCGCGAGACCCATGCCCACCCCGTCACCCTTGATGCCGGTCGCCAGCGCCGTCGGCGGAGGGTTGTCCGACTTCTTCGGCGCGGCCTCCTTAGGCTTCTCGTCGGCGACGGGTGCCTGCTTTTCCATTTTCTCCGGCGGCGGCTGGACCTTTGGCGGCGGTGGCGGCGGAAGCTTTGGCGGCGGCGGCGGCAGTTGCACCGACACGATCTTCTCCGCCTTCCGCACCGGTGCGCTCGGCCCCGGCTTCGGCATAAAGTAAACGCCCACGGCGAGCACGACGATGCAGGCGACGATCAGCTTTTTCCCATGCTGAAGGACGAAGCTGTCCTCCTCGCCATCGTGGACAAGCTCGGCGTTCGATTTCCTGTGCCTCGGCTCGTGGTGGCGCGGCGCCGGCGCTGGGCTGGGCTTTGGTTTGCGCGCGGCGGGCGGTTCGGGTGTCGCGAGATGGTGGCTCATGGGTATTGTAAGTGGCGGTTGTTACTTGGCGGGCTTGGTCGCCAGCCCGATCTGCGAAATGTTCAGCCGTCCCAGCACGTCGAGGACGTTCATGATGGTCTGGTACTGCGTCTGGCTGTCGCCGCGCACGACGACCGGGAACTCCGGCGTCCTTGCCTTCACAGCGCCGAGTTTGCTCTCCAGCGATGAGAGGGTCACGGTCTCGGCGTTCAGCTTGAGGTTGCCTTGGTTGTCGATCGTGATGGCCTGCATCTTCGGCCCCTCGAGTTTCGATGGCTTTCCCGACTTGGGCAGGTTGACCTTCACTCCCTGCACGCCGGCTGTGGTCATGATGATGAAGATCAGGAGGAGAACCAGGTACAGGTCCACCATCGGGGTGACATTGATGTCGTCGTAAGACTTGTTGTCGCCGGCTTGCATGGTCAGCGATTCGGCTCGGAGTAAAACTCGGCGATCTTGGCGATGAACTCGTCAATGAAGACCTGCATGTCGCTGATCGCATCCTTGATCCGTGAACTGATGTAACTGTAGGCAAAGAGCGCCGGAATCGCGACGGCCAGTCCGGCCACCGTGGCCAGCAGCGCGCCCGCGATGCCGGGCGCGATCGAGTTCACCTCGACCTGCCCGCTTTTCGCGATCACCGCGAAAGTAATCATCACGCCGATGACCGTGCCCAGCAGCCCGAGATAGGGACCGCCCGCGATGCCGATGGTCAGAAACACCAGGCTGCTGTTCAGCCTCTGCACCTCGCGCACAAGTCCGCCGTCGAGCGTCGCCTTGATGGCCTGCATCGACCTGCCCGAGAGACCCTGAAAGTTCTCCCGCGCCGATGCGAGCCGGTCCTGAATCTCCCCGAAGCCGATCTGGTAGAGATGATAGAGCGGTG
The DNA here is from genome assembly GCA_031411535.1 of Chthoniobacter sp. Lineage (GTDB taxonomy): Bacteria > Verrucomicrobiota > Verrucomicrobiia > Chthoniobacterales > Chthoniobacteraceae > Chthoniobacter. The sequence goes on along the minus strand of JANOBH010000350.1, from coordinate 17,221 downwards.
ACTGCCGGAGCAGCTTCTGCGCTTTGGGTGTGACGTTGCCACCCATGCTGCGCACGGTCTCCTCGTCGCCGCGGTCCAGCACGTGCAGATTGCCTGACAGATGCTCCCAATGCTCAAGAAAGGCATCCGTGGCCTTCTTGATCTTGTTCAGATACAGAAACTTCATCACCGCCACCACGCCGCCGATAAGTGCCAGCAGGGCGCAGAGCGCGATCACCACCCATCCGTCGAAAGTCAGCGACTTCGAGATGTCTGTGATGAGTGAAAGATGTTTGACGAGTTCGTTTTCGCCGCCGTGTTTCGCCTGCTCGTCCTCTGCGAAGACGACGAGCCTTTTCGCCGGTTCTCCGCCGCCTTCATTGATGGCTGCCAGCTTCAGCCATCCCGCGGGCCGCGCGGACTTTGATATCCGCAGCTCGTCGATCTCGCCGACAAATGAGGCTGCGGCCTCCGCACCGTCCACCGCCTTCTCTTTGCCCATGGTGAACGGCGCATTCAGCGTCGGCAATCCTGCGGCAAGCGTCGCGTAACTCTCGCCATTGACCCACAGGGTAAGTTTCGCGCCCTCCGCCGTGACCGCGAGGTGCCTCCATGCGTTCGTTTCAAGCTGGGCCCCGGCTGCCGTGCGCTGCGCACCGCCCGCGCCGCCGACCTCGACATATGGAACGCCGCCGTTAACTCCGAGAACGAACGACCTGTCTCCGTCCCTTCGGCTGAGGAGGACGGCGTCCGGCGCACTCAGCGTCGGCTTCACCCAGAGCGAGATCGTCGCCGGGCTGCCTTCGATCCAGACAAGGTCCGGCGCCGCAGGGATGGTGACGCCGCCCTGGCCCGCGAGGCGCATGCCGCCCGCAATGGCGGACGCGCTCACTGGCAGCGCAGTGCCTTCCGCATTGTGTCCGCCCCCGGCTACGTCGGACGGCGCGCCGCTCCCGCTGAAGTGATAAACCAGAAGCGTGTCTGCGTCATAGGTAGTCTTCGCATCGGGAGCGCCTGCTGCACCTTCGGCACCGCTGCCGTAATAGAGCCAGAAGCTGACCTGTGCGCCCGGTTTGACGTCCGGCACTTTTACCCATGCGAAGGCCTCATAGAGCAGCCCGTCGTAACGCTCGATATGATAGTTCAGCAGGGTCTTGTCATCCGCGGCGACAAAGCGGATGTCGCTGCCGTCCTCGCGCGCAGCACCGAACTGAAAGTTCCCGTCGTATAGGCGCAGCAGCACCACCGCTCCGCCGATGGGATCCGTGATCGCTCCTCCCGCGGCTGTCGTGTCGAGTGTGATCTTTTTGCGGACGCTCCACTCCGGGTTCCACCACGCCCCGGCGTCCGTGGACATAGCGAAGACTGCGAGCGCACCCAGGAGCAGATGGCGGATATTTCGGAGACGGGCAAAGTGAGGCGCAGTGGACATTCGGAAGCGTTTCGTGACGAGGATGGGTGTGAAATGAAAAGCAGGTCAGAACTCCGCCCAGACACGGAAGGTCAGGAGCAGGTCATGGGTCTGCGTGTGTGACTGGCGGATGAGCGGGAGGCCGGCGTCGATCGAGGCATTGAGATGGTCCAGCAGGCGAAAGCGGCTGCCGACCCCCACACTGGCCAGATCGAAAGTGGAGACCTGATCCGGCAGCGGGTTCTGAATGGTCAGCCGCCCCGCATCCGCGAAGGCATAGACGCGCCACTCGCCCGCCTTTTTACCCAGCCAGCCGATCAGCGAAGGGCTGCGCAACTCGACGGAGCCGAACCCGCCGCTGTCCCCTGGCACCTCCCCTTCCAGATACCCGCGGGCCGTGCCGAGGCCGCCGCCGCTCAGTTGCTCGCTGCTCAGCAGGGGCGAATCGGATACCTGCCCCTGCACTTTGCCGAACACCTGAAAGCCTGCGGGCAGGTCGTAGGTGTGTGCCAGATCGCCGCGGAGGTAGATAAAGCTCCCGTCCGCCTTGAAGCGGCTGTTTTCAAACTCCTGCGGGCTGCTTCCCAATCCCCGGACATGAAAGGTGAGCCCGGCGTTGAGTTCGGTTGTCGAGCCCTTGGTCACCCATGTGCCGCTGTAATTCGCGCTTAGAGGGTAGTAGGTGATCGGCGCTTCGATCGCCGCCGTGCCGGCACCGAGAATGATGTTCTGGTCAAAGTGTTTGTAGTCGATGCCGAGGCTCACGGATTGGTAGAAGTCCTTCCCCGGCGGCAGGCTGACGAGCGCGCGCATTCCGAGCACTTCTCCGCGCCCCGCCACCGCGCTGCCCCCGAGCGTGGAAACACTGGAGTCCTGCTTCGTCCCCAACACCATCAGGCTCAGCCAGTCCAGCTCCTGGAAGCGCGCCTGATAGTATGCAGACAGGACCTTCACATCACTCGTCCGCTCGGGGGAAATCTGAAAGCTAAGCCCGGCCGCATGCCCGCGCTGCCATAGGTTCCCGTAACTCACCGACCCGTTCAGCCTGAGTTGCTTTGTATCGGGGCTGTAACGGTTGTTCAGTTCGACGCTGCCATGCAGCGGCAGCGAGTCTTTGACCGCAAGGTCGATATCCACGGTTCCCGGCTCGACGCCGGCCCGCAGCGTGGGCGTCACGCGCCGGTCCGGCCATTGGTTCAGGCTGACAATTTCCCGCGTGATGTCGTTAAAGTTCGGCACCTGCCCCTCGGCCAGCGAGGGGGCTTTTCGCTTGATCTCGGCGAGGGAGAAATACCTCGACCCATGAACCCGCAACCGACCCACCTTGGCTTCGGTCACCCGCAGGAAAATGAGCCCGCCGCTTCCCTGCTGAAGCGGAATCTGGACCGAAACCGTTTGGTAACCTTTGTCCTTGTACACCTTTTCCAACGCCGCCCGCGCCAGCTCGACGTCGGCCTGCGAGCGACCGGGGCCGAGAAACGGATACACCGCCTCCCCGATTTCCGCCTCATTCAGCAGGTGCGCCCCCAGCACGCGATACTCCTGAATATAGAGCGGGCCTGCGCCCGGCAGGACGGTGCCAGGCTGAGCCGGACCGGCTGCGGTGACTGCCTCCATTGCAGTCGGGACGCCGAAGAAGGCGCTCAGGACTGCCGCAACGAGCGCGGAGCCGAGAGCCGGACAACGGTCAAAAGTGGAGGTGAAAACGTGCAAGCGAATGAAACTCCCGCATGGCGGCGGGGCGGTGGGGATGGTTAGAATCTCGCGCCCTCCTCCTTCCGAAGTGGGACAGGCACGCATCTGATTGCGGGAAGTAGGGGACGGCTTTGAACTGCTTGTTTGGGCTAAGTTTTCCGTCCACCAATTCGGCGTTCGGTGATGGCGCCAATTCCTAGTGACACCCCAGATGTGGCGAAAGGCGACGTTCGTTAAGTTCGGAGGGCGAATATGACGTTCCTGCCACAATCCGTGATCTGTGCCCGGGCAGGTGACAGCAGTAAGACAAAACGGTGACGGTGACGACCGGCGACGGGCGGCGACATACCGGACTTCCCCATCCGCCCGCATGGCCCCGCGCCGAAGGGGTAGCCGGATCGCGATTCTCCGGTCTGGCTCCGGAAACACTCCCGCGAAGGGGACAACCTAGTGAATGGGAGGCGGTGTCAGAGCACGGATGCGAGCGAATCGAAAGAAAGGCCTGCCTTTTGAAAATCCGATCGAGGCGCGCGGGCAGAGCATCTGCGGGTGTCTATGAGGACGTCCAAGCCGTCATGGCCGCACAGACCGATCTGGTCGAAATCCTCGGCCAGTTCGATCCGAAGCTCGTGAAGATGGGTCCAGCGGGCGACGGCGCCGAAGACTGACCACCGATGTCCGTTGAAGGTTGGACCACGCTCATGGTCTAAGCCGGGGTCTTAGGAAGGCGTTTACATAACCGCCCGAACGCGGTGTTTCTCTGTAACTCGGGTTTGGTCGGGCTGCAGGGATTCGAACCCTGGACCTCTTCGACCCGAACGAAGCGCTCTACCAAGCTGAGCCACAGCCCGAATTTTGAAGGGCGCAAATTAGGGTCGGTGCTTTTTGGGGTCAAGCGAAAGGTCGCGATACTTTCGCGTAACCGCCGCGCCGACCGGCCCGTCTGCCCGGACAGCGCCGTGCCGGTTGTCGTCCGGGCACGCATTTTTCCACCCTCCGCCCCATGTCCACGCATACCACACGCATCTCCCGCTGGCTCGCTCCCGCGCTGCTCCTCGCCGCCGCCCACCCTCTCCACGCCCGCCTCGGCGAGACCGAGGCCCAGTCGCAGCTCCGCTACGGCGCGCCCGCGCCGGAGCTGAGTGCGCCGACGGACAAGACGCTCCTCGAAGGCGCGAAGGAGGTCATTTACAACTTTCAAGGCTGGCGGGTTCGCGCGGCATTCATCAACGGCACCACCGCCCGGATCGAGTACGTGCATCTCCCGGAGAACAACGTGCCGAAACAGATCAGCGAGGAGGAAATCCGAGCGATCCTCGACAGTGAAAAGGGCGCCTTCTCATGGAAGGAAGACAAGCCGAAGACCGGCAACAGCGGCTTGAATGCGCTCAAAACGCTTTTCGAGGGCCGCAAATGGGAGCGCAGCGATCACGCGCAGGCGAGCCTGAAGGCCAGTCTGCTGCTCACCTTGGAAGTCCGCGAAGTCGAGGCATACGAGAAAAAGCTCGCGAAGCAGCCCAGAAAAGGCGCCCCCGCCGGCCCGGTCCTGCCAAAATTCTGACGCGGACCGGCGTCAGCCGTGCGCCGGAGATTCAAACATCTCGCGCAAGGCCGTGCGGAGGTCTTCCGCCCTGAAGGGCTTTTGCAGAAAGCAGGCGAGCCCTTCGCCGCCAAAGCGGTTCAGCGCATCGTGCTCGGTGAAGCCGCTCATCAGCAGCACGCGCACGTCCGGTCGCAAGCGGCGCAGTTCCGCGAGCGTGGCCGGCCCGTCCAGCACTGGCATCGTGAGGTCGAGCATCACGCCCGCGATCTCCCCGGCGCGGGACGCGAATATCTCCACGGCCTCGCGGCCTTCGCATGCTAGCAGCGGCTCAAAGCCCATCATTTTCAGCATGCGCGAGGCGACACCCCGCACGGTCTCCTCGTCATCGATCACGAGCACAGTGCCGCGCCCGCGCCACGCCGCGCCCGCGTCTCCTGCCGTGGCACTGTCGTCCGCAGTTCCATCCGTGCAGGGGAGCAGGAGCTGGAAAGTCGTCCCGCGCCCGAGTTCGGACTGGACCTTCAGCGCACCTCGGTGGCCCCGCACGATGCCGAGCACCGCTGCGAGCCCGAGCCCGCGGCCGGTGAATTTCGTCGTGAAGAATGGCTCGAAAATCTTCGCCTTGGTCGCTGCGCTCATGCCCTCGCCATCGTCGCTGACCTCGAGGAAAACATATCGACCCTCCGGGAGCCCGGGTGAGAGATACGTCTCCGCGAGGCAGGCGCGGTCTGCATGCATGACGCCGGTGCTGACGGCGATGACGCCGCCTTCTTCGCCAATCGCGTCCGAGGCGTTGATGACGAGGTTCATCACGATCTGCCGGAGCTGCGTGGCGTCGGCATTGATCGCCGGAAGGTCTGTCGCGAGCGAAAACTGGATTGCCGCATTCTTGCTGATCGACGTGTGGATCAGCTCCGTCGTTTCGCGGACGACCGCGCTGAGATCCAGCGGACGGACGATGAAGCGGCCTTTGCCTGAGTACGCGAGCATCTGCTTGCACAGTTCGGCGGCTCGCTGGGCTGCCTGCTCGATCTGCGCGAGGCACTCCTGCGTCGGCGAATCCCGCGGGATCTCGACACGCGCGATGCTGGCGTTTCCGAGCACGCCGGTCAGCAGGTTGTTAAAATCGTGCGCAATCCCGCCGGCGAGCACGCCGAGACTTTCGAGCTTCTGCGTCTCCTGCAGCTTCCTCTCGATCAGCGTGCGCTCCTCCTCCGCCTGGCGCTGCACGGTCACATCCAGCACCGCGCCGATCATGCGGAGCGGATTCCCGGCGGCGTCGCGGAGTGTGAGGCCGCGCGCGACCAGCCAGCGCAGCGTGCCGTCGCGCCGGACGATGCGCATCAACTGATCGGGAACCGTGGCCGGGCCGGGACTCTTGATCGCGTCGCCGAGAGCCGAACGCACGATCCCGGCCTCCTCCGGGTGGACGAAGGAGAAAAAGGTCTCCGGATTCCCGTCAAAAGTTCCCGACGGCACTCCAAACATGGCCTCCGTCTCGGGCGCCCAAGCCATGCGGTCCGTGCGGATGTCCCACTCCCATGTGCCCAGCCCCGACGCCGCGACTGCGAGCCGCAGCCGCAGTTCCTGCTCGCGCCGCGCGTCCTCCGCGTGCTTGCGCTCCGTGATATCCCGCTGCGTGCCCCACACGCGCCGGAGCATGTGATCCTCCACGATGCCGGTCAGGTTGTTTAGAAAGGATTTCGGATGGCCGTTTCTGTCCACCTCATGCGTCTCCTCGTCGGTCACCCGGTAGCGGTTTTCTATAAAAGCGCGGATATGATCGCGATTGCGGGGGTCATCGAGCGGCAGGAGTTCGGAAAGCGGGGTGCCCACGAATTCCTTCGAGCGCACATAGCCGTACATCTGGGCCATCACATCATTGCACTCCGCCAGCGTGGCGTTTCTGAGATACGCCTCCACCTGCTCCGCGACTGGCAGATCCGTCGGAATCGGCGGATCGACCTCGAACCTCCAGATGGCCTCCGTGCTTTGCTCCACGAACGCCCGGTACCGCTCCTCGCTCGCCCTCAGGGCCTGCTCCGCCAAGTCCCGCTGGCGGATGTCCTCGCGGAGTTCCTCCTGCGCGGCGTGCAACTCTCCTGTCCGTTGCGCGACGAGTTTTTCGATCACCGTCTGCTGCCGCTGGGCATTGAGCAGGCCAGACGTGACCATGCCGGTGAGCAGCACTCCTGCTGCGAGAAAGCCGAGCGCGTAGGACGTGGACTGCCCGGCGAGCCACGCCGGTGCCGGGCGGAACCGCACGCGCCACTCCCGCCCCCCGACCGCGAGCGGCAGCGCCAGAGTCAGCCCGCTTTCGAATTCCGCCGCCACTGGCGGCGGCCCCGTGAGGATGCGCTCCCCAATCAGGGCGATGAGGAAGGGTTCCCGAACTCCCGGCGACTCGTCCGTGATGAGCCCCTCCAGCGTTCGCGACGGGTTTTCGTGGGTCATCCCCCGGATGAGGTCCGTCAGGCGGAAAGTGCCGGCCACAAAGCCGCGCAGCCGCGCGCGCCGGTCCGCCTCGGTCTGCGGCGGCGGGCCCGGCTGATAGAGCGGGAGGAAAACCTCCCATCCAAACTGAGAATTCGCCGATCCGCTCAGCGCGAACCGTGGCGTGGCCCGCGGCTTCCCGCTGGCGGCAGCCTCCGCGAGCACGGCCGCGTCCGGTCCAGTGGCATAATTAAAACCCGCAGCGCGGTCGCTTCCCGTGGGCGGCTCGATATAGCCGATCTCCCACCTATCCGCGGAAGTCGCGGCGACGTAGGTCAGGGTCTGAATTCCCCGATGGCGCCCGCAGAGATTTTCCGCTGTGAGTCTGAACTCCTCGGCCGTGACCTCCTCGGAAGCGTCGTAAAGATCGCGGAGCGTATAGAGACAGTCCTCCGAGCGCGCCACCGCCTCCCGCAGATCGCTCCCCGCGCTCAGTGCCCGCCATTCAAACGCCCCCCTCACACGATCCGCGTCCCAGCCCCGCACGAGAAGGAAGACCGCGACCGAGAGCGTGAGTCCGATGGAAAGAACCAGCGCTACGGGAAGCGCCCGGCGCAGCGACAGCGCGGGTTCTGAGGAATTGTCTGGGGATGCCGCGGATTCTTTCACGGGAAAGCGAATCAGTAGCCCGCGGGAGAACATCCGGCGAATCGGAAAGTGCCTCCTCCCGCGCGAATCCCGGTGCGGCTCAGTATCCGCCGCCCCCCAGCGTCGCGGCCCGCGGCGCTTCGCTCGCCGTACCGGCCTTTTCCGCGGCTTCGCGGAGGCGGTATTCGTCGAGCAGTTGCGCCGTCGCGCTCGCTCCGCAGCGGGCCGCGCCCAGATCGCGCACGGCGATGAGCCCGTCGAGATCGCGCACGCCGCCCGCGGCTTTTACCCTCACCGCGGGCGAGCAGTGCGCGCGCATGAGCGCCAGGTCGTGCGCCGTGGCGCCCTGGTAGTCGTAGCCGCCGCCCGGCTGCTTCACAAAACCGTAGCCCGTCGAGGTCTTCACGAAATCCGCGCCCGCCCTCTCGCACACTTCGCAGAGGCGGATCTTCACCGCGTCGTCCGGCAGATAGTCGTTTTCAAAGATCACCTTCACGATCGCCCCGTGCAGGTGAGCCTCATCGCACACCGCCCGCACGTCCGCCTCGACGTAGTCGAAATCCCCGCCGAGCGCCTTGCCCACATTGATCACCATGTCGATCTCGACCGCCCCGTCGCGGCACGCCTCCTCGGTCTCGTAGCGCTTCACCTCCGTCGTGCTGTTTCCATGCGGAAAGCCGATCACTGCCCCCACCGCCACGCCCGTCCCGCGCAGAATCTCCGCGCCCATCTTCACCGCGTACGGCTTCAGGCAGACACTCGCCACCTGGTAGCGCGCCGCCAGCTCGCACCCGGCGCGCGTTTCGGCATCGGTCATGGTCGGATGAAGCAGGGAGTGGTCGATCATCCCGGCGAGTTCGGAGTAGGTGTATTTCATAGGTGGGTGGGCAAAGCGGCAGTCAGTTTCTTTAATCTCAATCTTTGATCGTAATCGTCATCGCCTCCCCTCCGCCGATCACGGGGCAGGATTAAGATTCCGACACGACGAACGGCGCGAGCACATTTCTCGCGACCTTCAGCGCCCGCTGCCGGCCGGCGAGCGTCTTTCCAAAGGTGTCGTCCTCCACCTCGATGACGACCGGCCCATCGTAGCGCACATCCATCAGCGCGGCCATGAAGCGGGCCCAGTCGATGTCCCCAAAGCCCGGGATGCGCGGCTGATGCCACTCCAGAGGCTCCGCGAAGATGCCCACCTCATCGATCCGCTCATGGCGGAAGCGCACGTCCTTGGCATGCACATGGAAGAGCTTTTCGCGGAACTCGCGCAAGGGCGAGACGGGGTTCATCCGCTGGAGGATGAAGTGCGACGGATCGTAGTTCAGCCCGAAGTGCCTGGACGGAATGTCCGCAAACATCCGCCGCCAGATGACCGGCGTGGTCGCGAGATTCTTTCCGCCCGGCCATTCGTCGCGCGTGAAAAGCATCGGGCAGTTCTCGATGCCGATCCTCACCCCGTGATCCTCCGCAAAGGCGATCAGCGGCCTCCACGTTTTTAAAAAGCGCGGCCAGTTCTCGTCCACCGACCTCGTCCAGTCGCGCCCGATGAAGGTGTTCACCGTCTCCAGGCCGAGCGTCTCCGCCGCAGCGATGACCCGCTTCAAATGCGCGGCGGCGTGCCTCGCCACCTCAGGGTCGGGATCGAGCGGATTCGGATAGTAGCCGAGCGCGGAAATGGCGACGTGGTGCTTCGCCGCGAGCGCCAGCGCGTCCTCGGCCTGGCCCTTGGTGAGGCGCATCACGTCGAGATGCGTGACGCCCGCAAAACGCCGCTCCGCCTTTCCCACCGGCCAGCACATGACCTCCACGCACCCAAAGCCCTCCCGCCGCGCAAACGCGAACACCTCATCGAGAGAGAGCTCAGGAAGGATGGCGGAGACGAAACCGAGTTTCATGGGAGGAGTGCCGGCTGCCTGTGAAAATCAGATCACGTCCCGCGGGTGCGGAGCTGGCGTTTCAGAATGCCGTACACCAGGGCGAGCAGCGCGAGCGATGTGCCGGTGAGGATCCCCGTGGCGTAGGTGAAAACGGTGATGCTCAGCCGGGTGTGCTTCATCTCCCAGAAAGGGGCCGAGAGATGCAGGCGGACATAGGGCAGCGACCAGGATTTCTCCGGGCTGAAGAAAAGATTGATCGGCTGCGGCTCGCCCTGCTCGTCCACCCGCCGGATGTCGTTCTGCACCGTCTCTGCGTTGGTCACCAGATCGGTGACCTTCTGGTTTGTATAGAGCCGCTCGGCCGTCAGGTTGCCGCGTCCGCGCAGGGCGCCGGTTTCGAGCGCCTTTCCGGCGATGATCTCGTCAACCAGCCTGAGCCTTCGCTCGATGTCGGCGCGGTCCTTTCCCTCCATGCCGCTGAGGAGCGCGAGCGTGTCCTTCAGATCATCCAGCCGCGCGTTCTGCGCGTCGGTCCGCTTGCGCGTCTTCACGATCTCGTCCATCTGCCGCTGGAGCTGGTCTTGGCGGAATGACAGCGGGTTGCGTTTCGCCTGGGCCACGATGAGCGCCTCGTAGCTGTAGTGCGTGGCCACAAAGCGGCTGATCACCGGCACGCGCAGCGCCGAGTCGTCGCGCCGGCCCGCGTCCGCCGAGCTGGGATTGCGTTCGAGCCAGCGCTTGAAGGTGTAGATCATGTCGAGATCCTTGTTCATGTCCTCGTACTTGATCAGCGCGCCGCCAAAGATGAGCTGCGGGATCAGCACCAGCGGCACCACATTCGCCGCGGTCTTTCCGTCCGACGCGAGTGAGGAGATGAGCAGCCCGAGCGACGTGCCGCTCGCGGCGGTGACGAACATGTAGAGGAAGTATTCCCAGAACATCCCCCGGATTTCCAAAATCCTGTTTCCGACCACGACGAAGAGCGCGCACTGCACGGCGGAGAAAAGCGCGAGCGTCCCGAATTTTCCGAAGACGTAATACGGCAGCCGCACGTCGAGATTGCGCTCGCGGTGCAGGATCACACGGTCGCGGATGATGTCATCGACCGAGTTCATCAGCGCGAGGAACATGGCCACCAGCAGGCTGATGAAGGTGTAGGTCGGGATGTGAAAGGCGCTCGAAAAGTCGTATTTGCCCGAGGCGTCGTCGGTGAAATAGAGCGCCCAGCCGATGAGCGCCGCGAGCGCCGGGGCGACCAGCAGCGTGATGAAAAGGTTCCCGCGGTTGCGCACCTTGGACATGAATGCGCGCCGCACCAGCGTGCGGAACTGCGTCCACTCGTCCCGCCAGCGGATCGGGTTTCGCTTGCGCAGCGGCGAGGCGGCGGGCGCGGGGACCGGGGCCGGCGGCTGCTTGCGCATGCTCACCTGCTTCACGTCCTGAAGCAGGCGGAAGCTCTCGTACTTGTCCCGCCAGTAGTCCGGGGAGAAGCGGCGCGCCGGCACGAGCTGGCCCTGCGAATTGTCCTCGTAGATCACGTCGCCGCTGAGATCGCGCAGCGGCGTCTCCAGCACATCGAAGATGAACTCCGGGCGCGTGGTGCCGCACGCCGGGCAGCCGCCCAGCTCGGTGCCGAAGTGCTGCTGATGCTCGGCGTTTGCAAAGTACTGCAGCATCTCCGTCGGCGTGCCGTAGAAAACCATGCGCCCGCCTTTGTCGAGGAGCAGCGCCTTCGAGAACATCTGGAAGAGCTTCGACGTCGGCTGGTGGATCGTGACGAGCACGATCTTGTTGTGCGCCATCGAGCGGATGATCTCGATGACGTGCTCGCTGTCCTTTGAGCTCAGTCCGCTCGTCGGCTCGTCGAAAAGGAAAACGTCCGCGCTGGAGATCATGTCCAGGCCGATGTTCAGCCGCTTCCGCTCGCCGCCGGAGAGCGTCTTTTTGATCGCCGTGCCCACGATGTTTCCCCGCCGCTCGCTCAGTCCCAGCTCGGTCAGCTTTCCCTCGATGCGCCTCGCCCGGTCGCGCCGCGAGAGGTGCGGCGAGCGGATGGCCGCCGCGAAGCTCATGTTTTCCTCGATCGTCAGGTGGTCGTCAAAGGCGTCGTCCTGCGGGATGTAGCTGATGAAGTGCTTGAGGGCGTCCACGTTTCCGTAGAGCGACTGGCCGTTGAGCAGGATGTCGCCCTGCGTGGGCTGGAGCTGGCCGGCAATGCACCGCAGCATCGTGGATTTTCCAGAGCCGCTCGCGCCCATCACGCACACCATCTCGCCGCGGCCCACCGCAAAGGAAATGCTGTCCATCGCGACCTGCGCGCGGCGGAACTTGTGCGAGACATCGCGCACTTCGAGCGAGGAGATGATGTTCCGCTCCTCCTCGATGATGCGGTTCGCAAAGTCGCACCGCAGCACCTGCCCGGTGTCGATGCGGATGGTGTCGCCGTCGTGCAGCACGGCGCTCCCTTTCACCGGAAAATCGCCGACCATGATCGGCCGGTCGGCCTGCAGCACCTCGAGCTTGCCGACACGGTTTTCGTAGTCGCACAGGATTTTCAGCAGCACCTCCCCGCTCGTGCCGGGCGAGAGCAGGATGTCGTCATTGTCGAGCAGCGAGGGGTTGTTCGAAACGAGATAGCCGGTCTTGTACGCCTTGAGCTGAAAGCGCCCGCCGAGCGCCCGCGCACGTCGCCGGAGCTCGTTGAGAGGCAGCTCGGAGTCGTTGTGAAAGACGATCCGGTCGTCCAGCGTCGCGTCGATCGCCGTGCCCGCGCGCAGGGCGATTCCATTGAGCACGGCGTCCACACTTTTCAGCGCACGCACCTGCACCTTCAGCCCGAAACGCACTTCCAGACAGGATTCCCTGGTCTTCTCCTTTTCGAGATGCACCTCGTCGTCGCTGCCGATGGTCAGGAAAACGTGGGTCAGCGAGACGTTCTTCTTCGCATTGAAATAGTACGCCAGGTCCTCGTACGTCAGCACCTGTTCACCAAGCACGATCCGCTGCCCGGTATAGACGCGGCAGAACGCGCCCGGCACCAGCGGACGCCCGCGCACCACGATCCCCTTTGAGCTTTGGTTCTTCAGCAGGATGAGGTCGTGATACCGGAAGGCCACCAGCCGCTCGGTCCCCGCCAGCCCTTTCAGCTTCACGTCCGCCGAGCCATTCGCGCCAAAGGCCAGCGACTCCAGCGGCGACTGCCCGTGCTGATACACGGTCTTGTCGCTCTCCTCGGCCGCATTGAGCTGGTACACGATGTCGATCGCCTGCGCCGCCATCCCGAGCTGCGTCATGAAGGAGTAAAAACTCACCACCTGCTGCTGCTCCATGCCCGCCTTCGAGATCAGGTCGTAGAGCTGCACGCCGAGCATCACCTTCCGCTCCAGATTCAGCTCGGCGGCGAGCTTCTGCGCCATCGCCCCGAGGTCCTGGTTCTCATTCAGCGCCTGGCGGAAAAGTTTGCGCAGCTCCGAGTACACCGCCTCGGGATAGTCATAGCGCAGGAAGCCGAGCGAAGAATCGATCTCCTCCTCCAGCACCTGCCCGTCCGCCTTGGAAAAGGCCGCCAGCACCTGGATCAGCACCGGCAGCAGGTTCGGGCTTTCCGTCACGGTCCGCTGCTTCCCCGTGACCCGTCGGCTCACGGTATCCGCGAGTCTTCCCAGCCGGCGTGCAAACGGCAGCGCCCGCACCCGCGCGCGCAGTTTTTTTGTCAGTCGGTGGGGCAAAAAGCTCATGAATTTCCGAAGCACGGCGCGGAAGAAACGTCGTGCGCAACAAACTTAGTGGACCGCCCCCGTTTGTCGATGCCGCGCGCTTTCAGTATCCGCCTCGCGAAGCCGGCGCGTGCTCCCTCCGCAGGCCTACCGCTGCCTGATGATCACCGGGCCGTGGTAGCTGCCGTCGCCGCGGTAGTAGCCGCGGATCCTGTCGGTCACGCCGGGCTGCGTGCCGTCAAAATAGAGCGTGCCGTCGTTGCGATAGGTCCGGTAGGAAAACCCAGGCGTATCGACGGTCACCTCCACGCCCTGCCGCATCGGCGCGAAGGTCGGAATCCGCCTCTGGCTCTCCTCGCGGAGCGTGAAATCACCCCCTGTGTCGCTCCGCTCCCTGTTCGCGAGTTCCGCCGCTTTCCGCGCGGCGGCGGCAGCCCGATGCGCGGCGATCGCCTGCTGGCGGAGCTTATCCGCGGCGAGCAGCTCCACCTGCCATGCGGCGTACGCCGCAGCGTCGAAGCCGAACTCCATTTTGTCCGCCTCCGACAGGAGGATGAAATCCACGAACGCCACTCCCGCGTCGTGCTGGATCCGCAGGCCGGCCGGCTCCTTCTTCGTCACCGCGAAATTGTGAAACACCTCCCCGGTCGTCGTCTTCAGGTCGCGCGCCGCAGCCGCCCCGGCGATCACCACCGAAAGCGCGATCCCCAGCAATGGAGCGAACCTTTTCATGCCTTAAAATTCGTCCTCTTGGACCGCCTCCGCCACTAAAACTTCCATGCGCCCGCCGGCGGGCGCCAGCTTCAGGCCGTCACACTTCCGCAGCCTGACCCGCGAGGTTCTTTTCCTCGAATTCCTTGCACCAGCCCTTGATCTCGGTGTCGTTGAAAATCTTGCCGAGGACGCGGCGGAGCAGGCCCTTGAGGTTGGCGTTGTCCACGTCGCGGAGGCTGCGGACGGCTTCCTCCTTGTAGCTTTCGAGCAGCGTGCGGCAGCGTTCGTCGGCGTGGAGCGCGAGGTAGAGCGCCTCGGTCTCGGAGGGTGCGGCGGTGGAAAGGCGGCGCCAATTCGCTTCGAGCGCGAGCTTCTGCGCAGCGCGTGTTTCCGCGAGCGCCTTGTCGGCTCCAGCGGCTTCGAGCGTGGCGCGCTCGTAGGCCACGGCGAGCAGCAGGCTGGGGCGGAGGCCGGCGATGTCATTCGTCTCGCCACTCGCGCCGAGATCGCTGAGGTCGTCGCGGATCTGGTAGGCGATGCCGAGCGCCTCGCTGTACGAGGCGAGGACTTCCTCATTTTCCTCAAACTGCCCGGCATAGATCGCCCCGAGCTGAAGTGCCACGGAAAAGGCGGGCGCGGTTTTTTTGCGGAAAATATCGACGACTTCGTGGGAGGTGAGCGGCTGCGGATGCCGTGCCCACACGAGTTCCGCGCCCTGGCCGCGGCAGAGTTCGCGCTGGCCTTCGGCGGCGATGCGGAGCATCTCGGCCTTCTGCTCCGCGCTCGCGCGGCAGGTGGCGAGGAGGCGGTAGCCTTCGCCGATGAGCAGGTCGCCGACATTGAGTGCCACGGCCACGCCGTGCTCCTCGTGCAGCGTCTTCTCGCCGTAGCGCTGGGCGTCGCCATCCTCGATGTCGTCGTGGATGAGCGAGGCCTTGTGAAAGCATTCGATGGCGACGGCGACCTTGCGCAGGTCGTCCGGCAGCGCCGCGCCCGGCGTGGATCGGAGTGCCTGGAAACAAGCCACTGTCAGGAACGGACGCCACCGTTTGCCCGCGCGCGCCAGCCACTGGCGCCCGATTTTCTCCGTCTCGCCCTGCGGCGCACCCATGATCGTGTCGAGGCTCAGCGGCGTGAACCAGAAGTCGATTTCGTCGCGGAGCTGGCCGAGGTCGAGGCGGCGCGTCTGGTCGTCGCTGGTGAGGTGGATGTAGTCCCAGACCCAGTCGATATCCACATTCGTGTCGATGCAGTCGTCCTGCAGCAGCGGCACCGCCACACCGGGAATCGCCGCAGCCTCCATGTACGGAAAGGCGCGCTCCAAGACGCTGATGCATGAGACGCCGACGATGGCCTCGATCTTCCCCGTCTGGATCAGCGACATGACGATGGCGCTGCCTTCCGCCACGAGCACCGCGTATCCGAGCCGCTCGGCCTCGGCCTGCAGATCCTGGATCGTGCAAAGCCCGCACTGCTTGCACAGCAGGCCGAACTCATCGAAGGGCGCGGGGCATTTGGCTTCCACGCGCAGGCACTTCGGCAGCAGCAGCAGGCGGCGCTCGAAGGGCACGGCGGCCAGCGGCTCGCGCCACATTTCGTTGTTCAGCAGCACGCCGATGTAATCGCGGTAAATGGGTTCGCAGCCGAGCTGCGCGACCAGCCGGTCGGCGTGGACCTTCAGCTCCTCAGTCGGCATCGGCGGCACGGGCTGATGCTCCGCGACATAGGCGCGCACGCGCTCCAGGATGTGCTGCCGCTGGATCGGCGTCTGGGGGATGTTCTTTTTCGGCGGGCGGATTTTCTGCGCCGGAA
Organism: Chthoniobacter sp.; assembly: GCA_031411535.1. GTDB lineage: Bacteria > Verrucomicrobiota > Verrucomicrobiia > Chthoniobacterales > Chthoniobacteraceae > Chthoniobacter. Next base: position 1,396 of record JANOBH010000350.1, on the reverse strand, counting down.
CGGCGCGGGGAAAGGAAACGGGCGCAACGGGGAGGGGCGATGTCGTCGGCATGGGGAGGGAGTATTGGCGCGAAAGGGAAAACGGCAAGCGCCGCGGCGGGCTTTTTGCAAAGCACGGGAGCGGTTCCGGGGGACAACCCGCCCGCGTCGGGTTTGTTGCCGCCGATTGCGGAAAAAAACGAAAGCCGGCACCCGATCGCGCGGGTGCCGGCTTCGCAAACTGCGGGAAAGTGCGGACTACTTCTTCTTTTCCTCGGTCTTCTTCTCCGCCGGCTTCTCAGCCTCGGGCTTCTTGTCGCCGTCGGCCTTCTTCTCCTTCGGAGCAGCCACGCCGAATTTGGTGATCTTTACGACTTCATACTCCGTATCGCTTTTCTTCATCCGCAGACCGCTCACGGTGTCGCCCACCTTGATGTCCTCAAACTTGGCGGCGGCCTCGCCGTTCTTGATCTCGGTCTTGTCGGTGACGACGAACTTGATGACCGCGTTGTCCTTCTTGTTCGTGTGGGTGAATGACTTCGCGGCGGCGTCGATCGCATCGACTTTGACGTTCATCGGCATGGCCTTGCCTTCTTTCGCTTCGGCAGGTTTCTCTTCTTTGGCCTTCGCGGCCTTGGCTTCCGCCGGCTTTTCCGCAGGGGCAGCGGCGGGTGCGGCGGCTTCTTTCTTGGGCGCCGCGAAAGTGGTCGCCGGAATGGCGGCAAATGCGGTGAGGGTGAGGATTGTCAGGAACTTCTTCATACTGCTGGTGATGTCTGTTCTGGGTTGATTTGGTGGCATCCGACGCAGCCGGGGATCCAAGCCACGCTTGCCGTCCGCGTGGCTAGCCAGCCGCCGACCCACGGTCAAGAATCGTTTTCGCTTTCCAGCGTGACGCACTTCAGTGGCTGCGTTAACTCCGCCGCATGCGTGCCGTCATCCAACGCGTCAGCTCCGCCTCGGTATCCGTCGAGGCCGCGGTCGTGGGCGAAATCGGGCGCGGCTACGTGGTGTTGCTCGGGGTGGAGGAAAGCGACGCGCTCGACGACATCGAATGGCTCGCCGCCAAGATCGTGAACCTGCGCCTTTTTGCCGGCGACGCCGGCGGGATGGAGCGGAGCATCCTCGAAATCGCCGGCGGCATCCTCCTCGTCAGCCAGTTCACGCTCTTTGCGAGCACGAAAAAGGGCGCGCGTCCGAGCTGGCATCGCGCCGCGAAGCCGGCGCTCGCCCAGCCGCTCTGCGAAAGCATGTCGCGCCGGCTCGGAGAGCTGCTCGGGCGTCCCGTTGCCAGCGGGCGATTCGGCGCGATGATGCAGGTGGCGCTGGTGAACGACGGGCCGGTGACGCTCGTCATCGACACCAAAGCGCGCGAATAGTCTGAAGCCATGATCGTGACCCCCGCTGAAATGAAGGC